>RFFQ01000016.1 GCA_003697105.1 Gemmatimonadota bacterium | reverse complement strand
CATTTGGTGCTTTTTTCATCTTTGGGTTGACAGACTCCTTAAATTTCACCATATTAGCAAACCCCACGTCCACTGCATTTATCCCCGTTAAATTCCCTGATATTATCAGAATTAACGACCCTTTACCCCTTATAGGAGGTTTCCGTAAATGATGTGGAAAAACGGTTATCTATTTGTAGTTGCGCTTGCGTTCGTCATGTTGTTTTTGGCTCAAGATGTCATGGCTCAGTGTTCAAACCCCGATCCGCCGGATAGTATCTGTGCTTCGTATTGCCCGATCCGTCTGGATGCGGTACACTATATCGATGCCGATCATATGGCGGCAGTTGATTTTTGCCGGGGTATCAATATTTCCGATGATGCCGGTCTCAGTTGGACTCGGCGCACTGTTCCGGCGCCGTACCGTAGTTTTCGGGATGTCTTTTTTAACAATCCGCAGGAAGGGTGGATTGTCGGCGAGGTCGGTGAAATCTTGTACACCAATGATGGTGGGCTTAATTGGGTGTTACAGGAACAAGGCGCAACCAAGTGGTGGGCATGTCTATCCGTTGATGAAAATGGCGACCTGTTTCATGTGGGCGGTGGTGATGGTGCCTATGCTCTGAGCGATAACGGCGGTAGTGGCTGGTACGGGGTGGAAACGAACAGCGAGGCGTCATTTCAGAGTATCCGTAGCCTAGAAGCCAATAATGCTTGGACGGTGACAGATGCCGGCCAGATTTTGTACACCGATGATCGGGGTGAGTCCTGGACCGAACAATTTAGTAGTAATGATGGATTCACAGACCTCTGGGTAACGGATGTGAGTGGCGTTATGGGCATTGCCGTCGGGGAAAATGGACAAATCGTACACAGTACAGATGGTACAACGTGGACACCTCGTACAAGTAACACTTCGGAAACGTTGCACGCGGTGTTTGGCAACACAAGCCTTGATCTATTTTGCGCTACCGGTGAAAATGGCACCGTCTTAATCTCCAATGATGGCATCACTTGGAACACGCCGGCAGGGCTTTCCATCTCCGGGAATGTGAACGATGTGTTTGTTGGAGACCAGCATATTTGGTTTTGTACAAGTGACGGTATGCTATACCATTCCGATGATGGCGGTGAGAACTGGTCATCCCAAACAATACAGAGTGGCGCAAATTTTACGACCCTTTGGTTTGAATACACCGATGACTTTGGTTGGGGTAACGGCTGGATTTGCGGGGATAACGGTGTTGGCTATCTGTACAATGAAGCCTTGGGGCTGGGTGAATTTTGGCTACCGATCTTTTTCGGCACCGGCTTCAACCGGAATTTGAATGAAGTTCAATTTAGGGGTACGTATCGCGGTTGGCTTGCCGGCGATGGGGGGCTCTATCTGCGAACCACCAATGGCGGTGAAAGCTGGCAACCGCTGAGTGTCCGTACCGGCGAAGATCTGCACAGCATTGGTTTTTCCGGTAATAATGATGGTTGGATTTGTGGTGATGGCGGTCAAGTACATGTCACGGAAAATAGCGGGCGTCACATCTGGATCAAGCCCTTCCCGTGGGAAGATGAAGATAATCAGGAAACCTCTGACTTTTACGGTATCTCGTTTTTAACGGATGAAGTGGGTTACGCCTGTACCGGTTATGTGGGAGATGTGGAAAAATCCGGTTATATCCTGAAAACCACAAACGGGGGTGATGGCGATTGGACCTGGGAAACGATGTTCTATGATGACGACAACGACCTGCTTGATTGCTCCTTTGTCTCCGAGGATGAAGGTTGGGTGGTTGGTGGGGCAGAATCCTCTCCCTACACTTACGTGGATGGCGTGATCTGGCATACGGAAAATGGCGGTGAAACATGGGAAGAACAGAGCTATCCGGGCTTTGTTAAAGCGTTTCGAGCCGTTGATTTTGTGAGTGCCACGCACGGTTGGGCTGTCGGCACGAATGCCACCATCATGAATACCACCGATGGCGGCGCCAGTTGGCATCGTCAAGAAAATTTCTGCGAAGACCCCCATTGCGAGGTCCCAGCAGACTTCCCCGATACAACCTTTTTTAATGTGGATTTTGTGGATGAAAATAACGGGATTGTCACCGGTTGGCATGAAGCGCCGGGAGACGATGGCACCGGTTTTATGGGTATCTGGCGTACCACGGATGGAGGGCGTACATGGGTGCGCGATGGCGTTGTGAGTGTGCCGCTAGAATTGCTGGGTGTGAACATCCCGAAAGCCGAAATCAACTTGCAAAGTTACCCTAACCCGTTTAATCCAAAAACGACCATCCGGTTTGTGGTGCCCGTCGCCAGTGAGGTTTCCGTGAAAGTGTACAATACCACCGGGCAGTTGGTAAAAACACTGGCAACCGGCCCGCGGGAACCCGGCGCTTATGCTGTACCGTGGGATGGACGAACCGAAAATGGAACCACCGTGCCGAGTGGAACGTACTTTGTTCGCTACAACGCCGCCGGCCAATCAGTGTCGCACCAAATAACGCTGTTGAAATAGTTGAACGAGCTTGACTAAGCCCAATAATTTAGACCCTTAGGGTGGCAAACACTCTAAGGGTCTGTAATTGAGATCAGAGGTAAATCATGAAAATGAAATGGACTCATATCTTGCTGATTTTATTTTTGTTGAGTGGGGTGAGCGCGGCTCAAGACTATCTGCCGCCTATTGAACGCTATCATACATATGATGAGGTGGTACAAGAACTTGAGGATTATGCCGCCAATTATGAGGCGTTGTGCCGCATCGATAGCATCGGCACAACGTTGGAAGGTCGCACGATGTGGGCGATCAAGATTTCCGATAATCCACAGATGGATGAAGACGAGCCGGTAATTCTCATCGATGGGCACATCCACGCAGAAGAAATCTTGGGTGTGGAAATTTCGATGATGCTGATCGATCAATTGCTAACGGGTTACGGTAATGATGATCAAGTGACCTTTTGGGTGGATGAAACGGAAATTTGGGTGGTACCCATTGGCAATCCCGATGGGCATCAGGTGGTGTTTGATAACACAGACATTTGTTACCGCAAAAATAAACGCGATAACAACCATAACGGGGTTTTCGATTACAGCATTGCCGAATGTCCCGGCGTGTTCCCCGATGTGCCTTGTGATGAAAACAACGGTGCGCATCCGGAATGTACCCTGATCAATGATTCCGATTGTGATGGGGTGGACTTAAATCGAAATTTTGATTGGGCATGGGCTGCGGCGGCGGATACCAACCAATGTAGTGAATATTACGTCGGCACTGCCCCGTTTTCGGAACCGGAAGCCCTTGCCATTGCGGAGTTAGCGCGGCGAGTTCGCCCCACATTCGGGATTATTTACCATAGTTCCCGTTCCGGTAATTTGAATGAGCGCATTGTGTTCCCTTGGCGGGATACCCTGTTCGGAGATTCCCCGGATTATTTCCACATCCGGCGTGTGGCGCAGGAAATGGGACGTGAAATTCCAACTGATAACGAAATCGGCACGTATCTCGCCACGTATGGTAAAGGCGATAAAGGGTATGTCCAAAACTGGATGTATGCGGAATTGGGTACGTTTGCCTTTACCATCGAAGTTGGTATTTGTTGTAACATTCAATCTCGCAACGAAAACTACGTGGATAATGTCTGTGAACGTAATATTCAGGGTATTCATTACTTACTGGATCGCTGTCGGGATAATGGCGTGATTACGGGTATTGTTTATGACCAAGCGGGCAACCCGCTACCCGGCGCGTTTGTAGAGGTGGTCGGTGTGGATAATGACACTTTACTAACCCCTCGCATCACGGATAACCACGGGCGGTATCGCCGGATTTTGCGCCCCAGCAATAGTAATACATATACGCTGGAAATTTCCTATCCGGGTTTTGAAACGGTCTTGATCGAGGATATTGAACTTACCGATGAGAATCCAGTCGTGGAATTGGATGTGAATTTGTACACCTCCGTCACTCCTGAAGTAATCAGCCCCAGTGTGCCTCAAGGTTACTTCCTCGATGCCAATTTCCCGAATCCGTTTAATCCCAATACAACCATTCGCTATGGCTTGGCACAGCCGGGGCACGTCCAGTTAACGATTTATGATGTTCACGGTAAACTTATCCGCTATTTAATGGATGCCTCGCAAGCGGCGGGCATCTATGCCGTTATGTGGGATGGAACAGACCAGCAACACCAGCCTGTACCCAGCGGAACGTATTTTTATACCCTCACCAGTAGAAATTTTACAAAAACAGGTCGTGCAATTTTGTTGAAATGATCGTATATTACCACCAGTAAAGAATCTGAACCTCACCCAGTAGGACTTTCTGCCGTTTTTGATGCGGGAGCGGAGTGACTTTTATGTCTGATAAACGAAAGCTGAAAATTTTGGTCGCGGATGACACCCCAACGATCTTAAAAATGATCGATATGCGCTTGAAAATGACCGGCCATCAGGTGGAGACCGCCGTCAATGGACGAGAGGCGGTTGATAAAGCTTCAACCTTCAAACCAGATTTGGTTCTGCTAGATATTATGATGCCGGATATGAGTGGTTTGGAGGCATTACAGCGCATTAAGCGGATCGCTCCCAAAGTACCCATTGCGATGGTTTCTGCCAGTACCGCTAAAGAACACCTCAAAGAAGCTCTTAACGGGGGTGCCATCGGCTACATCCAAAAGCCGGTCAATTTTAAGGAGTTGGATAACCTGATTGCCGAAGTTTTGCAACAGCTCGCCGCTTCCGAAATGCAAGAAAAAATGGAGCAAATGTCGCGCTTAGCTGCACTGGGTGAAATTTCCGGGCGGGTCGCCCATGAAGTTTTAAATCCGGCAACGGCGATTTCAGCCCGGCTGGAAAAACTGATCAATGAAGCCGCCAAATCCACGGATTCACGCCTTTCTGTGATTCAGGATATTTTACAAGATTGGAAAAAAGAGTATGTCAATGGTACTTTGCTGGAATATCTCAACGCCACGGTTCCCGGGGAAACTGTCACCCATGCGCAAGAAGATTTTCATGATTTGGATACGCTCCTGAACGAACAAATGGCGATAGAACAAAAACGGTTGGAAGAATTACAGTTCTTACAAAAACATCTGCTCCGAATCATCAAAATTGTAGATAGTATGCGGGGAATGGCACGCCAAAAAGCGACTATCGAGGAAATCGATGTCAATAAAGTCTTAAAAGATACCCGGGAACTCATGTACGATACTCTCTGGAAACGAGGGATACAAGTAGTGGAATCCTATGATGAGACCATCCCGAAAGTGCTAGCCGATGCGAATGAGTTGCTACAAGTCTTCTCTAACATCACCAAAAATGGCGCCGATGCGATTGAAATGCTTCCACCGGATGCGCCGCCCCGCGAGAAAAATATCTACTACCACACCTCTTTTGAAGAGGGACATGTCCACATCCGAATATCAGATTTAGGTATTGGTATCCCTAAAGACAAATGGGATACGATTTTTGAGTCCGATTATACCACCAAAGATAGCAGTAAGGGTACCGGCTTAGGGCTAGGTATTTCCCGCCGGTTTGTGCGAAACTGGGGGGGAGACATCATGGTTGAAGATAGTGTGGTCGGTGAAGGAACAACCTTTTTAATCCGTATTCCGGCAGTCCAGTAACGTTTGAACCACAGAGGGATAATATGACTCCACAAATGAATACACGAATTTTAGCCGTCGATGATGAGGATGCCATTTTACAAGTCTATCGGGATGTATTAGGGGTGGGTGAGTCTGCGGCAGATTCTATCATGGCACGGCGGCGTGCTCGTCAATCCGGTGCAGGTGGTCATGTAAATACCCTGCAATACGAAGTGCTCTTGGCAAAGAGTGGCGAAGAAGCCGTACAAATCGTTAAAGATCAGGTTTCGCAAGGCAATTACATTGCCGCCGGTTTTTTTGATATGAAGATGCCCGGGGGCATGGATGGCTTGGAGACTATTCAAATTGTCAAAAAACTCCAGCCGGCGATGTTGGTCGCTGTGGTCACCGCTTATACCGATCGCACGGTCGAACAGATCGGGAGTTATTTTGTCTCCCAAGACGAGTGGATTTACTTCAACAAACCATTTACACAAGGCGAACTCAAGCAAGCGGCGCTTCATCTTGTCACCAGTTGGAACAAGCGCCGGGATAACCGGCAAGCCATGAAAGCCATTCGCCAGACGGTCAGTATCCTCAAAAAAAGCCGCCAACAAGCAGAAGAGCTGATCCAAACCCTGCCCAACGAAACCCACCTACAACTGCTCGAACGCTGGAGCCAGCGCGACTAACTTAGGGAAATTTTTGTGATGAATATCCGTAAAGAACCCGGCTTGACCTTTGATGATGTCCTGCTAGTGCCCAAGCGTTCCCCACTGCGCTCCCGGCAGGATGCCAATACCTCCACCACTCTATTGCCCGGCATTAATCTGGCAATTCCGATCCTCAGTGCCAATATGGATACGGTCACGGAATCTGAGATGGCCATTGCCATGGCGCGTTTGGGCGGCATGGGGGTGATCCACCGCTTTATGCCCATTGAACGCCAAGTGAGTGAGGTACGGCGCGTCAAACGGGCAGAAAATTTGATCGTGGAAGAGCCTTATACCATTCCCCCAGATGTCACCGTGGCTGAAGCCCAACAAAAGATGGTCGAATGGGGTAGCGGCGGGTTATTGGTTACCGATGCAGAACATCATTTATTGGGGGTACTGACACCGCGTGATATTTTGTTTGAAGATAATCCAGAACGCCCCATTCATGAATTGATGACCCCCCGAGAACGGGTTGTCACCGGGTCACCCGGAACCACCATGGAAGATGCCCGGCAAATTTTACATGAAGCCCGGGTGGAAAAATTACCGTTGGTAACGACGGATAACCGCGTGGTCGGTCTGATTACCGCCACTGATATTGTCAAGCGACAAAAACATCCGCAGGCAACCAAAGATGAAAAGGGTCGCTTGCGGGTAGGAGCGGCTGTCGGGGTAAAAATCGGTGAGTTGGAACGCATCCGTGCCCTGATTGAAGCTGATGTGGATGTGATCGTCCTCGATATTGCTCACGGGCACAGCGATCATGCCTTAGATATTATTCAAACCATTCGGCGGGAATTTGGGGACACCGTCAAAATGATTGCCGGTAACGTCGCCTCTGCGGCAGGAGTCCGTGATCTGGTAGAAGTCGGCGCCGATGCGGTAAAAGTAGGTGTGGGACCGGGGTCTATTTGCATTACCCGCTTGGTGACCGGTTTTGGCGTGCCCCAATTGACTGCCATCAGTGAGTGTGCCGAAGCCGCCCGGCAGTATAATATCCCGATTATCGCTGATGGGGGTATTCGCACCTCGGGTGATTTAACAAAAGCACTTGCCGCCGGAGCACAGACGGTAATGATCGGCAGTTTGTTTGCCGGTACCCAAGAAAGTCCCGGGCGGATTGTTCAACGGAAAGGTCGCCGTTATAAAATCTCGCGCGGGATGGCATCTCTCGGTGCCACAATGAGCCGGCAGGATAATAGTGATCTGGATTGGAATCAAATTGTTCCCGAGGGGGTGGAAGCGATGGTGCCCTACCGGGGCAATGTGAGCGAAATCATCCAACAATTAGTGGGTGGGTTGCGCAGTGGAATGAGTTATGCTGGTGCTCAAACCATCCCGGAATTACAAGAAAACGCGGAATTTATGCCGATTACCGGCGCCGGCTTGCAGGAAAGCAAGCCCCATGATGTGGAACTGTTATAACGTATTGATGGACTTTATAGAACCAATAAAGGAGCATATATGGAGAAGCAAAGGGCAATCGATCTACTCAAAAGATTAACGGAAGCACACGGCGCACCGGGTTCGGAAGACGCCGTCCGGCAGATTTTTCGGGATGAAGTGGACGGCGAAATCATCACCGACCGTCTCGGCAGTATTTATGGTGTCAAACCCGGCTCGGCAGATTCCCCCCGGATTATGTTAGCCGGTCATATGGATGAAGTCGGGTTTATTGTGCAATCCTTTACCAGTGATGGCTTTATCCGGTTTGCCCCGTTAGGGGGGTGGTGGGGGCATACTCTGTTGGCACAGCGGGTGCGCATCCTCACCCGAAATCAGACCGAAATCATTGGTGTGATTACCTCCAAACCACCGCACTTTTTGGCGAAATCCGAACGCGAAAAAGTGATGAATATTGATAAAATGTATATCGATGTGGGGGCAAAAGATATTGACGACCTCAAGCATAATTTCGGTATTCGGTTAGGTGACCCCATTGTGCCCTTCTCCGAGTTTACCCAACTTCATAATCCGGATTTACTCCTTTGTAAAGCATTTGATAACCGCAATGGTACGGGCTTGGCGATTCATGTTTTGCAGGAATTGAAACATGTGGATCATCCCAACCGGGTTTATAGCGGGGCAAATGTTCAGGAAGAAGTCGGGGTGCGTGGCGCAGAGACTGCCGCCGCGCTGATTAACCCGGATGTGGGGATTGTGTTGGAAGGTACGCCGGCAGATGATACCCCCGGTTTTGGGAAAGATGAACAACAAGCGGTTCTGGGTCAGGGGATTCAAATCCGTATGTTCGATCCCACGGCGATTATGAATCGGGAACTGGCACATTTTGTGATTGATGTGGCTGAACAATGTAACATCAACCATCAAGTAGCGGTACGACGTAGTGGCGGCACTGATGCGCGTGCCCTCCAACGCCATCATGTGGGCGTTCCGGTGGTAGTGCTGGGCGTGCCCTCGCGGTATATCCATACGCACAACAGTATCATTGACATTAACGATTATCTCCGCGGCTTGGAACTTTTGGTTGAAGTCATTAAACGGTTAGATGCTTCTACGGTGGCGCGTTTTACGGCATTTTAAGCACCGGTTTATACACCGCAGAGATGCCTTTTTTGTTGCTATTTATCTGGTTTCGTATTAGGATGGTTCCATCGGAATCATTTTGAACTTCTCACCCCCTTCAGAATTGGTAATTACGTGAGTAAAAAACAGACCCCCGAATGGCCGATCAAAGCCTACAAAAATCTGGAATTTTTAACCAGCCCAGCGGCACGCACTATCCGTATGTTGTGTGAATACAACGAACCGCGCAGCCGCTTTCTCCATTACAATGTTCACGATACGATTGTTTTCTTTGGGTCCGCGCGCACCTTGCCGCTTGAAGAGGCACAAACCCAGTTGAACATTGCCCAACAGAACCTCGATCAGGCTGAAGCCCCCTCCGAAGCATTGCAACAGGCATATGATCGCGCCAAAGCGAATCTGCATATGTCACGCTACTATGAAGATGCAATGCTGTTGGCGGAAAAACTAACGCTCTGGTCAAAGGAGCTAGCGAACAATGGTAAAAAACGCTTTATCATCTGTTCTGGAGGCGGTCCCGGCATTATGGAAGCCGCCAATCGTGGTGCCAGTAATGCCAAAGGGATGTCCATCGGCTTGAACATCAGTTTACCTTTTGAACAGCACCCCAACCCGTACATTTCACACGAGTTATCTTTTGAATTCCATTATTTTTTCATTCGTAAATTTTGGTTTTTTTATCTGGCAAAGGCACTGGTGGTCTTCCCTGGTGGATTTGGCACGATGGACGAGCTGTTTGAACTGTTGACCCTTGTCCAGACCGAAAAAACCAAAAAACCGATGAGCATTGTGATCTACGGTACGGAATATTGGAATGAAGTGATGAATCTGGAAGCAATGGTCAAGTGGGGGACGATCAGCCCACAAGACTTAAATTTATTTAAATTTTGTGATGATGTCGAGGAGGCGTTTGATTATCTCAAAACCGAATTGACTCGACATCATCTGGAGGCGGATCCCGCTTAAACGAAAGGATTGGTGAACATGTTACCCGAAATCGAAATTCGGACATCGCGCGGCACAATTCATTTGGAGTTATTTGAAGATGATGCTCCAAATACGGTCGCGAATTTTATCCATTTGATTGAAAAAGGCTTTTACGACGGTTTAACCTTTCACCGTGTGATTGCGGATTTTATGATTCAAGGAGGTTGCCCGCAAGGTACCGGAACCGGCGGTCCGGGGTATCGCTTTGCGGATGAGATCAGTGCCAAAGCGCATGATCGCGGGGTGATTTCCATGGCAAACGCAGGACCGAATACAAATGGCAGCCAGTTTTTTATCACTCATGTGCCTTGCCCCTGGTTGGATGGCAAACACACCGTTTTTGGCCGCGTTTTAGATGGGATGGATGTGGTTGATAGCATCCAACAACATGATAAAATTAATGAGATTGTGGTTTTGAAAAAACGAGACCACGAGTATGTACCACAAACCCTGTAATGGACAGAGGTTTCATGCCTACAATCATCGAAGAAAAACGTCAACTCCCCGCCTTGATTCAATTGTTGGGCGACGACGACCCCAAAATTAGCACCGTTGCGTTTCGTAAATTGCAGGAGCTTGAAGCAGACCATCGTGCCATGCTGGAAACCGCCGCATACGGAGACGATGATCCGAACGTGCGCATCCGGTTGCGCCGCCTGTTGGATGAAACCCGCTTTACCCGTTTGGAACAAGAACTCAAACGCTTACTTTACGAAGAAGGCGATTATTTTGATCTGGAACAGGGTGTGTTTTTGCTGAGCAGAATTGAATCTCCCACCGTTAATGTCAATGGCTTAACACATCAATTGGACGAACTGGCACTTCAAGTCAAACGTCACGCGGCGGAGGAAACATCACTCAGCCGGGTTTTGGAAGCGCTAAATACCGTTCTGTTCCAACAGGAACATTTTCGCGGCAACACCGGTGATTACTACGATCCCCAGAACAGTTTTATCCATACCCTGTTGGAACGGCGGGTGGGGATTCCGATCAGCCTATCGGTGCTGTATATGCTGATTGCGAAACGTCTAAGTTTGCCGGTTTACGGGATTAGTTTGCCAACCCACTTTTTGTGCAAATACAAAAAATTATCCGGGCAGGAGGTCTTTATTGATGTGTTCAATAAAGGACGGATACTCACCAAAAAAGAGTGCATTACCTACTTGTTACGAAACGGTTTCACTTATCGCCCGGAGTATTTTCGGATTGCATCACCCCGCGGGATTATCGTCCGTATGATGAACAATCTGATCCACATCTACCAGCATCACCAGCACTACCGCAAGTTGAACATTCTCCATCGTTTTTACCAGATCGCCGTGCCAACAGACAAATGGATGGATAATGATGATTTTTTTGCGGAGGATGATGGTATCGAATTTTGAATGATAACTGTTGTCACAGACCTTTACGGATCGTCCACTAAGGGTCTGCACCGAACATTTCTGTGAAACACCGTTTTTACCTCATTGCTCATGCCATCACTCAATGCGCTCTGGTTAGCCGCTCGAACGTATCGTTATGCGGTCACTCCTAAACGTATCTCCAATCTCTTGCTCAATGCCACCTCCATGGGGTTGGCACATGCTCTGCGGAAGCCTATTATTTGGGGCTATCCTCCGTGGTTAATGGTCGAGCCGACCAATATTTGTAATCTCAAATGTCCGATGTGCCCTTCCGGCAACGGTGAAATGACACGTCCCCTCGGGCGGATGGATGTGGACGCATTTCGGGTCTTGATCGATGAAATTGGCGATTATTTGATGTTGGTCTCCTTTTGGAATCAGGGAGAACCCTTTATCCATAAACAGTTTACGGAGATGGTACGGATCGCTAAAGCCAAGAAAATTCCCACATTGACCAGCACCAATGGGCACTTTTTCCACAGCACGGAAGCTGTTCGGGAGGTGATCGCTTGCGGTCTGGATGAGATGATCGTCTCTTTGGACGGCACAAACCCGGAAAGTTATCGTAAATATCGGGTGGGTGGCGATTTTCAGCGGGTGTTAGATGGGGTTCAGGCGGTCTGTACAGAGAAAAAGCGGCAACATTCCAAAACCCCGATCATCAATTTGCAGTTTATCATTTTTCAGCACAACGAGGGTGAAATCGATGAAATCAAACGCCTTGCCCGCGAATATGGGGTTGATAAATTGACACTGAAAACGGCTCAAATTTATACTTCCGAACAAGCACGGGAATATCTGCCACAAAACGACGCTTATCGCCGGTATGATTATGACGGTGCACAATTTTCCATACGGACAAAACGACCGCACGGATGTCACCAGTTATGGTATAAAACCGTTGTCAATTGGGATGGACGGGTAGCCCCCTGTTGCTTTGATAAAAATGTGGATTATGAGCTGGGCAATACCTTTGACACCCCGTTTAAGCAGGTCTGGACGGGCAAACGGTTTCAGACCTTTCGCCGGAACATTTTACACAGCCGGGATCACACCCCCATGTGCCAGAACTGTCTGGAAGGTGTGAAAGGGAATTTTTCCGTAGAAACTCGCATAGAACAAACCGTGTAGCTTGCGAGCGAGATGTGGATGTAAAATAGAACTCGTACATAAGGACAGCAGGTTTTAACAGCTTATCAACAGATAGTTGTTTTTTGAACGAGATTACTGGATTTATGGTGTGTTGTTGCCTAAAAATTATGCAGTTAGGGCTGCAGCTTTACCATTCATCGCCGACAAATTTCTCTACCGCTGGACGATAAGAAGTTTTTTGAGGCGTTCGATTAGTTTACGTTTGAATACGATACCATAAAGAACACCATCATGTCAGATCAAAGTAAAAAGCCAATCAAGGCGCTCTACACCTCCGGGAAAGCGCGCTCCGAAAAACACCGTGTCTGGGGGAGGGTGGTCAAATACACCCTGTGGATACTAACTGCCCTGATTTTTTTGGGCGCCGGAATCGGGATCGGCGCGCTTAAAATGCTCTATGAAGATTTGCCCTCCGTTGCCAAGTTGGAAAATTACGAACCCCCTACTATCACTAAAATTTATGACATTAACAACGAAGTTCTTTATGAATTTTATGAAGAGCGCCGGATTCCGGTCTCGTTGGATTCCATCCCAGATAATTTGATCAAAGCCGTAATTGCCACCGAAGACCGGCGGTTTTATGACCATTGGGGGGTGGATTTTACCGGCATTACCCGCGCCATATGGCATAATATTCTCCGCTGGACCATTCAAGATAACCGGTCGATGGAAGGTGCGAGTACCATTACCCAACAATTGGCACGGAATCTATTTTTGACTCATGAGCGGCGCTGGATTCGTAAAATCCGGGAAGCCTTGCTTTCCCTCCAGATCGAGCAGCGGTATTCCAAAGATCAAATTTTGGAATTTTACTTTAATCAAATTTACTATGGGCACGGGGCATACGGTGTCGAAGCGGCATCGCGGCTCTTTTTTAACAAACCGGCTCGCGAAATGACCGTTCCGGAAGCCGCCCTGATTGCCGGAATCCCCCAGCGACCTGCGCTCTACTCTCCCTACGACCATCCCGATCACGCCCTCCGGCGGCGAAATCTGGTATTAAATGCCATGCGCGAGGTGGGGTATATTTCTCCTCAAGAATATCAGCAATATATCGCGGATTCACTGGTGGTTCACCCTCTGGATGTTCGCAAAAATAAAGCACCCTATTTTGTGGAATATGTCCGCAAGCAACTGGAGCGCAAGTACGGCAGTGATAATCTCTATCAAGCGGGGTATCAGGTTTACACCACATTAGATGCCAACATGCAAATTGCCGCCGAAAAAGCTGTGGAAGACCAGCTACAAAAAATTGAAAAGGAACGCCGGTATAAAGTTCGACGGGTGACCCAGCCGGAAGGTGGCGAGACCAAAAATTTACGCACAGATTACATCCAAGGGGCTTTGCTGGCGATTGATCCCCGCGACGGATACATCAAAGTGATGGTTGGGGGGCGGGATTTTTACGAAAGCCGGTTTAACCGCACCGTACAGGCTCAACGTCAACCCGGCTCGGCTTTTAAGCCGTTTGTTTATACGGCAGCTATCGACAATGGAATGACCCCAGCAGACATCATCCTCGATACGCCGGTTGTCATGGAAAATCAAGGTGGGGAAAGGTGGGCGCCTGCGAATTATGATAATAAATTTTTAGGTCCGGTGACGATTCGCACCGGCTTTCAACAATCCCGAAATATTGTTGCCATTAAACTTCTGCGGAAAATGGGCGTGTACACGGTGATCGATTACGCCAAACGGTTTGGGATTCAGAGTGAGATTCCACCGTACTTTTCCATTGCCCTTGGCACTTCGGAAGTCAACATGATGGAATTAGTGGCGGCTTATACGACATTTCCAAATTTAGGGGTGCGGGTAGAACCGATTTCAATCATCCGCATCGAAGACCGCTATGGCAACATCATTGAAACCAACGAAACGTATCAGGAAGAAGTCATCTCGCCCCAAACCGCTTATATGATGGTCAGTTTGATGCAAAGTGTGGTGGATGATGGCACGGCACGTGGTATCCGGTATCGAGGGTATGATCGCCCGGTCGGGGGCAAAACGGGTACCACCAATGATTTTACCGATGGTTGGTTTGTCGGGTATATCCCCCAATTGGTATGTGGTGTGTGGGTCGGTTTTGATACCAAAAAGTCATTGGGGCGAAATATGAGTGGGGGCAAAGTCGCCGTGCCGATCTGGACAGACTTTATGAAATCCGCCACAGACTCAATGGAAGTACTCGATTTTACCATGCCCGAAGGCATCGCCTCTGTAACCATCTGCACGGTGACCGGGTTGTTAAATACTGAGTTCTGCCCGGCGACTCGTGAAGAAGTGTTTATTGAAGGTACACAACCTGCCCACAGTTGCTATTTACATACGGCGGCTACGATGGGAACGACACCCGCCGATCCCTTAAATTTTGAAAATGAAGACCAACAACCGTTGAATCATAATTTCTTTAATAGTTTTTGATGAGGATACATCGAATAATGTTCAAAAAAGCGTTTGAAAAATTGAAAGCCGGACTTTCTAAAACCCGTAAAAATTTCTTAGGGAAGTTAGGTGATTTAATCCGGGGGCATACCACCATCGATGATGACCTGATGGAAGAAATTGAAGAACTGTTGATTAGCGCAGATGTGGGTGTGCACGCGACAATGACGATTATCGACCGCCTTCAGAATCGTATCAAAATTGATAAAATTAAAGACCCCAGCTTGGTAGAAGGTCTCCTCAAAGCAGAAATTGCCGCGCTAATGGGCGAAGGGTCTTATGAACTCGATCTTAGTGCGGTTAAGCCGTATGTGATTATGGTGGTGGGTGTCAACGGTGTGGGTAAAACCACAACGATTGGCAAAATCGCCGCCCGCCTGAAACAGGAAGGCAAACACGTGATCCTTGCCGCTGGAGATACCTTTCGAGCCGCGGCAATCGACCAGTTAGAAATTTGGGCAGACCGCGCCGGTGCACAAATTGTTCGGAGCCAACCGGAAGCAGACCCGGCGGCGGTTGCATTTGACGCCGTCGATGCCGCCCTTGCGCGTAACGCCGATGTGGTCTTGATCGATACCGCCGGACGCTTGCACACTAAGGTTAATCTGATGAAAGAGTTAGAGAAAATCAAACGGGTAGTTCAAAAACGGTTACCGGCAGCACCGCATGAAATTTTATTGGTTTTGGATGCGACCACCGGACAAAATGCCATCCAACAAGCGAAATTATTCAATCAAGTGGTCGATATTTCCGGTTTAGTCCTGACCAAATTGGATGGAACGGCAAAAGGCGGGATTGTGATTGCGATCAAAGATGAACTTAATATTCCGGTTAAATTGATTGGTGTGGGTGAGCAAGTTGAAGATATTCAGGATTTTGACCCGCATGATTTTGTAGAAGCTCTTTTTGCTTGAGCCGGATATGATACGGGAGTTCCATCTATGGCTTGAAGTTTTACTGCAAACATTAACGGGAATATAAAAACCCCTCGGTACATGGCAACACTTGAATAACAGCCCGCTTTCTTTTACTGAGCCATTCGTGGCAGGTGCGACGCACGTTCAAAGTACGTCGCATCGGATAGGACGCAAAATATGGCTCCTCAAAAAAAGCCGTGGAATCTACTATGGATTCCACGGCTTTTTTGTGTGACCGCCCTGAACTTCAGAGCCATTTTTCATTTCGATACCACTGCACGGTTAATCGGCAGCCTTCTTCAATGGAACGGGGACGAAAACCGAAATCAGCTATCGCTTTTTGGGGGCTTACCGTCCAGTACGGTTGTTTTATCTCATTGATTTTTTGTTCGTTTAACAGTGCCGGCTTATCGGTAAATTTAGCAAGTCCCATTGATGTTTGGGCGACCCACTTCGGCAGGATTTCCGGTATTTTGACCGAGATTCCTTTTCGTTTGCCCATGACGCGGCGAATGATTGTTGCCAAATCTGTCCAACTAATTATTTCTTCGTGGCTTAGGAAGTATGTTTTACCACTGGCGGCGGGATGTTCGGCGGCGCGGATCATACCATCGACGACATCTTCCACATACGCCAAACTGAGGTATTGCTCCGTTTTTTGGAATCGTGGGGTAATCCCTAATTTTGCCAGCTTAAAAAAAAGCAATGTATCTTTATCCCGCGGTCCGTACACGGCTGGCGGTCGGATGATTGTCAACGGAAAATGCGGCATAAACTGGTGTGCCAGTTGTTCTGCTTCTAATTTGCTCCGCCCATAATCGGTAATCGGATGGCAGGGCATTTCTTCGGTGATCGGTTCTTTGGAAGGGCTTGGACCCACCGCCGCCAGACTGCTCACAAAAATACATTTCCGGAGGGCAGAACGGGTCTCATAACAGACCTGAAAGATGTGTTCTGCTCCTTTGGTATTTACCCGGTAATAGGTTTCTGGGGTTTTTGCCTTGGTGACTGCCGCCCCATGAAAGACGTAATCCACATCCTGAATTGCTCGCCGGAGTGAATCCAAATCTTCCACACTGCCGTTGACATATTCTACCGGTAACCGGTAAATCCATTTCAGGTCACTTGTTGGACGCACCAAACAGCGAACCGTATAATTTCGTTCCAAAAGCCGTTCGCACAGATGGCTGCCGATAAAACCGTTTGCTCCGGTGACTAACGCCCGCATGTTCCGAATATCATCAATAAGGTGAAAAAGTAAGGGTTTTCTCCATCAAAAATTCAATATAGCCAAAGTATTTGTTAGAATCAAGGTAAAATCCTGTGAACCTCACACAGACGTCCCGTCGGTTCGCGGCGTTACCGGATTTCTCTATTGACACGGATCCGGAATTTTGGTAAAATCGGCTTATATTAATTCTGCCATTTTGTTTTCTAAAAATGAAGGTTTGCATGGCACAAACACGCAATTATGAAACTATCACGGGGGGAAACCATTCATTTGACATCATCAGTGACATATCTCTTTCCGAGAGGCAATCCGCTGGGGTTGCTTTTTTTATTGGAATGTTGTCATGAAAAAAGTCAATTATTTTGAAATCATTCACCGCTACATTCCGCCGGATTCCCGGCTGTATGGGGTTTACATTCCCCATGTGACGCTCGTAACAGCAAAAGCCCTGGCCATCGGCAAACGGTTGAAGTTAACCGAAGACCAACTTCAGTTTATTGAGGAAGCCGCCATGCTTCACGACATTGGTGTGATTAAAGTAAAAGCACCGGAAATCGGTTGTCAGGGAGAATTACCCTATATTTGTCATATTTCAGAAGGACGGAAGATATTGGAAGCCGAAGGGTTAGCCCGCCATGCCGTTGTCGCAGAAACCCATATCGGTGTTGGATTGACCGAGAAAGAAATTATTTTGAACCAACTACCTCTCCCCGCCCGAGATATGATCCCGCACAGTCTTGAAGAAAAGATTATTTGCTACGCCGACCTTTTTTTTGGCAAACATCCGCGTAAAATATGGTATGAACGGTCTGTGGAACACGTGAAAGCAACGGTTAAAACGTATGGAGACCGTCAATACCAGCACTTTTTGGAATGGCATGACTTATTTACGTCTTCTAGTTGAGGCACACCCATGTCCCACCACTTTGATACCGATTGTAACATTCTTGTGCCGGTTGCCAATCCCGATACGGAAGATATTCTGGTGCACTTTGCCGCAACCTTAGCCGCGGAAAAGGGTGGTTCTTTGCGCTTACTCCATGTGGCTCAACAACCCTCGGTGGATACATTGCGGATTGGGCGGTTGTTGTTTCATGCGGCGGAAACAGCAAAATTAGGGGGAGCCTCTGCAACACCGCATTTGATCTACAAAACCAGTTTGATGGAAGCGGTGCTCGAAGTAGCGGCGAACTACCATTGTAAAACGTTGCTAATGGGTTGGCGGCGTAGTATTGCTGAATCCGAAATCTCGAATTCGACCGGCGGGGAAATTGCCCGTAATGAAGAACTCGATACCCTTATTTTGAAGCCCCGCGGAAATAAATCCATTCGTCGAATATTAATCTTAACCTCCGGAGGGGTACACTCATTATTGGGTATTCAAATTGGTGATATTTTTGCCCGCCAGTGGGGTGCGGAAGCCCATATTCTACGGATTGCCCATGTACCAGAGACCCTCCCAGAAGACCCGGAATTGGACTTATTTGCAGAACAATTGTATGAAGATACGCAGATGCAACTGGAAATGATCAATGTCAATATGCCCATTCATATCAAAAAAGCAGACCAGCTTATTCCAGCGATTGTCGAAGAAACGGAACACGTTGATCTTGTTATTCTAGGCGCGTCCAACGATTGGCGAACCGGACGATATTTAAGTGGTTCTATCCCCGATCAGATTGCCAATCAAGCCAGTTGTTCGGTGCTTATGGTGCGTGCCCATAATGATGGAAAAATCAATTTAGGAAGAGTCTTCTGGGAACGTACCATCCGCTTGAACCTGCACCCGAAGGATAAATGGGAAGCGATCACGATCTTGGTAGATACCCTTGTTGAGGAAAAACAAATACCGGTATCCCAACGTGATGAAGTCCTCCACACGGCATTGCAACGTGAACAAGAAAGAAGTACAGCAACCAATCGGGGTTTAGCGATTCCTCATGCCGCCATTGAGAATCTGGAAGGTGTGATTGGATGTTTGGGAATTTGCCCCGAAGGGCTTGATTTCGACTCACCCAATGGCAACCCGGTTTATTTTATCTTCTTATTATTGACTCCCAAAAATAATTATCGTTTGTACCTGCCCGTTTTGGCGGCGATTGGCCGGTTAATGCAAGATACCTTTATGACCCGAATGTTGTTGGATTGTCAAACGCCCGTTGAAGTAATGGCACTTCTCCGCGATCAGTCAAACTCGGCTTCATAATAATGATTCACACCCCGCTACCCCGTTTAGACTGCCACCCGGAAATTCGTAAAACATTGCTGGAATATTGCCGCCTCCAACCCGGTGAGGTGTGGGTCGATCCGTTACGGGGGCATCGTGTGGGGTGCGGGGATGCAACCCATGCCGGGCATATCCGCCAGTTAATGGGAGACGAGCGCGCGCAACTGGCTATCCACGATCCACCCTATAATCTGGTCGCCTTTGAAGAACGCCCCCCCGCTGACTTTATCGAGTGGTGCCGAAAATGGGTCCAATTGACCCTGAAGTACTTGAGCGACCCCGCCGCCCTTTACATCTGGATGGGTGCCGATCAAACGGATGGGTTTCAACCCCTACCTGAATTTATGCTCCTGATGCGCGAATTCCCAGAATTGACCAGCCGTTCCTTAATCACCTTACGCAACCAACGGGGATTTGGCACCCCCCACAATTGGATGTCTGTCCGGCAAGAATTGTTGTACTATACCAAAGGGAAACCTCCGTTTACCGCCCAATATACCGCGATCCCGAAAGTGTTGCGCGGCTATTATAAAACGATCAAAGGAAGGCGCACCGAAAACCTAGAACGCAGTAAATCAAACACCCTGCGAGCAAGTAATGTTTGGGTAGATATTCAGCAGGTGTTCTACCGAATGCAGGAGAATGTCTCTGGGTGTTATGCCCAAAAACCACTTCAAGCCACGGAGCGAATCATTTTAGCCAGCTCCCGCGAACACGAACGAGTAATTGACTTTTTTGCTCATGCCGGCACCACCCTAATTGCCTGTGAACGACTGAATCGCCAGTGTTTTACCACCGATATTGACCCCGTTTATAGCGAGCTTACCATTCGCCGGTTAGAACACTACCGCCAGACCGGATTGACCGGTTGGCAGCACCAAAACCCTTTCACCCCATTGGAAATCACATGACGGAACGAGATTATTTGTTTGCCGGATGGAAACACTTCCGGCAAGGGGACTATTTTGAGGCACATGAACAGTGGGAAGAGCCGTGGCACCAGATGATCGGCAACCGCCGCCAATTCTGGCAAGCACTGATTCAATTGGCCGTGGGTGCTTGCCATTATCAGCGAAAAAATATGAAAGGTTGTGCCAGCTTGTGGCGTAAAGCTTTCAACCGGTGCAACCAATTGGAGTCTGAAACCTCCTGCCCATTTGTGACCGCTCTAAAAGAGCAACTGCAACACCGGTTAGCGGACCTCGAGGCCGGAATAGACCCCCTCCCAGCACTAGCGACATTCGGACAACAAGTGATCACGGAATCGTGGTTTGATTTTGGTCTGGATCGTACCGATGCCATCGGTACAGTTCACCCTAGAGCAGAACAACCGCCCCGAATTGCCTGCCTTGTCCCCAGCATCACGGAACTCCTGTTTGACCTAGGGTTAGGTGACCAACTCGTGGCACGAACGAGCTTTTGCATCCATCCGGCAGACCAAGTCAATGCTGTGCCAAGTGTCGGTGGAACAAAAAAGATCAATCCGCACAAACTGAAAATCACAAACCCAACCCATGTGATTGTCAACATTGATGAAAATCCGAAGGAGATGGTCGATCAAATTGCGGAATTTGTCCCCAATGTGATTGTGACCCACCCCAACACCCCCCTCGATAATCTGGATTTGTATCTATTAATCGGGAGTATCTTCGGAAAAGAACTAGAAGCCGGTGCGTTGTGCCGCCAGTTTGAAAAAACCTACCAAGACCTCATCACAACGCAGGTGAATTATCCCCCGCAACAGGTGTTATACTTAATTTGGAAAAACCCTTGGATGACCGTTTCGCGGCAGACATACATCAGTGAATGCCTGAAGTTAATCCATTGGAAAACGGTTGGGCATGACCCCGATGTGCGGTACCCCCAAATTGAGATCGAACCGATTTTGGATAGCACAGACCTTATTTTATTTAGCAGTGAACCGTATCCCTTTACCTCCGCCGACATCACGGAATTTCGGACACATTACCCCGTGGAACAAAAAACGACCGTTCTTATTGACGGCGAAATGATTTCGTGGTACGGCAGCCGTGCCATTCAGGGTTTACGGTATCTAAAACAGATGGCTACTACTTTATTCTTGGCTGAGGAGGAACAGTAATGGATCAGTTACTTACCCGCCGCCGGACGAAAATTGTCTGTACGTTAGGTCCTAGTACGGATACGTACGAGGATATTTTAGCCTTGGCACACGCCGGAATGGATGTTGCCCGCTTTAATTTTTCGCATGGAACACCTGAGGATCACGCCCGGCGATTTGAACTGGTGCGCCGTGTTTCTGCCGAAGTCAAACGCCCTATTGCGGTCTTACAAGACCTGCAAGGTCCAAAAATCCGCGTGAAGCACTTTGAAACCGGTGAAATTGTGTTGGAGAATGGCGCGGATTTTTGTCTGACCACCCGCGACATTATCGGAAATGTCCATGAAGTCTCGGTGACATACCCGAAACTTCATCAAGATGTGGAACCGGGAGCGATGATCCTGCTCGATGATGGCAAATTGCGGCTAACGGTCGAAGATGTAGATGGGCAGGATGTCCATTGTAAGGTGGTCTTTGGCGGTGTCCTCAAGGATAACAAAGGGGTAAATCTGCCCGGTTCGGTCTCTATTGAGGCGCTAACCCCGAAAGATAAAATCGATTTGAAATTCGGATTAACGTTAGGTGTGGATTACGTAGCACTCTCCTTTGTGCAAAGACCGGATGATATCCGCCACATCAAATGGATGATTGCCGAACAGGGATACAATACGCCGGTAATCGCTAAAATTGAAAAACCTCAAGCCGTTAAAGAATTTGAAGCCATCTCGGACCTAGCGGATGGAATTATGATTGCCCGCGGTGATTTAGGGGTTGAAATGTTTGTGGAAGAAGTACCGCCCATTCAAAAGGAGATCATCGCCATTTGCAACCGCAAGGGTAAGCCGGTGATCACCGCAACCCAAATGCTGGAGTCCATGATGACCACGCCACGCCCCACCCGAGCAGAAGCCGCCGATGTGGCGAATGCGGTCTTAGATGGGACGGATGCCGTGATGCTCTCTGGGGAGACGGCGGCAGGCAAATTCCCGGTTCAAGCGGTGGAAACGATGGATCGGATCATCACCATTATCGAAAAACAGAGTGATCCCCGCTGGGACCTAAAACGTCGTAAACCCGATATGGTGTATCCGACACCTCTCGCTATTGGCTATTCCACTAGTCACGCTTCCGATTTAGTTAATGCTAAAGCGATTGTCTGCTTGACGTTAAGCGGCTCGATGGCACGCACAATTTCCCGGTTCCGTCCACCGAAACCCATTATTGCCATGACCTTCAATGAACAGGCGTACTTCCGCACCGCGCTTTATTGGGGTGTTTTGGGGTTTCAAGTGCCGGAATTTAAAAGCAACATTGATGATGCCGTTGATGACATTGTGGAACGTTTGAAGGCGGAACAGATCATCTCCCACGGTGACCGGCTTGTCCTCACGGCGGGTCTCCCATTTGGGGATAAAAAAGGTACTAACATTCTGCGAATCGAAGAAATTTAAATCTTCTTGACAAAAACAACGTCTGGTCTTTATTTTGAATCAATGGTTTGTTGCTGGAATATAAAGGATTTACCTAGTTTTTATGCGGAAAGTTACTCCTGATAATTAAGAGCATACGGATGGGGGTCATCGATGCGAAAATTGTGGGATAAGTTGCTCAAAGGTGAGAGCCAGTCGGCAGATGACGACCGCTCAAAATCGGTCTCCAAATCAAAAAAACAGGGTGAAGATTCCAAAGTTAAAAAGATGTCACCCTCCGAACTCAAGCGATTGGAATATGCTCAAAAATTTCAGGAAAAATTAAAAGAAAGTCAGAGTAAAATAGAAGAAAAAGCGCAAGAACTGGAAGGCGAAGACCCCACCCAAATCTTAACCCTACCCTTTGAAGAACAGAACGTGGTCGATAAACTCATCGATATTATCGATGAGGTGTGTAGCGCCAATATGTTCAAAGAATTAGCCTTCGATAAGAAAAAAGATGTCTCCATCAAAGAAGATAAACTCCTAACAGAACGCCTCTTTGATGATACGACCTATTTTGATTCCCTCTATATTCAACTGCGTATTGAAATCCCCATGAACACCTATCGTGGGGCGGAACGACTGGCGATCAACCCTACCCAACTTAGCCGTGAAATCAGCACCGCTATTCAAGAACGGAGTGGTATCTCCGTCATCATGGATACCTCAAAACCACGCACAATTAAGTCCCGGCGGATGGTAGATAAACGGCAAAAATTGGAGACTAAGCAGATGTCGGTCACGGAATGGCGGCAGAAACGCCGTCAGGTAGATAATACCGACCCCGAAGATATGCTGGAATCCGAATATTATACCAAAAGTTTGATTCTGATCTATCTCTATTTTCCCCGTGATTTTTGGCAAAATGTGGAATTTACAGAGGTGACCGCCTTTGAAGAACTCCAAGAGAGTCAGGAACTCAATTTTAACACCTCGCCGGCTTCAGCCTCCGCGACACCCGCCCCAGAACCGGCGGCAGAGGTCGAAGTCGATACTGGCATGTCTTATTTCCGTGAAGATGAACCCGATTATGGCGATGCGCCGGTAACACCTCCCCCACCTAAAGTTGAACCCAAAGAAGAGCTTTCTCCCCTCTCTACTCCCCCGCCCGGTGAGTTGGAATTTAAAGATGAACCCGATATTATCGGTGACGAGGAAAGTATCGAGATCGAAATTCCCGGGTTGAGCGCGTTTGGGGATAGCTCCCCAGACGAAGATTATTCGGTGCTGGACCCGCATGTGCGCCAGCACGCCGGGGTTATTCGGGATGATTCCGCCCCCGACACCGGGGAGGTCGATGAGGATTTTGACCTTGAGGCTGCCGAATCGATTGCTCAGGCGGAAATGGAACACCAGATGGAGGATTCCAGCGAGATTGATCCGGCGGAGGACTATCTGGATTACGATGATGATGATATGTATGATGAGTATGACGATGATGAATTTGAATTCACGGATGAAATCGACCTCAGCGGTCACTCTTTTGGTGACGGTCCCGACCCACAGCGTTTGGCTGAGATCGCCGAGATGATGAAAGGGGGCAAAAAAGAGACTCCCCCACCCGGTGACGAACCCAAAACGGTGGAAATTCAAGCTATTGCTCCAGAAGCGGTAACAGAGACATCTAAAAAGTCGGAAACTGCTAAAAAACCGCCGAAACGCCTCACGCCCCCCAAAAAATTGATCCCCATCCCCGAAGAGGTACGGCAAGCACGCTTGCAGAAAATCCAAGAGAAAAAACGTAAAATGGCGGAACTGCAGAAACAGGCGGCAGCAAAACAAGGCAAAAAAGCGAAACTATCCCCTGAACAACGCCGTCAATTTCTGGAATGGATGAAGAAACAAGCGGAAGAAGAAAAGGAAAACCCGGAGACCGGATCGCCTGATGAAACACATAGTTAACTTAATCCCTTGTGGGCAGATGGGGGGGCAAAAAGCCGGTGTATCTCCGGCTTTTCTCTTTTTGGTGCTGTTGATGTTCCCTGTACAGGTACTCGGGCAAACCTCACCGGAAAATACATGGGATGCCCCGCCCGCCTATCGTCAAGTCGAAATGGACCCCACGTTAGTACCTATTGGTAAAGGGGCGATTTTTGTTCCGACGATGACCACCTCGTTGGCGGAACCGGTTTATCTGGTTTACACCAATGAAACCCTAGTGGCAGAAGCCCGCACCGGCACCTCCGTTTTGGTTGAACCGGGACGCTATCAGGTCAAGGTCGGCTCCGGCACCATTGAACAGATGATAACCCGAACAGTCGATGTGGAAGAAGGGCATACCTCCCTGATTTTACCCGATTGGGCGGGACTGGTCATCAATGTCATCGATGAAACCCGCACCCCTATCAAGGAATCATACGAATTATTTTATCAATCAAATCTGGAAAATTATGGCTTGGGATATGGCGTAGATGAAGAGCTGGGGGAAGAACTCACTACCTGGTTGCTTAAACCGGGGTTGTACAAGGTGGTGAAACCGGGGGAAAGTTTTAATACCACACGGAATTTTGCTACATTGCGCCTACTACCCGGCGAGTTAGTACGTTATACCCTCGTATTGGATGACGAAAATCAGAATTTCATCGGATTCGGTATTTTGGATGAAGGTACGCGGCAAATTAATATTGAAGATTGGAAAATTCGCTCCGAAATTAACGGAAATTTTATTCTCAATTATTTCCAAAATACGGAATCCCAACGGAAAGAGTATAATTTCACCTTAACGGCACAATGGTTCAACCAGTTACGGTATATTACGGATTTACATAATGCGTTCGTTCGCATCATACTGGACGAGGGACTCTCCTTTGAAAAAGGAGAGTCCATTCGCAAATATGTAGATCGAATTGAACTAAAAGCGACTTATATCTACCGTTTTTGGGAAAAAGTAGGACCCTACCTCAATTTGGCGCTAGATAGCAAATTTTTTGAAACTAATGCCTATTTTGACAGCCCTCGGGATGTGTACCGGCTTAATACCGGCGGAGATACCACCCATATTTACACCGCGGCGGAATCTGTCCGCTTATCGCCGGCATTCTTCCCCCTCACCCTCAAAGAAGGCGTGGGCTTTAACTGGATTATTGCCAAATCTGCCCGCTTAAACCTCAATTTGCGCAGCGGATTCGGGGCACGACAAACATTTGTTCACCAATCCTACCTGCTAAACGATAGCCAAACCCAACTAAAACCCCTCCAAAAATCAACCTTAACCGGATTAGAAATGTTGATGATTGGTGATTCCCGGATTGCCCGCCGGGTGCAATTCAATACGGAATTTGACCTACTCTTACCGGAAAGCGACACCCAAACTTGGGTTTACGATTGGGATAATCGGGTCCGGGTTACCCTCTCTAAATATATCAGTTTAGATTATAACTTGTTGATTAAAAAAGAAGAAGCCATCCCGGATGTGCAATCCGAACATCAAGTACTCATCCGGTTGTCTTATGTGTTGTGATGCCTGCTCATGCCCCAATCAACCGCTTTGCTGACTCTGGAGGGAGAGGTCACCCTCGCCCATGTGGGAGACCTCTATCACCAGTTGCACCATCAAATCCAAACGTGTACGGAATCGCACATTACCCTTGATGCCGCCGGCATCACGGCGCTGGATAGTGCCGGCGCTGTGTTGATTCAGACGTTACCCCGTCTGGCAGAACGTCATCAAAAAATGTTGGCGATCCAGAATATCCCCCCGCCGTTTCAGGAGGTTTTGGAGTATTTTGCGGTCGAAGCCGCCGCTCCTGTTCCTCCGGCATCACCGCCCTCTTTTTTGGAACGCTTGGGCGACGGGGTGTATCGGGCGTATCAAAGTGTCGTGCAATTGCTGGTATTGATCGTGGACATTTTGTGGTGGTCGGTAATCGGCATATTTAACCGGTCTGGGGCACGGCGGGGGGCATTTATGGAGCAATGTATTTTACTCGGCTCTCAGGCATTTGGGATTGTTGCCCTGATCCTCTTTTTGATCGGGTTTGTCACGGCACTGCAATCTTCCGCCCAACTCCGGCAGTTTGGGGCAACCATTTATGTTGCCAATCTGCTTGCCATCGGTATTGCTCGCGAACTGGGACCGTTGATGACGGCGATCATTGTCTCCGGGCGCAGTGGTTCCTCCATTGCCGCCGAAATCGCCACCATGAAATTCACTGAAGAATTGGATGCCCTCAAAACGATGGCTCTCAACCCGATCCGCTTTGTGGTCGTGCCCAAATTTTTGGCGATGACGCTTTGTATTCCACTGTTGACGGTTTTTGCGAATATCATGGGCATTGCGGGGGGCTTTCTGGTGGGAATCACCTATCTCGATCTGAGTGCGGCGGCATTTGGCAATCAGGTACTCGAAGCGTTGCTCTTAAAGGATGTCCTGACGGGATTAATCAAAAGTGTTTCTTTTGCTTGGGTGATCACCATCGTGGCAGTCTATCGGGGGTTCAATTTCAAAGGGGGGGCGGAGGGTGTCGGTATCGCGACAACGTCTTCCGTAGTGACTTCTATTTTTATGATTATTGTGGTTGATAGTTTTTGGGGTATCCTTTTTTACTTTGGATAATGCCAATGACGGAGCCGATTATCCGCGTTACCAATTTAAGCACGAAATATGGCGACCGCTTCGTTCTTCGCGGGGTCAATATGAGTGTGAATTCGGGCGAGATTATGATTATTTTGGGCGGGAGTGGTTGCGGTAAAAGTACCTTGCTCAAACATATTATCCGGTTGTTACATCCTTATTCCGGGCAGATTCATCTGTTTGGGCAGGACATCACCCGTATGGAGGAACATGAATTTGAGCCGATCCAGCGCCAAATGGGGGTACTCTTCCAAAATGGGGCTTTGATTAACTCTTTGACGATCAGCGAGAATGTGGCATTACCGCTTCAAATGCATACCCGTTTACCCGATGATCTGATCTGGGAGATTGTACGGGTCAAGTTGCATCTGGTCGAACTGGATCATGCGTACCATCTTTTTCCGCCGGAACTTTCGGGTGGGATGCGGAAACGGGCGGCTTTGGCACGAGCTATCGCCCTAGACCCCCAAATCTTGTTTTGCGATGAACCGTCTGCCGGCCTTGACCCGGTCACCTGTTTAGAGATTGACCAACTTTTTCTCAAATTGAATCGCCAACTGGGGATGACATTAGTTGTGGTCACGCACGAATTGGAGAGTATTAAACGCATTGCCCAGAAAATCACCTATCTCGATCAGGGTAAAGCCCTCTTTAGTGGCGCATTTGAAGACGCGCTGAAAAGTGGTATTCCCCAAATCGATCAATTCTTCTTGAAATCCGCACCATAATTGCCTTCAGCATAACCGCCCGCTTCTTGTAATATCCTTGAAATATTGCTTGCAATCGCTAAAAGCATGTGTTAATATTGGGTTTGGTCATGACATTTTCATTTGGAAATGGGTAATACCATGAAAAAAGCCATCTTAGTGGTGGATGATAGTCGCCCGGTCCAACGTTTGATCGAAACATCGCTGGAAACTGATTACGATGTTGCCACCGCCTCCAATGGCGCCGAGGCACTGGAAGTGATTAAAGTATTCAAACCGGATTTAATCATCTTAGATGTGATGATGCCCGTGATGGATGGTTATGAGGTGGTGCGCCGCTTAAAAAGTAACTATTTGACGTGGCATATTCCCATTTTGATGCTTTCGGCCAAAGGGCGAGCGGATGATAAAGTGCGCGGGCTGGATTTGGGCGCGGATGATTACATGGCAAAGCCCTTCAATACCAGTGAACTCCGGGCGCGTGTCGAAGCCATCTTACGGATGAAACAATCCTATTTGGATGCCAACCCGTCCACCCGCCTCCCCGGTAATGTCTCCATCGAACGGCAAATGTTGGACTTGATCACCTCCGGCAAACTCTACGCCGTTGTTTACACCGATCTGGATAATTTTAAGGCGTACAACGATCATTATGGCTTCCTGAGCGGAGACCAAATCATCATCCAAACGGCAGAACTGATAAAACGTACGGTGGTGGAAAAAGGAAATGAAGATGATTTTGTGGGGCACATCGGTGGGGATGATTTTATTTTTACCACTACCCCGGATAAAGTGCGTGATATTTGCGAGACCATTATCCTCCGGTTTGATGAATTGGCTAAAACCTTTTATGCCCCAGAAGACCTCCAACGCGGCGGGATTTTGGCGGAAAACCGTCAAGGCTTGATGGTGGAATACCCCATCATGACGATCTCCATGATGGTGGTCACCAATGAACGCCGTACCATAGAACACCCAGCACAGATTGCCGCCATTGCGACCGAACTTAAAACGTATGTGAAAAAGTTGGATGGGAGCAATTACGTTATTGATAAACGAACCGATGAGGTGCCGCAGGAGTACCAATCTAATATCAAAATTTTAGTTGTCGAAAATGATGTCAAGCTCTCCAATTTCCTCTCGGAATTGTTGCGTAAAGAGGGGTATCATGTCTTTACGGCACGAAACGGGGCAGAGGCACTGGCGATGGTCTCCAATCGTAAACCGAATATGGTTTTGTTGGATGTCAATTTGCCGTTGATTGATGGGTATAATGTATGTAACTTGCTAAAAAATAATCCTGAATTTAAAAGTATTCCCATTATGATGTTATCCGGTAATGTGACGTTGGAAGATGTAAAAGCGGGGTTACAGAATCAAGCTGAAGATTACATTACAACCCCCATCCATCCTGAGACCCTGATCGGAGCGATCCGGCGCTATACCCAAAATGTCGCTAATATTTCACCCTTAGGAGAGAATGGATGACCACAGAATCAACTTCCAAAGCACGCATTATGATTGTTGATGATGATGACCTAATCCTCACACTGGTTTCCAAGGTGCTGGAACTCAATGGATATACCGTTAGTATGAATTCCAATGGAAAGCAGGCGTTAGAAAATGTGGAAAAGTTCAACCCAGATTTGGTGATTCTGGATGTCATGATGCCGGAAATGGACGGTCTGGAGGTCTGCCGGCGGTTGCAACAGAACGTGTTCACCCGGCATATTCCCATCATTTTCCTTTCTGCCATGAATGAAGTGGGCAACAAAGTGGAGGCACTCTACGCCGGCGGGAATGACTTTGTGACCAAACCCTTTATCAATGAAGAACTTATTGCCCGGGTGGATACCGTCCTGAAGCGACAACGCCAATATTTGGATGCCAACCCCCTCACCCGTCTGCCCGGTTACGTCTCACGGGAACGCGAATTGGCAAAACGGATCATCGCCAACGAGAAATTTGCGGTCTGCTACACCGATCTGGATCAATTTAAGGCGTATAATGATAAATATGGATTTCAAGCCGGCGATAAAGTGCTTTTTTTAACGGCGCAGATTATTAGTGATGCCGTCTCTAAACTGGGGAACCCGGATGATTTCGTGGGACATATTGGGGGGGATGATTTCATCTTCGTGACAACGCCCGACCGGATGCATGCGGTCTGCCAGCGGATCGTGGACCAATTTGATGAGAAGATTAAAGCCTTTTTTCGTCCAGAGGATTTGGAACGGGGATACTTTATTAGTGAAAACCGGCAAGGTGAGGTAATGCAGTTCCCGATTATGACCATCACCATTGTGGTCATCACCAATGTCAAGCGGACGATCACCCACCCGGGGCAAATCGGTGATATTGAAGGGGAATTGAAAGGTTACGCTAAAAAATTGCCCGGTAGTAATATTGTCATTGATAAGCGTAGTGATGATTTGAAGGAAACCAAAATTACCCCCGTACGGCGCGTTTTGGTCGGAATCCGACATAAAGAGCCGGTCAACTTATTAGCTGAAAAGCTGGGACTCCAACGCTTTCAGTTAGTCTTTGCGGAAAGCGGACCGGATGTCCTTTCCATGATGGTCACGGAAAACCCCGACGGGCTACTTCTATTTAACGATATGCCCATTATTCGGGGAGAGCAACTCATTAAACTGATCCGGCACAACCCAGATTTACCGAACCCGAGTTTACCGATTGTGTTAGTTGGTGTACCGGAGGGGTCTATTTCACGTTCAGAACACATTGAGAAAACCCTTCCCGCCACAGCGACGCTTGATGAATTGACCCACGCCTTAAAAGAAGTGTTTGAACTTTCGTCCGAGATTCAGACGCCCTTTGCCTGATCGGCAACTGCCGCTACATTCCGCATAAATCCCTGAAATTTTGTCCGTTTTACGGCACTCTTTCGGAACCGTTTCCGAAAATCATCTTCGGTTAATCCCATCCATTCCTTCAGAGGGCGATTTTCATTTTCCGGTCGGGGTTGAAAGGCAGGTTCGTCCGTCGATGGGGCAAATTTTTGGTTCCAGGGACAGACCTCCTGACAGATATCACAGCCAAAAATCCAATTTTGGAAGTCCGGGACTAAATCAGCCCGCAGATCGCCGCGATGTTCGATGGTTTGGTAGGATATACAGCGTTCAGCGTTCAGTTGGTATGGTGCTACAATTGCCCCGGTTGGGCAGGCATCCAGACAGCGTGTGCAAGTACCGCAGTAATCCAGAATGGGAGTATCATACTCCAACTCAATGTTGACCACAACTTCCCCTAAAAAAAACCAGGACCCCCACTCCCGGTGGATTACATTCGTATGTTTACCTTGCCAACCGATTCCGGCACGCACCGCCCATACTTTATCCATCATTGGGGCCGTATCCACAAAAACACGCCCTTCCGCTGCCGGCACCAGCGTTTGGATGAAGTGCAACAAGGCTTTCAGGCGAGGGCGAAGCACCTCATGATAATCATCCCCGCAGGCATAGCGGCTGATTTTACCCACCTGAGGATCATCCACTGGCTCATAATCCGTTTTGTAATTCATTGCCACCACAATGATCGACTGTGCCCCCGGCACCAGCTTTGCCGGATCGATTCGTTTCTCGCGATGCCGTTCCATCCAGTGCATGGTTGCGTGATAACCCCGAGCCAACCATTCTGCCAGTTGATCCGCTTCTGACTGGAGCGGTTCTGCCGGAGCAATACCCACCAAGCAAAAGCCCAGAGCTTTAGCTTTAGCTTTGATTTGGTTCGATAAAGAGGGCATCAGGGGTTTACCTCCATCTGTTTTGCTCGAATGGTGCGGAAAGAAAGATGTTCTTTCATAAAAAAGATGAGTCCAATGAGGATAACCGGTAGGACTTGCACCGCGTGGGCAATAATGGCGAGGGCGGCAACATGATGTTGATCGACCCCAACGGCAACCATATTGAGGGCAAACATCAAAAAGTAGTGATACGTCCCGATAAAGCCGGGCGCGGCAGGAATGGCGGCGCCAAAGGACGAAATAGCAACCAGCAAAAACGGGGTGTAAAAGGGGAACGTCGTGCCAAAATCAATCGCCATCAGGAGGGGCATATACGAAATCCCCAACAATACCCAAATGATCAATGAATATCCGCTAATGCTAAGTAAATCTTTGAGGTTTTTGATGATATGTAAGCCCGCCACAAATCCGCGCAACAGGTCTAAAATTCGCGCTTTGAACCGGTGCGGTACTCCAAAAAGCAACAACTGGATCAGACGTAATGTCTGCTCTTCCCACAGGCAAAGGGCAACCAACACCAGCACAACTGTCATATATCCCCCCAAAAACAACATGCTGAGAGTGCTGACCGGTAATTGAGCATGATAGCCACCGATGCTGACCGGAATTTCCCCCCAGTCTGGCGCTGCCACAACGGCAATCAACCAGAGGAAAAACAACAAACTTAGCCCATCGAACAACCGGCTGACTACAATGGTGGCAAATGCGGAGCTTTTGCTGATGGATTCTTGCCGTCCCACCACATACGCCCGTAAAAATTCACCCATTCGCGCCGGCAAGACGCAATTGCCCATAAAACCGATCATCAACGGAGAATATAACCGTAAATGCGGGATCGATTTGATAGACCGGAGCAGATAGCGCCACCGCAACGCTCGGGGAATATAACTGGACAGGGTGAACACCACTGCCAACAGCACCCCTCCATAATGGACCTGTTGCAACGCAACCCCAAGTTTTTGGAAGTTAATGGGCTGGAATGCTAAATATAAAAAGAGTCCGCTAAATAGCAGACTTAACACCAATTTTAGCACTGGTTTCATCTTCACATCCTTTAGGTCTGGTGATCGGGCTGGTGGCGGTAATAGGTGTGATAGTCGCGTCCATAATGATATTTGCCATAGTAGTGTTTGGTTTCAAAGTTGTTTAAGACCGTCCCTAAAATATGCGCGTGAACTCCTGCTAAAATGGAGAGGGTTCGTTTCACCGCTGAAATGCTGGTGTTCTCCGCCGAAAAGACCAGTAGTACCCCATCTACTCGAGTGGAAAGTACCACCGCATCGGTTACCGGAATCACGGGTGGGGTATCAAAAAGGATGACATCGTATTGTTGTTTTAGGCGATTAATCAGCGCCTGCATCCGGCTAGAAGCGATTAATTCGGAGGGGTTGGGGGGAATGGTACCGCTGGTAATCAGTGCCAGTTCGTTGGATTCGATCACATTCCCGGAGTTATCCTGTTCTTCCAAAATGTGGGTGTGAATGATGTCCGATATGTCTGCCTGATTCATGAGTATGTCCACCAAACCCGGTTGTTGGGGGCGCCGGAAGAGCCGGTGTAAACTTGGACGGCGGAGATCGGTATCCACAATCAATGTTTTGGTTCCCATTCGGCTGAGGGTAATTGCGAGATTGGCAATGGTGGTGGATTTTCCTTCCCGGGGACCACAACTGGTTACCAGTATGGATTGGAGGGGTGAATCCACCGTGGCAAATTGCAAGCTCGTGCGGATTGTGCGATACGCTTCTGTCACCGGTGATTTGGGCGAATGATGCGTAATCAACATGGTGTCTGGGGGTGTTTTACCGGAAGATCGGTTGAGGGCGCGCCGCTTTTTTCTGGTATGGATAAATTCAGGATGAATCACTGGAATCAGTCCCAGTAATGGTAAGTTGAAATGCTGTTCAATATCTTCTATCGTGGTGATCGTTTGGTTTAGATATCCCTTTACCATGACCACTCCGATTCCTAGTCCCAACCCAAGAATAAACCCAAGTAAGATGTTGCGCTGCCGGTTAGGACGAACCGGTTTTTGGGGTTTAATCGCCGGATCAATTACAACCACATTGCCAATTTCGCCGGCTTCCTGAATACGGGCTTCTTCTAATTTTTCCACTAACAGCAAGTATATTTTTTTGTTGACCTCCACTTGGCGGGTGAGTTCCGCCAGTACTAATTCTTTGGTGGGGAGCGTAGTCAGTCGCTGTTGGTAATTGTTCACCACTTGTTCCAGTGCCTGCTTTTTTGCCCGCAACGTTTCTATATCCACTTGTAAGGCTAAAATTTGCTCCTGAAGGAGCTGGGCTTGTTGCACCGGATTATCGACCTCATTCCGGTCAATGATTGCTCTTGCCAATTCTTTTGCTGTGAGTTTTGCATCCTCGATCTCCGTGCGGAGGTCTTTAATTTCAGGATGGGTTTCTGAGTATCCTTGCGAGAGTAATTCGATCAAGCGTGTTTCTTTGCGGACGATTGTCGCGGTCAACTCCCGATATAGCTCACTTTGATTCTGATCGACCGGTTTTCCTTTAATCTCTTGCAATTGGGCTTGTAGTTGGCGAAGTTGGCTCTCTTTTGATTCCAATTCCGTCTGATTGATGTTTAATTGACTTTCGAAGGTGGTGAGTTCACTTAGCACTTTTTCTGTTACGCCACTAAATGAGATCACGTCGGAAGATTCTTTGAACGCCCGGAGTTCCTCTTCGGAAGCGCGGAGGCGTTCTTCCGCAATCTGTTTTTGTTCATCCAAAAAGCGGCGCACTTCGCGCACTTTTTCCCGGCTAGTGTCCAGGCTTTCTTTATCGAAGACCTCAATCACGGTATTAACAATAAGTTTGGCTGCTTCGGGGGAAGCAGAGGTTGCGCTGATCTCGATCAAGTCAGTATCCCGGATAGGATTAAATACCAACGCCTGCTGTAGTGCCCCAACGGGGTCTTGTGCTTGCCGAACCGGTAAATCCACATCCGGTCCAAAAGCGCGTAAGCGTGCCAATGTTTTTTCCATCAACGTGCGGCTTTTCAATATCTCAATTTGGTTGGTAATTTCACGTTGGCTGACCCAGCCGGAGTACATTGAGGAAAACAAAGGCATTGCCGTCTCAGAGGTGCGAATGGCAACTTTTGCATTTGCTTTGTAGATCGGTGTGGCTAGATAATTGTACATTACCGTGAGAATCATCACGGTTAAAAACACAAATACCACTAACCACCGGTGACGATAAATCAGTTGCAACAATTGGTGAAAATCGGGTGAAGACGGTTGGTTGCCCTCATCCAAGAAGGACCAAAGCGTGGGGGCGAATAGATTTCCGTCCAACGGATTCGCATGAGGTTCTCGTTCTGGTTTCATAGAGATGTTTTTTCCTCCGGGGGCAATGGTGCCTGAGTCCAGCCACACCATTCCGTACTGAGAAAATAAGCGATTCCGTTCCGAATCTGGATTTCGGTCACCGGAAACGGAAATTCGATAATGGTTTTCCCTTCGGTGCGCAGGCTGAATCGATCATAAATAACGCGTTGGTCTTGATTGAATGCGATTCCCCAAGGTGATTCCAAAGGGTGGGGCTTCCCGCCGGGGTGGAGAATTAGGCGTTGGGGGTCTAACCCTTGATGATTGACACTAAAAATGTGGGACGGTGCCACCGGAATATACAGCCGGTTATCTGTTCCAAAAACGGGTTTTCCCCCAATATTGCCGGGGCGTATTACGCGATTGATACGGCCGGTATTATCCAACAAAATCACCCGCTGATTATCGGGATCGGTGACTGCCACTTTGCCGGAAAGGGACACCGCAATGTGCTCCAAATTGCCTAACGGTGTGCCTTCTAAAACCGATGGATCCCGGTCTGCAGTCAAAAATATATCTTGAAAAGTAAACCGCTTTGCATCAAACCGTTGCACGCGCTGATTCTGGGAATCCACCACGTACAAAAACAATCCGTCGGTTGCCACATCGGTTGGATAATTGAACTCTTCTGAACGAGAACCAAAGTGTCCAAATTCTGTCACAAATTCTCCGGTCGTTTTAAACACTTGCACCCGGTGGTTACCCGTATCCGCGATAAAAATATGATCAAAAACACCAAGGCAGAACCCTTGTGGTTCGGAGAACTGGCCTGCCCGTGTACCACAACTTCCAAATAAATTTGGTGCGGGGGGCGGTGAAAGGGTGGGCTGGGATATCGTGCAACACACAAAAAGTAGAGCCATTGACGCGATCAGATAACGGAACATAAACCGGTCTGGTCCTCAAAGCGCATGAAAAGATAAACGAAGGGGGTGGTCATAATGTCACAGGCGTGGCTTTCAAGGTTTTTTTGGTAAAAAAGTTCTTTCCTATGCTCGCAAATGACATTATAATCCCTATCTAAGTATTTCGCAAATAAATTTGAGACTTATGGCAACGTTAATTTAAGACCGTGTACCCATAATAGAATGCTTACCGGGGTGGCACCATCGTTGCCTTATGTTTCAAGGCGAAACCGCACCGGGTGTAAGATGAAACCCCCATTTTCCCCTATATCCCTCATTTATCCACTGTTTTTACATTTTTTTCGGAGGTTTATGATGAAGTCCCTAACCACTTTCATGTTATTATTTGTGACCGGAATAGTTGCCCCTGTCATGGCACAGATCAGTGCCGGTGGCGAGCCGGTCAGTTTTTCTCACCGTTTGAGTCCTACGATTGACACGATCACCCTGCCCGCGGTTGATGCGGCGGCGTTATTGGCAGAAGATGAACTTGAACAACAAGAGGGGGATATTCCCCTACGATTTGGGTATCCCTTTCCGGTAGATGTAGGACTGGATCGCGATGGTACCTGGGAAACGCTTCCGAATGGTGACCGGGTTTGGCGTTTGAAACTGGAGTGTCCCGGCGCGTACTCAATCAATTTAGTGTTTGATCGATACTGGTTGCCGGAAGGTGCGCAATTATTTTTGTATAATGGTGACCGGAGTGATGTACGGGGTGCGTTCACGGCAAGCAACAATAAGCCCTACGGTCAATTTTCTACGGCTCCTATCCCCGGTGATGTGCAAATTCTGGAATACATTGAACCCGCTAATGTGGACCAAGCCGGTGAAATCAACATCATGACCGTAGTTCATGCCTATCGACCGACCTTCAATCCGGCGGCACGAGCGCAGTTGCGCGATTTTGGCGATTCTGGTTCGTGCAATAACAACGTTAATTGCCCGGAAGGGGAACCGTGGCAGGATGAAAAGCGTTCGGTGGCGTTGATCACCACACAAGGAGGATTCCGGCTTTGTACGGGGGCGCTGGTCAACAATGCCTTACAAGATCAAACCCCTTATTTTTTGACGGCAAACCACTGCTTAGGTGGCGAAACCTCTTGGGTGTTTATCTTCAATTATGAAAGCCCCGGTTGCGAGGATGTTGATGGTCCCACCGATCAAAGCATTTCCGGTTGTAGCCGGTTGGCAGCAAATTCTGCCTCCGATTTTGGATTGCTCTTGCTGAGTGCAAACCCCCCCGAAGAATATGAAGTTTACTACGCCGGTTGGTCGGCGGTGGATACTCCGTCACCCCATTCCGTCGGGATTCACCACCCCAGCGGTGACATCAAAAAAATATCGTTCGATGATGACCCGGTGACCTCGTGGGCGTGGCCCGGTACTCCGGCGGATTCCCATTGGCGAATCGGTAGTTGGGATGACGGCACAACGGAAGGCGGTTCGTCCGGATCACCCCTCTTTGACCCCGATCATCGCATTGTTGGGCAATTACATGGTGGTAGTGCCTCCTGTACCAGCCTTACTTATGATGCCTATGGTAAATTTTCGGTGTCATGGGATTATGGTAGCACCCCTTCCACACGGCTCGTCGATTGGCTGGACCCTGAAGATAGCGGAATTACGGTTTTGGATGGCTTAGATGCGGCACTCTCCGCCACGATCAGCGGCACTGTGACCAGCACCGATGGAGACCCGTTAAGGGCGCGGGTCTGGGTTGAAGGAGATCGCTCCTATGAAACCGAAGCCAATGAAAATGGTGAATACCTATTGGAAACCTACCCCGGCACATACACCCTCTATGCTGAATTTTTTGGGTATTACCCTTCCGAAGGGGAAATGATTACCCTTGAAAATGGGGATGCCATTACCATAGATGTGACCTTGGAAGCCCAACCGACCGGTACACTGCAAGGGATGGTTAGCGACGTCCAAACCGGCGAACCCCTCACCGGTGCTACTATCCAGTTGCTAGACGTACCCATTCCCGCCGTGATGACCAGTCCAACCGGATTTTATCAATTTGAGGCGATTCCTGCCGATTATCAGTACACCGTGCAGTGTGTCGCACCCAGTTATGGCGAGCAAACGGCAGAAGTGTTTATCAACGCTGGTGAAACGGTCGAACAGGATTTTGCCTTGCAACGTGCCCAAAGTTTTGAGGAAGATGATGGAAATTGGAGCGGCACCGGTCTTTGGGAGTGGGGCATCCCGCAGGAGAGCGGTGGTCCCGCTACCGCGTACGAAGGGCAATATTGTTGGGGCACGGATTTAGACGGGCGTTACCGTCCTTTTGCCAAT
>RFFQ01000146.1 GCA_003697105.1 Gemmatimonadota bacterium | reverse complement strand
TCATTCAAGATGCAGATTTGGAGTACGATCCGATGGATTACCCCATTTTAATTGAGCCAATTCTCCACCGGGGGGCACATGTCGTTTATGGTTCACGGTTTTTGGGCGGCGTGCACCGGGTACTCTATTTTTGGCATTCAGTTGCCAATTTTGTTCTGACGCTTTTCAGCAATATAATTACCGATCTCAATTTGACCGACATGGAAACTGGTTACAAAGCCTTCCGACGTGATATTATCCAGCGGATTGATTTAGAAGAACGCCGGTTCGGTATTGAACCGGAAATGACGGTCAAATTGGCGTTGATCAAAGGTATTTGCTTTTATGAAGTCCCGATTAGTTATGATGGGCGTACCTATCAGGAAGGCAAAAAGATCGGTTGGAAAGACGCCGTGCGGGCAATTGTGGTATTGATTAAATATGGAGTGATCAAACGCCGGTCTTATGTCCAAACTCTCAATTAACTTCTATAAAAAAAGAGGTTTACATGATAAAGATCTTATGCGTTCTGATGGTCCTCAGTTTGGGGATGGTGGGTTGCAGTGGAGATTCACCGAGTACGGTACCGGTCATCCCGCCAGCCTCATCGAATGGAATTTTACCGCTGAAAGTGGGTAATTTTTGGGTTTATGAGGTAGAAAATCCGCAGACTGGCATCACCCGGACGGTTCGCTGGGAAATTGCGGAGACAATGGAAACGGAGGGTCAAGTCTGGTTTGAACTGCGGTACACCGAAAATGGTCAATTGCTGGCAGAACGGCGCTATTTGCGCAACACTGCTACGGGGCTTTATCTTTATGCTTACGTCGATGCCTCCGGCACGTTCCATCAATTAGAAGCACCTCATTTGCTGATTTCGTATCCGGCACGCATCAATAGTTGGTTTGACTCCTGGGAGGCAGAATCGGCAAAACTCCGGGCTACCCACAAGGATATTGGCGTCCCCGCCGGTTCATTTGAATGTCTCAAGTACGAATTTTACAATGACGATAGCATGACCAGCGCATTTTGGACGCCACACGTGGGGTTGATCAACCAATTTAATTTTATTTATTCCAGTTCTGGGGTTACCAATTCATCCACCTGGCGCTTAGTGGATTACCATGTCAATTAGCTACCGGTTTTGCACCGGCATTTTCAGGATGGCGAAATGGTCGCTGTTGGGGGTCTAAATCAAGTTCAGTTGCCGGAGTTCGGCTTGAGTTTGTTCATAGCGGTGCATAAATTCTTCAAATAAGGTTGCCACACCGGCCAGATCGCCATCCCGTCCCTTTTGTTCGATTTGCTCTCCAACTTCCGCTATACCAATTCCCCCGATATTCGCACTTGCTCCTTTCAGACTATGTGCAATCCGCCGGATTTTTTCGGCATCACCTGCTTCAATTGCCGCTTTTAATTGGGGAATGGTCTCTTCCGCATCGGTTAGAAAGGTTTGAATTAAATCGGTGATAAACTCTGTATCGCCGTCACCCAATTCGATTAAATCATTGATAACATCCATATCCAGCAGTACTGACATGTTGGTTACATCCCTTTTCTGTAAATGTTCCGGTGGGTACTAGGATTCCATATATTTTGGTAAGGTAGTATAGAAGGTACTACCTTGATTAACTTCACTGGTAGCCCAAATGCGACCCCCATGTTTTTCGATAAATTCTTTGGAGAGAATCAATCCCAGACCCGATCCCAGTTCCTCTTCCGTTCCTTCCGAGCGATATTTTTCATCAATTTTGAATAATTTTGCTAACGCATTTTCAGCAATACCAATACCATTATCCTGCACGGCGAGTTGCACCATATCACCGTTGTCTTGGGTATAAACCTGTACCGCTCCCCCTCGCGGGGTAAATTTCAGGGCATTCATCAGTAGATTTCGGAGAACGGTACTTATCATGCCGACATCCACATAAACCCACAGATCGGGGTTCGGGGTGTAGGTGATGGTGATCTCTTTTTGCTCAAACAGCGTATGAAGTGGGTCAATACACTCCTGAATGATGGCGTCACATTGCACTTTTTCTGGATGGAACTCAACCGAGTTCATATGCACTCGTGCCCACTGGAGCAGATTTTCCATAAACTTGTAAAGGTTTTCCGCAGAGTCTTCCAAATATGTAGTAATATGGTGGACGGTTTTAAATTCGTCACTACTGTTGATTGCGCCTAACGCCGTAAAAAACGCCGAAAAGGGACCGCGCAGGTCATGGGCAATAATGGAAAAAAATTTATCTTTACTGGCGTTAAGCTCCTGAAGTTCTTTATTTTTCGCTTCCAATACCTGATTGAGCCGTTCCATTTGCTGATTTTTATCCTGAAGCAGGCGATTTTGCTCCAGAAGTTGTCGCCGTAGTCGTTTGAGGGTCAAATGAGTGGTCACCCGGGCATATACTTCTTCCAAATTAAATGGCTTGGTGATGTAATCTACCCCACCCTGTTTGAATCCTTTGATTTTACTTTTCACATCCGACATAGCAGTGATAAAGATAATCGGAATATCTTTGGTATCTTCTCGCGCTTTGAGCCGCCGACAGGCTTCAAATCCATCCATATCCGGCATCATCACATCTAACAAAATAATATCCGGTTGAATCTCATGGATGCGTTCCAGCGCTTCATATCCGTTGACCTCAACCACGGTTTCAAAATGTTTTCGATTTAAGAAATAGATGAGTCCCCCCAGTGTAATCGGACTATCATCCACAATTAAAATGACACCTTCAGTCTGTTGTTCATTCATCCTCTATTTCCCCCGATGTGATGTGGTGGGTCAATGGTAAAGTGAAGTAGAATGTGCTTCCCTGACCGGCTTCACTTTCCACCCAAATAGTTCCGTGATTGGTTTCAACGAGTTCCTTACACAAAATCAACCCCAAGCCAGTACCTTTTTCTCCGGCAGTACCATTGGTGCGATGGCTTTCGGCGATGTTGAACAATTTGGGTATTGCATCTGCACGAATCCCCACCCCAGTATCCAAAATATGGACTTTCACCTGCGATTCCATGCGTTGTGCCCCAATTTCAACTCGTCCACCGGGTTCCGTGAATTTTAAGGCATTGGAAATCAAATTGCGAAAGACGGTTTTGATCATGTTCGGGTCCACAAACACTTGAAACTGCCCCTGCGTAATGTGATGTTCCAGTTGAATCGATTTTTGCTCTGCCATCTTTTTCAGAATGTTAATATTATCAGAGGACAACTGGTATAAATCGATGTATTCTGGGTCATACTCCATCATCCCATTTTGAATGCGCGACCACGCCAAGAGATTTTCAAGCAACTTAAAGGTGTTTTCCGTAGTGCTGTGCATCATGCTAATATAATTTTTGATCTGGTCTTTTTCAAATTGATCGATGGATTCTGTGATCAGTTGGGAAAATCCGAGCAATGAGGTAAACGCACTTTTCAAGTCATGGGCAATAATGGAAAAGAATTTATCCTTGGTCGCATTTAATTCTGATAATTCTGTCTTTTGATTCCGCAAGGTAAGATGGGTATTGATTCGGGCAAGTACTTCTTCCTGATGGAAGGGCTTGGTGATGTAATCTACAGCACCCACCCGGAAGCCTCGAAGCTTATCTTCCGTATCGGAGAGAGCGGTCATAAAGATCACCGGTATATCCTGTGTGGTTAGGTTTGATTTCAAGCGCCGGCAGGTTTCAAAACCATCAATACCGGGCATCATAATATCCAACAAAATCAAGTCGGGTTGGAGCCGTTCCACCTGCTGAATAGCGCGCTCTCCGCTAGTTGCAATCAATGTTTTAAACCCGGACGCTTTCAAGTAATCAAAGAGTACTCGCAGGTTCATCGGATTATCATCGACCACTAAGATGGTCTGCTTTTCATGTTCATCACGTGTCACGATGGGTCTCCAACAAAGTTTCTAAAAAATCTTGAATTTCATCGAGGCAAAAATCTTCCAACCATTGAATCATTTTATCCACAAAGGGTTGTAATGCCGGGTCTTCCGTGGAAAGGGTCATCAGATGCCTCTCTATACTATCGACATCACCAATGAGTACCTGTTCGTATAGCCGGCGCAATATCTCAGCCGGTGGCATATGCATGGGGGTTTCTGGTTCTGGTGGAAGTGCCATCGCCACATCCGACTCGTAAATCCAGTCCAACTGGAGATGTCGCCGGAGTTGGTCTAACAGTTGGTCCATTTGGACCGGCATACTAAGGAAGGCATCACAGCCGGCGGCAAGACTGCGTTCCCGGATATGCGGAAAAGCACCGGCAGAAACGGCAATAATCGTGACATCCTTAAATTCATCCTGTTGCCGGATGGCTTGTGCCGTTTTGAACCCATCCAATACCGGCATCATCAAATCCAGTAAAATGAGTTGGGGATGATAAGTTTTGAGCAAATCTAAGGCATCTTGCCCGTGTTTTGCCTCCGTGATTTCAAATTTCAACGGTAGAAGCATATCCCGAAGCAAGGCACGGCTTTCTTCCTGATCATCCACGATGAGTACCGGACACGGTTTGCCACGGTAACCGATAATTTGCGGGTCTTTCGGGGTGGTTAGCACGTTTGAGTGGGCACTTTCCGGCAAATGGATCTCAAACCAAAATTTACTCCCCTGATTGACCCGACTGCTAACATACAACTTGCCGCCCATAAGCCGCACCAATCGCTGGCAGATCGCTAAACCCAGACCGGTACCATCAGACCGGATTTGATTTTGGCGCAATTGATGGAAGGGTAAGAAAATATCATTCAGATGCTCCATGGGAATCCCAATTCCGGTATCTTCCACTTCAAACCGGATACGTTGCGGCGACACATAACCCACCGTAAACACCACTTTGCCTTCAATCGTGAATTTAATCGCATTCGTCAATAAATTCAATAAAATTTGCCGGAGTCGTTTTTCGTCGGCATAAACCATTTGGGGTAACGGTGAGGTCACCCGGTAGATCAACTGAATATCCCGATGGGTTGCTCGCACCCGTTCAATTTCAACAATGTTTTTTAAGAAATGGGGTAGATTAAAGTCTGATGGATTCAATTCCATTTTACGGGACTCAATTTTGGACAAGTCAAGCATATCCTCAATGATCATCAACAGGTGCTCCGCACTGCGATGTATCACCTGAATCGAATTCTGCTGTTTGCCCCCCAAGGAGCGATCCCGATTCAAAATCTGGGTATAGCCCAAAATAGCATTGAGAGGGGTGCGTAGTTCGTGGCTCATATTTGCCAAAAATTCACTCTTCGCCAGATTCGCCATTTCGGCTTGTTCTTTAGCATGTTGGAGTTCTATTTCCATCTGTTTTCGTTCTGTGATCTCCAACGCGAAAAAACAGACACCCGTTAGTTTCTCTTCGTCCGTCAGGGCGGGCACATAATTGAACTCGAACCAAAGCGGTGATTTGCCGTGGGGCGAATCAACGGTACCCTCCACGATAACGGTCTCACCCCGCAAAGCCCGCTTAAAATAGATGGTAAACGCTTTGTGGCTTTTCGGCGGAATATAGTCGTAAATAGATACCCCTTTTTCCAACCGCTTACCAAACAACAAGATGGAGCGATCATTTGCCATTTTATTGAAAGCCTGAATCCGGCGATCAATATCCACTAGCACAATCGATTGCAGGTTGTTATCCAAAATTGCCCGAAATCGAGCCTCTGAGCGTCGCAGTTCTTCCTCAGCTTCTCGTTGTTTTGTCACATCTCGACCGGTGGCGACAAAGTGTGTGATCACGCCCTCTTCATTGAAGATCGGGTTGATAGACCGCTCCTCATAGTAGAGTTCGCCATTTTTTTTGCGATTAATAAACGTATCAAAAAAGGGTTTACCCTGCAGAATGGTCTCCCACAAGCGTTGGAAAAACGCCTCATCATGAAGGTTGGACTTTAAGAAATCACCGGTCTGACCTTGTACGTCTTCCAACGTATAACCCGTATGGGCAGAGAAGGCGGGATTGACATATTCAATGCGCCCCTCTCTATCTGTAATCATAATTAAATCCGCCGCGTGTTGCAAAGCACTGGAGAGTTTCCGTAGTTGCTCTTCGGATTGCTTGCGCGCCGTAATATCCCGAGAAATGACACTTAATACCTGTTTTCCCATATAGGTAATCCGGCTAGCGTTCACCTCCAAGGAAATCAAGGTTTCATCTTTTTTACGATATTGCCGTTCGCCCAAAAAGAGTGAACCATGTTGTAAGAGGTAATCGATTTTCTGCTGAATATCGGCAGGTGGATGAGCCACAAAATCATAAAGTGTCAGACCGGCAATATCCTCAACGGTATATCCCAACAGCCGCCGGAAAGCCTGATTCGCTTCCAGAATCTTGCCGGTTTCAACTTCCACCAAAAAGATGCAATCGGCACTTTGATTAATGACAGCTTGATAACGCTCTTTTTCATGGCGCAGGGCAGTATCCATCTGAGCTTTAGTTAAACGTTGCTGAATTAATCGCTCCGCAATATCAATGCGTACATTGAGTAGATCAAAATCGATGGGCTTGGTAAGATAATCATCGGCACCGGCATCGAGGACTAATTTTAGATTTTGGGGAGGGATGACCGCTGTCAGGACTAAAATAACGCTCTGTTCCCCTTGGGGAAGGGCCCGGATCCGGCGACAAAATTCCAACCCGTCCATACCGGGTAATTGAACATCAACCATCAATAGTTCGTAAAACTCCTGTTGATAATGTTCCAGCGCCCTTTCTGCTTTTTCAAACACGCAGGTTTTATCCCCGCGATGTTCAAATATTTCCTGCAGGAAATATTGTGAGCTATGATCATCTTCTAAAATTAAAACATTCATCAGGTCTTCTAGCAGGCATAAAATAGAATTAAAGAATCAAAGCGATGGGCGTTGTGTCCGCCACCAGTACCATATACGGCAATACGAATACCTTGTTTGTGTGTTTTTAAGGAAGGTAAGATTCAATCCCTTACCGTGGCAACCTAGAAACGAGCCTCCCGATTCACCGCGAGTAGGGCATCGATCCACCTTTTGAGTATGTGACCCATGCTACAAAACGGCAAGTGAGGTAATAAGAAGCTCGCTCATGATCTCATTTATTTAGGGTTCAGAGGCTTCCAATTCTCGAATTCGCTCTCGTAATGTCTGAAGTTCCTGAAACTGCGCTTGCCGACGATGGATGATCCGTTCGGCTAATTTCAAGCGAACTTTCAATTGGATCAGGTTGACCGGTTTGGTCATGTAATCATCGGCATCCACGGCAAGTACTTTCTCAAAATCCTGCGGCGTACGGTTGCCGGTGATCACCAATACATAGGATTCGGCACCCCGATCTTCTTGGCGAATACGGCGGCAAAATTCCAGACCATCCATGTGGGGCAGACCCACATCCGTAACAATCAGGGGGTAAAACGTCTGTTGATACGCGATGAGTGCAGATTCAGCATCACCGCAGACGGTAACATCATGCTGTTGGGACCGAAAAATGGTTTCCAACAACCGTTGGATACGGGGTTCATCTTCCACCAGCAAAAGTCTCATGGTTCAAGTTCTCCTTCCCCCCATCAGAAACGCGCCGCGGAACATATAAAAAGAGATTGAGGACCTTTGGAACGTCTTCTCAATCTCTTTTTTCATGATGGTTATCGATCATACGTTAATGGGATGGTGTCTGTTTTAAAGCCGTTTCAATGGCTTGAATAACGGTGTCATCTTCTGGTTTATCACGGGAGTCAAAACGAGCAACTATCTTGCCGGTACGATCAATTAGGAATTTATTGAAATTCCATGAAATTTCTCCGGCAAATTCGGGGTTAGTCTCTTTTTCAGTTAAAAACCGGTACAGCGGGTGTTTATCCTTGCCCGTCACCGAAATTTTGGCAAACATGGGGAATTCCACGTGATAGGTCGTGGTACAAAAGGAGAGAATTTGCTCATTGCTCCCCGGTTCCTGATTCCCAAAATCATTCGCCGGGAAACCCATCACAACTAAACCCTGATCCGCATAGGTTTCGTGTAATTTTTGCAGTCCCTTGTATTGGGGGGTAAAACCACATTTGCTGGCAACATTAACGATCAACATGACGTTACCTTTGTAAGTAGCTAGTTTAACGTCTTCACCTGTGATACGTTGCACCGTAAAATCATAAATAGATGGCATGTCCTTCTCCGGTGGAGGGGGGGAAGAATTTTCCTCAGCATGTGAGCAAGCACTGCCCAGAATGAGGATCAGCACCAGCCCGAACCATAAATATCGGGAAAATATCATGAAAGGTACTCTCTTGAGGTAAGGGTTTATAGTTATATCATTAAATAAGTTGTAGATCAAGCTTTTTTTACTCATTTGGGGTCATCAATATGCCTGCTCGTCGATAAAAGCGTGGGGGAAATGCTCGATCCGCACCTCATCCGGCCGAACATGAATTGCAATGACATCAAAACGGCAGGCACAATCGCTGATGTCCTGCTGTTGCAGATAGATTGCCGCGGCATGAATGATTCGTTGTTGTTTATGTGGAGTGACTGCCGCTGCCGGATGCCCAAATCGCATAGACCGCCGGGCTTTAACTTCCACAAAGACAAGCGTATCCCCATCTTTGGCAATGAGATCGATTTCAGCATAGGGTGTACGGAAATTCCGTTCCAAGATGGTGTACCCTTTTTGCTGTAAAAATACGGCGGCACGCTCTTCGTTTTGCGCGCCAAATCGACGGCGATTGGATGCCATTCGTTTACTCCGCCCAATGAATCATCAGACCCCAGTAGTTGGTTTCTCCCAACTTGGGATGGGAGACACGAGCATAATCAATCTGTAAAAAACGGTGGTAAAAGCCCGCCCCAACGCTAAATTGACCCGGTTCCGTCTGCACACCCGCCCGTAACGCCAATGCTGGCACAGGCTTATATTCCACTCCAGCACGATAAGAGATGGGGAAATCGAGGTCTTTAAATGCATCGATTCCCACCACGACGTTTGAGCGGGGAACATACGCGACCCCTAAGGTCAATGAATGCGGTAACGGGTCATGGGTTACCCCGATTTCCGGTCGATTCAGGTTGTGCGCCTTGAACCCAAGGCGTACCTCGGGACGAGGACGAAGCAGAATGCCAGCATCAACCCCAAACGTCGTACTTTCGCCATATTGCGCCACATCCAATTGATAGCCGCGCAAACTGAGTCCTAAACTCAAGTCATGCCGGACTTCGTAAGCATAAGTACCCACGACCAGTCGTTCCTGATACAAATCCTCACCAAGTTGGTTATAACTCAGACCGATAGCACCTAGATTGGTTGAAACCGCACCCATAATTTGGGTATGTGCCAATTCAGACAATCCGTAGCGCTGGGTGTAATCCATAGATGCCGCCATCCCGTACATTTGTGCCAGTGCCGCCGGATTGGTATAGATGGCATGAATATTTTCCGTAACGGCTGTGGTGGCATAACCCATCCCCAACGGCGCCGTGGAAAGCGGAGCGTCGGAGAACGCCGGCCAACCCGGGTTGACGTTCAACACAAGCAATATAAAGAGTCGCCACCATGTCCCCCGTGAATCTAGCCAATATCGTTTCATGGTCTCCCTTTCCGTCATAAATTTTTGGCTAAAACAACGGTTGCTTTCCCTTTCAGATGAATCCCTTCCTGCCAATTGATTGCTTCAAAAAAGATAATGTAAATGCCAATACTCAGCGGGTCGCCTTGGTCATCCCGCCCATCCCATTGTTGGGGATATTTATTGGCTTGAACCCGTTTCTCATTAACCAACTGCCGGACTAACCGCCCCTGCACATCATAGATGTCAATGGTTAAATCCACGAGGTTAACCGGCAGTGAAAGAGTGAGAAATGTCACATCATCTTGTCCGTCCCCATCCGGTGAAAACGGATTGGGTGAAACAGAGAGCACGGCTTTTTCGGGAATGACTTCTGTAAAAACGCTGTTTTCCGCGCACGGCGTTGCACCATCGAGAGCAACAGACGTGACCCAATTCGCCGGATTGGAGGGATCGGCGGTTGGACTGCGTCGCTCAAGGGAGTTGCCGGAGTGAGCCGGGTCGTCCACCCGATATACCGCCCGATCGACTTCCATTAAATACGGGTCAAGGAGGCGGACTTCATCTTCCGTTTTGTTCAGTGTTGGAAAGCGCTCCATCTGGATAATGGGGCAACTCGCCGCTGGGAAACGGGTGAGGAACTGATCCCGGTTTTCGGTGACAATCAAAAATCCCATTGCCTCAACCAATGGCACATCTTCCGGAATGGCATACAAGGTGCTATCCGCATCTGCCAACATCCAGTGACTGAGGTTAATTGCCGCCTCCCCGGCATTGTAAAGTTCGATCCACTCGGGGTCATCCTCATAGTAAATTTCATTCAACTTTAGGTCGATTGGCGGATTACCGACACGAACCGTTGCGGTGGCAGCATCATTTGCCGGATTTTCATCACTACCCAAATCGATACGAGCTTGAAACTGGTAATCTCCGGCAGGTGCGTTTGGATATGTCGTTGAGATGTCCTGAATAGCCCCGTTGGGGGGCACAGGTGTCGTTACCGTAATGTCGGCAATGACCTCCCCCGTAGTAAGTTCTTCAAAGCGAACGCCAAAATTCAGGACTTCCGTTCGTCCCAGATTTTGCAAGGTGGCGGTGAGTGTCAAGTCATCACCGGCTTGCGGTTCATCGGGGTCAATGGTCAAGGTGAGCACTGCTAAATCAACCGGTTTCGCAAGGATACTGTTGGGTGCCAACGGAGTTGCGCCCTCGGGATACAGGCAATCGCCCCAATTGGTACTATCCGTCGCGGCGGCGTCGGGATTGATGCGCTCCAATGAAATACCATCCTGCCCGCCCCAATTCGCAGTAAATTGCACCGAATCCATACGTACAACACGCCGGTCTGAAAGAACGAGGCGATCACCGCTGTTGTTGAGTGTGGGCAACCCTTCCGGAGGTTGCCAGACAAAGGCAGTATCCAGTTGAGGATAAACGGCAGAAAAAGTAGGTAAATCATCCACGAGGACAACATAGCCTTGTGCAGGAATAACCCGCGAAACATCCGTGAGTACCACCTCACGTTGTGCATCCGCTATATACCAGTAACGCAGGTTTACCGGTTGGAGTGTCCGGTTAAACAATTCAACCCATTCGGGTTCATCCGGATGGGGGGCGTACATAATTTCATTGATGACCACCGCGCCGGCATCTGGGCTGACGTGCAATAGTTGCTGAGCACGATTGTTTTGCGGATTCTGATCGGTGTCAAAATCGATGATGACCTCAATCACTTGATCCCCACGACGAAAATCGGCATAAACGGTCATCACTTCGATAAAGTCACCGGGGGCTAACGGCGTTTCTTGCACAAATTCGTGGAGGAGAGTTTGTTGGGTCGAATCCCGAACAATCACCCGAAAACCAGAGGCATCCATCAAACCGACATTATACACGAGGGCGTAAATGGTGACATAGGAGGTTGACTCGCGGGGAATCGCCGGCTCAAACCGGATATTCTCGTCAAAAACAGCGAGATCAATGGATTGTATGGAAATGCTATTTTTTCGGGTGGGAGTTCCACCATTCGGGTCAAGGCAACTGCCCCAATTTTGGGGGTCAATCGAAGGATTTTGAGGCGCGATTCGTTCCAGAGAGATACCCCGGTCACCGCCCCAACTGGCACTAAATTCAACCGAATCGACCGGGGTCAATTCTGCGTCATACAGCACAATCACATCACCGCTATTATTGAGCGCCGGTAAGGCATCTTCGGGCTCCAAGACCCACAAACTATCGGATTGGGGAAATTGCGTTTCAAAAGCAGCTTGGTCTCGCACGAGCGTAAGGTAGCTACCCGGCGGAACAAAAAATGCCGTGGAAATAATCCGTTTGGGGGAAAAATTGGCATCCGCAATAGACCAATTTTGCAGGTTGATTGTATCTTCAGCGGCATTATAAAGCTCAACCCATTCCTGCGAGGAGTGCTCTGTGTGGTACATGATTTCGTTGATTACAACTTGACTTTGCCCCGTCAAAGGGAGGATCAGGATCAACCAGAAACACAGTCTGAATCTCATTTTTCCTATCCTTAAACAAATGTCTGTTTTGCGTAACCTATTATCATTATCAAAAATAGCACACCGGTTGAGCATCGAGACCCGGTAGTCGAAGCCCCCGGCCACTGCTTTCGACAGGGCAACCTTCGACAAGCTCAGGCAGCAGCGGGTGCAAGGCAGGTTATGGCAATAGGCTGAAGACTTCAGGATAAAAAAGGCGTGCCTATAAAACCGACACGCCTAAATATAGCAGGATTTCGTCTCGTTTACAAGGGTTTAAAATTTACCAAATTTAAGGGTGATAACCCCCACCGTGTTGGTAAGATCCGCATCATTCACCCACACATTATCATCGACACCATTCACCAACCGGTAACTGAGACCCATGCCCAGCCGCATATTGGGAGTAACATTGATCTCCATATTCAATGCCGGTTCAACCACAAAAAAGTTATCTTCAAAATTCTCTAAACGGACGTTCCCGGCGCCCAAGAGCGTATTAAATGAAAAATGTACCAGTTCTTTTGGGCGGATAACATAGCCCATCTCAAAACCGCCGTAACCGAATTTCAATTGTTCCGGGATAGGCACTTCATCTAGTGGTGCCACTTTCGGGGTCAAGTCCAGATCACTGGCTAATAGATACCCTCCCGCACCCAGTGTCAGGGAGTGGTTCAAAATCCAGCCACCGCGCCCACCCACGAGCGCGCCGATGTCACCATTAATATCCGTAATTTTAAGAACAGGACCCCCAAAACCCCCGATAACCGTCCGGCTAGCGCCAAAAATAGATCGTTCACGCGCAAGCCCCGGCGCCGCCAGAATCACACAGAGAAACAGCGTACATATAAGCTTTTTCATTGATGAAACCTCCATTATAAATCCCGATATTTTAGGGAACGAATACCGTAGCGAACCGGTAACCCGATTGCTATCAAGTGAATTAATACGAATGCTAACACCGCATCCCTTACCATTTCCGGTGTCGCATGAAAAGCGGTCCAGCGGGTACCGTAATATGCCCACGTTAAAAACCCGACTAATGCCGAAACCGTTAGCACATAAACCACACAAATGATTACGGAAACCATCGCCCCGGCGGTCGAGGCGATGCGGGACGGGTTTTTTTCATGAAAATAAGGATAAACCGCCCCTAAGCCCACATTGATCGCTGTCAGCGCTGCGATTACAAAAAAAGTACCCACCCATGCCACGATCAGGCTCACCCGATCAGCTTTGAGCATCAAGTTGGAGACTGTCACCAACGTTTCTGCTCCGGCAAGCGATAGCAAAAACGCTAACATATATTTCTCCCAAAAAAGCGTTTCAATTTTAATTGGTGCCGTCCCCACCGACCAAAAACTATGACCTTCCAGACTGACCGACGGAAACACAAACCGTACGGAAATCGTCGCGAACACATAACCCGTGAACGCAAAATTCAGGAAAGAGATAATCACCTTCCAAAAATCGTTGTCAAAGTACGGCGGCAGATTTGCCAAATTAAAAATATAGACCACCAGCAACGTGGCAATGATCAGCAATTGCCCCCACTGATTCGGATCGCGGAGGAACAAACGTATGTCCTTGACGATCAGGCTCCGCACATCTTGCGGAAAAAGTTTGAAAAGTGGATTGAAGGTTACATCCCGGTATGTTCCCGAACGGCGACGTTCTGTACCACCAGATTCTAATGAGCGCGTCCAACTGGGGTAATACCATTTGTAAGCAATCCAAAGCACCATTTGTAAAGAGACAATCGCCGTGCTGATCAGCAATGCCGTGTAAAAATACGCATCATTTAGAACGCCATCCACAATCGATAAAAAGGTTTCCACCATCCATGAATGCGGCATAACCGGCAACGAGACAACCTGCGCGCGAGCTAAAAAGCGATCCACTTCCAACAAACTATCGGTATCCCCGATCACCAATCGCCGCGGGCGGGTTAAATAGGCATAAATGGCAACCGAGATGCCACTGAGGAACAAACCGCCGGTCAACCATTTGCGCGCCCGTTGGTGCGAAAATAAGCGGGTCAGAATAATCGTAAAAGAAACCCCCCAACTGGCAGAAATGAGAACAAACGGGATAAAAATAAGCAAAATCCAGGGGTAAAAATAAAACGGTGCGTTTACAATGAGGCCATAAGCGGCAACAATGGGAATCCCCAACATGAGGATCGCCCATGAACTGAAAAAGACATTTTCGATAAATTTGGTGATAAACACATTTAGATGGGTCATCGGGGTGGAAAACAGATAAACAACTTCCGAGGAGCGGTACAACGTGGATAACGACGTGATGATATTGCTGATGACCAGTAAGGAAAAAAAGCTTAAGAATGCAATCCGCAAAATCCGGGCAGTGAGAATGGGTCCCAATACATCGGCATCGGTTTGCAAATAGCTGAACATTGCTAGAAAGATGGCAAACATCCCCACCACAAATAATGTCGCGATAACGATATATGCCACGTTTCGAGCAATCCGATCTACCGACCGTTCAGTGATGCTATTGATAAAATTACGTGCTTTGATCCCGGTAATGAGGCGTAACTCATTCATGGTAACAGTCTTCAAACAAGTCGATAATGGCAGGCGTTATATCTTGAATGCTATGGATCCGGCGTGCCAGCCGGTCTTGATCTTTCCCCCAAATAAGGGTGAGTACCGGATTGGTGGTGTGTTTCCCATGACTCAAATCTTCAAAGCCACCGTGGTCACTGCTGAACAAAATGGTATGCTGATTCAAATCGACGGTCTCAAATACCCCATCGAAAAACCGGTCAATCGTTTGGATGAGGTCCTGTGCCATCTCAAAACTTTTACGATGGCTGATTTTATCGGTAAGAATATGCTCAAATAAAACCAAATCATGGTCTGCCAGTAAATTGCCTAAAATCTGCCCAGCTTTTTCCGGTGTCCGGAGCGGCACATCATACCCGAATTCATTCAGAAAGGCATTGGTAAAATCATGGGAAACACCCCGATCCTGTTTTAGGTCATCAAGCATAAAATGCCGCGCCCCCGACGATAAAATACACCAAGTTGTCGCGGAATACCAGATTTTTCGGCGCTTAAAGTAGTCCTCCGTGTAGCAGTTGGCAAAACAGACCCGTTGGGCACGGTTATGCAATGCTTTCAGCAGGTTATACTCGTTCAAAAGTTCGCGTAAGGGTTGTGTCGGAAAACCGCTAATATGCTTGCCAACCACCTGTGAGGCATTCACACCGGTGAACAGGGTCGTCTGGCCGGTCGCACTCTGCGGAACACCTGCTACCCCCAGGGTCGCATTTGTCGGGACAACCCGTCCCCCGTACGGTGACCTCAGGGTATCATCTAAAAAATGGCTTAAAAAACGAGATGGCGTCCGGGCAAGAGGATTGACCCGCGGGTCGTTCACCCCAATGCCGACGCCATCAAAAAATAGGAATAATATGGACATCGTTAGGTTTGCTGTACCCGTTTATTAATCAATTAAATTCGCCTCTTTAACACCGCCGGTGAGTTCTAAAAACAGATGTTCTAGGGTCATGCCTCTTTCGAGGCGAGCTTGTGCTTTTAGCTCATCCAAGGTGCCCAAAGCAATGAGTCGCCCTTTTACAATAATCCCAATCCGATCACAAAGTTCCTCCACCACCGGCAAACTATGGCTGGACATAAAGACCGTACTACCCTGATCATCACAGAGTTTGCGGAGAATACTCTTAATCATCTTAGCGCTTTGGGGGTCAAGCCCGACCATCGGTTCATCCACAATCATCACGCGGGGCAAATGAATAAACGCAGAAGACATGACGATCTTCTGCCGCATCCCGTGTGAATATTCTTCCGTGCGTTTGTCGGCGGCGTCTTGGAGTTCAAACAGATCGAGGAAGTAATCTGTCCGGCGGCGGATCGTTTCTTGGTCCAACCGGTACAAATTACCGGTAAAGTAAAGAAACTCCCGTCCGGTGAGCTTTTCATACACATAAGGACTATCCGGGACATAACCAATGCGGAATTTGGCTTTTTCCGGCTCTTGCTGAATATTAATTCCATCGATCAAAATCGTACCTTCTGTCGGGCGTAATAAACCGGTCATCATTTTGATGGTCGTGGTCTTACCCGCGCCATTTTGGCCCAAAAAGCCGAAAAATTCACCTTTGGGAATGCTTAAATTCAGATTATCAACGGCGGTCAGGTCACCAAACCGTTTCGTAACGTGCTGCAGTTCAATCATTGTGGGTAGTAAAATTGAGGGTCCAAATAGCGGGAATCAATTTCATAGGAGCGATTACCATTGGTTAAGCGATAACCATAGATTTGTTCCCGAAAATCATCCCGAATTTGATCCGGAGAGAGCAGATTGACGGCAACCAAATCCTCTAATTCAGCCGGATAGTAATGATATTGAATCAAATAGACATCCAATGCCAATCGAATTGATTCCATCTCTTGTTGCATATTGGCCCGTTTCGCTGCAGCATTGGAGATTTTGGAAAAACCGATCTGTTTCAAACCCCACCGCGCACCCAAAATGGCAGTAAGAGCAACAGCAATCAGTAGCACCACCACGACAAATGCCAGCAAGGGTCGTAAAAACCGGCCGACATGGATGCGGCGTTTTATCTGTTTTTTGGTTTCTTCTGTATCAATTGTGGGTTCGGAGACCGTCAGCAAATCCACTTCTTTTAAGTTACAGACCGTTTCGTAAGTACGGTATTGCCCAATTCCGGCTTGATTCACCAAGTCGGCTAACCGAATGCCATTTTGAGCCAGTTCGATAATCTTTTGTTCTTCTTCCGTCAGGGAGTAATCGTCGGGGTTAGCTGTGCCCGGGTGTACCCACATTTTGGGTGAGGGTAATTGCTCTAAAATGCCGGGCCACTCATCGATCCGGCGCATCCCCTCCATCAGCAACCCTTCGGTTTTAAGCGATACATCGGCGGGACTGCTCGGGCGGGTCACATCGGCATCAAATTTATAGGTGCCCTCCTGCCATTTGAACAGCCCGTGAATCATCTCACTGATAATAAATTCGGAGACTGCCGCCAACTCATCTGCCCCCAAATAGCCTCCAGAAACCAGCACTTTTTCAAAACTAATCCGGGACTGTTGAGCCGCATTTTCCACGCGGGAAATAATATCTGGAGTCAGAACCTTAGTGTTGATAAGATGTTCTTTGATCAAACTGGTCAACGGTTTTAACTGCTGATCCGCAAACACAATTCGCCCTTTTTCAAACCAAATTTCGGCGCGATCATTGCCGGAACGCAACTCCAAGTAGCCGCTCTTTTGTTGCACGGAGATCAGTTGTAAAATTTCAGAAAGTGCAAAATCGTTTAGATTCCCTTCCAGTGCCATCGTCGCTACTCTCCCCCAAATTTAGGAACTATAAAAATCAAATGGATAAACCACCGTGACAACCCCCGCCGGAATGGGATTAAACCGCCACCGTTTAACGCGGCTTAGAACATCCTGCTCAAACCGGTCATGGTTCAAGGTGGATTCGCGGATGTGAACCTCGCTCAACGTGCCATTTGCCAAAATGGTAAACTCAATGACCAACCGGCCAGCTAACGTGGGTGATGTTTTTAACTCCTGATTATACAAATTCCGGATTGCCACCAGATAGGCGGCAACCCGCTGTTGAATTTCTGTCCGGCTACGGCTAGCACCGCCGGTACCACTACCGTGAAGTGCCGTAATCGCATTGGGGTGAACCGTCCCGTTTTTACCCAATCTTACGGACTGGGTAGCACTTGTCTGGCTACCGGTGTGGGCATAACCTTCCCCTTCTAGCCCAGTACCCCGACCTGTTTCCGAGCCGGTAGCGTGACCCCCCCGTGTAAGTTTACCGCGCTGTTGCAGGGCACGATCCACATCCTGTTGCACGTCACGACGGGAAGACGCCTTCCCGGATTCATCTTTCCCCGTCAGAAATTTCAAAACACCTTGTGAGCCGACATCCACACCGTGAGCAGGATTGCCATCTCCACCGCCCACAGCCTCCTGAGCGGAGGTCCCCGACGGTTCGCCATCCGGTTTACCTACCGGTGCCGGTGTGGGTTCGGGGTCACGCGGTAGATGGTCCATTTCCGGCGCAGGGGCATTATCCGGTGCGGAAACATCGTGTTCCGCCAGGGGGATTTTCACTGCCGGTGCCGGTTCTGGTGCCAATTTAGCCGGTAACCACTCCTGTTTTTCGGGGAAAAAGCCAGCAATGCGAATCGCTTCCGGTTTCGGCGGGATGTCAATTCGATGGGGTGCGATTGGCATCGAAAACATCCACCACCCAAAACTAAAATGCGCCAATATTGAGACAAGTAATATCCATGAATATCCGGTGTAAATCGGCGGTTTTATCCGGCGCGGGAGCGGTGAACGTGCTTTTACCTGCCGGATTTTCTCCATTAAAAGCGAATTTTTCCAAACCACGGCGGGTCGCTTCGGAGAGCCTTCAGCGGCAGTTGCCGGACGACGACCGGATACCGCCGGAGTGTAGTAAATTTCAATCGCCCGATCAATACAAATTTGAGGGCATACCCGGGTATCAATCACCATTCCGGTCAAATCTGCCAAACGTGAAATGAGTTTGGCGTGGGTAGGGTCACAAACGGCGATCACCAGTTGGTGGTGGTCACACCACAAGGGTAACACATGATGTGCTTTCGCAAATACTCGGGGTATGCGGGCAAGGGCTTCTTTGCTGGGTGTCACCGTTGCCAGATCAATCGCCGGGTGTTGAAATTGGTTTGCCAGCACGGTTCCGACATCCGCCGGAGTTGCCAGTTGGTGCTCAATCAAAATCGAGCCGAGTCGCTGCGCGGTTTTTGCTTGTTGCGCTAAAGCATAGTCTAACTGTTTTCCAGTGAGTTTTCCGGCTTTGATGAGTTGTTTTCCGAGGCGTTCCCGCGTTGCCATCGTTAATCCCCATCGTATTTAACTAACAGCTTCTTTTTCCTCACTCACGGTATCAAACCCCAGTAACAGGTCTGTTCCAATCGCATAAAAGTGGTCGGCGGCTTCACGCAAATCCACCGCAATATTTTGCGTAAACGCAAACACTTCCACTTTTGGCCCTTTGGTTTTGATCAAGTTGACAAGATCGACAAAATCGCCGTCCCCACTCACCAAAGAGATCACATCAACGCCACGTTCCGCCATACGGAGCATATCTAGCGCCATTCCCATGTCCCAATCGCCTTTGGCGGATCCATCTGCCCGCAGCCGTAAGTCCTTAGTTTTAACGGTGTAATTTCGATGCTGGAGCATAGATACAAACGCACTCTGATCGATTTCCGGGGTTTGCACGACGTAAGCAGTCGCTTGAATCAACCGCCGTTTGCCTACCGCCGCATCTAGGAGTTTGGCGTAATCTAAGCGAGCATTGAACTGCTTTTTCGCGCCATAAAACATGTTCTGGACATCCACAAAGACCGCCACGCGCTCCAAATCACTTTTACCTCGTGGGCGTTTACCTTGTGATTCCAAAATTTCACGGAGCCGGTCCACCTCACGGCGGGTATGTCCTTGTTGCTGGATCACTGAGTTCAATAATCTCAACACCTTCTCATCCCGGTCTTGACCCAGCAAGTGTAATTGGCGCAATTCTTCTTTTTGAGAGCGCATCTCTTTTTCCAGCGCTTCAAAAAATGGGTTTGGCTTGGATTGCCATTCCAGACGATCTTGATTGGCTTTATTTAGATCGTATTCCAACTTACGATTTTCCCGTTCCAAACGCCGGATTTGGCTGTAGAGGTCGTCTATCACGTCGGTATGCGGTTGGAGTTGCGCTAACTGTGCTTTAAGATGTTCGATTTCTTCCAGTGCCGCTTTCAGTTTTTTTTCCAACTGATCCCGCTCTGCCTGATACTGTTTGGCATCGGTGCGCCGCGTTTTGAGCCGCGTTCGCAAACCTTCTGTGGCGTCTTGCTGGTCTTTTAAAGCCGCAGAAAGTCGTTGAATCTCACGTTGGGCAGTCCGAAGATCATTTTGTAGCTTTTGATTCGCTTCTTTGAGTAACTGAAGTTCGTCTGTGGGCGGGTGATGAATTTCGGCTTCAGTTATCGATCCCGGCGATTTATCGGGTGGTGTTTCAGTTGTGGGAGTCACGGTGGCGCCATTCTTTTTGGGGGAGATTGGGGCGGTTGGTTTGAGCAAGTCCACCAATTCATCCCGGAGTTGGTCGTAAAGATGGTGAACATCATCACGGGTATCCAGCCATAACGCACATAGAATATTCCCAACCGCATCTTGCGCAACATAATTGGCTTTTTCGGTCTCCAAATAGGCGTGAATATCGGCAGGAGACATCTCTTTGAAACGGTCGATATAATTTGCATTTTTTTTAGATAAAGATCGAATAAATGATTTTGCAAATTTGGGATCATTTTGAAAATTTTCATTTAAGTCTTCAATAAGTTGCGGAAGTGGTACCGATTTAATCCGCCGACCTTGATAATTCACCCCGCATTTTCGCGCATAATTTATAATTTCCGATTTTGTAAATGAATTTTTAAGTATAAGTGCAAACGTTGAAGGCGTGAGCGTTTCAGTCAATCTCTCATAATTAAAATCCATGTACACCTCCTAAAGTTAAGGGTGACTGTCGAATATATTCAAAGATCACAGGTTTCAGTAAAGGGGGTCTTTACCCGAAACCTAAGGAATAAAGCAATTTTCATTCCCATGAGGGAGAAAAAGGGAGGTTAGGCGGAACGACTTAAGCCATAAAGGACTGATTTCGCATCAATCATGGTGGTTACGGGGTTGATGGGGAGTGTGAAGTAGAAGGTACTGCCTTTTTTAACTTCGCTTTCCACCCAGATTCGCCCCTGATGAGACTCAACAATTCCTTTGGCAATTGCCAACCCTAACCCTTGCCCACTGGATAAAAATTCAATGGTTCCGGAACGATGGCTGAGGACATCGCCCAATTCCACAAACGGTTGAAAAATGCGGTCAAAATCTTTCTCGGCAATGCCGATTCCGGTATCCGAAATGCTGATCACCACTTCATCACTATCTTGAGAATTGGTCATGGCACGGACGGTAATTTGCCCCTCGTCCGGGGTAAACCGGATGGCATTCATCACCAAGTTGGTGATAACAATCGTGATTTTATCCTGATCTAGGCGGACAATGGGTAAAGATTTTGGCAGTTGGAGGACAAAATTTTGCTGGCGGCGCTTGGCAAATGGTGCAAGTTGGCGGCACACGGTGCGCATAAAATCTTTCAGAGGCACGGGTTGAAGTTTGAGTTCCAACCGGTTGGAGTCAATTTGGGTAATCTGGGTAATCTCCCGGATTTTTTCCGAAAGCGTGTTGACACTTTCTTTGATGATTTCAATCCCTTCCTGCAAAATTTTGGGTGCTGCGGAAAGATCGATCATTTCGATCAAATCCAAGTATCCGACAATCGCCGTCAAGGGGGTATGGAGTTCGTGTGTGGTGATGGTGACAAAATCGTTTTTCATCCGGTCGAGTTCCAACAATTCTTGGTGTGCTTTTTTCAATTGGCTGTACACCCGCGCGTTGTGGAGGGCAATACCGGCTTGGTTTGCCAATGCCATCAAAAATTCCATATCTTTTTGCTCAAAAATTTTCGTGACCGAATTGTTGTCCACATAGACCAATCCCAGCAATTCCGGTTTGTCGGAATCTGCCACGACCGCTTTGAGCGGTACACACATCACGCTCTGAATTTGAAGCATTCGGACACTATGCGCACCCCCCAGTTCTTCGTCCTTTTCCATATCGGTAATAACTACCGGTTCATAGGACTCAATCACCCGCTCCACAACACTAGTGCTGAATCGAAAATCTTTCTCCGCAATGGAATTACCCTGTTTATCTTGTGCGACTTCAAAGTTAGGACGTCCGACATTATAATCGTAGGTCATGATCAATCCGCGCCGGGCGCCGGTCAACTTGATCATAAGGCGAAGGGCTTCTTGTAAGAGGTCATCATAATTAAGATAGGAGTTGATCATATTGGTAAATTCCAGCAACAATTCTGCCGCGCCGGTAACAGCGGTTTCGTGTTCATTGGCGGGATTTGAATCTACAGGGGCAGGTTCGGCGTTGGGGGGGGGTGTTGCCGCAGAGGATGGCTCGGGGGTTTCATCCTTGGCCGGAGGGGCTTCCGGCGGCACTTTTTCCTCTTTTTTATCAAATAAGGGCTTATTGAGTTTGCCCAAAAATTTGCCAACTAGGTTATCATCTTTCGATGCCATCGCTGGTCTCCCGTCAGAGAGTTTTTACTTGCGTTGGTTTTTAATTTATGTTAGTATCATTTTTGAAACGCCTGTAAATAAAGCGTCTAAACCGTCTTTGCATCATCTGATTCAGGATAGTAAACGCTTAGGATAATATCATAGCCTCCCTGAAAAGTCAAGCTAAGTTTGAAGCCTATGCCCAAGCCTGCGGAATCCATCACCCATCGTATTGTGCATGAAATTGAGCAACGTGTACCCAAAGACGTTCCTGTATTTGGGGTGCTGACGGATAAGACGCAGTTGCATACCAACGGCACACCGCCGAACGTTTCCCAGATTGAGCATGCCCTACGCGAAGACACCACCAAAATTGCCCAACAAATTCGATTAAAAGATAAAAAAATTAAAAAAATATTGGTCACTAGCGTTCATGCAAACGAAGGCAAATCAACCCTATGTACGGCACTTTCCCTCGCCTTTGCGAAACAAGGACAACGGGTGTTACTCATTGATGGGGATGTTCGCAAGCCCGAGCTTCAATTGTTTTTTGATATACCCAACACAGAAGGATTCGTGGACGTCATTATGTATAATGCGGATCCCAAAACCGTTGTGCAAAAAACACCCATTGACAAAATTTTTTTAATCCCCGCCGGTGCAAATTGCATTCACCCACCGAGTCTGTTTCGCCGGTCTAATGCCGGACGGGTACTAAAAACGCTGGAATCACGCGCCAACATGATCATTTTTGATATGTGTGCCAGCGAAAATTTCGCTGAAGACATTCTGAAACTGATTGATAATGTGGATTTAGTGCTCTGTGTTTACAACCCGAATGTGACCTCGTTAAAAGAGTTTTCCCAATTGGTTAAAACATATACCCAAATTGACAAACCTATTATGATTGGCGTTATTGCAAATGGAGTGAATGAAGACATGCTGGAGAATACCTCGATAACATCATTCACTCGTTTTATCCATTTGGATGACCTCAAAAAAACGCCGTTCACCGGACGGGCGTCTTCGCCTTCATGGCGGTTCCCGCATATTCCGGCGGCTTTAATATTCACGCTACTCACGTTGTTTTTCCTGATCGCCGTCGGGAGTTGGTTCCGCCAACCATTGATTCAATTTGTGGCACACCAATACACGAATTGGACCCAACCCTCAACAGAAGCCCCAGCGGTAACGCCGCCACCACCGCCTCGTGTGGAACCGGCGGAAACGGAGCCGCCAGAAACTCCCGAAAGCATATCTTCTGAACCAGAGACCGCTTCAGATGCGACGATAATGGAATTTCCGGCAGTGGAATCCCCTTTTGTCTCGACCCATCCGTATTCCGTACACACGGAGTCTTTTCAACAACGTGAGCTTGCCCTCAATTATGTCAAGCAACTCCGCCAAAACGGCTACGAAGCCTTTTTCATCCCGGCGAAGGTTTCGGATACGATCTGGTATCGCGTGGTGGTAAGTGGCTTCCCAACGGAAGATTCTGCCAAAGTCGTAGCGGAACAATTAAAGCGGCAAACTCCTGATAATTATGCCTCTTATGTTCGGTTGCCATACGCTCTCTGGCTCGGAGGATTTACCTCGAAAGCAGATGCGGAGCGGTTTCGCCAGTCGATTCCAGAAAATTATGCCCCGTATGTCCTGAAAACCCAGCCCAAGCAGGGAACAGCGACATACGGAGTATTTGTCGGCGCATTCGAAGATACGTTGGACTGCGCGGCATTAAGCCAACGCCTGACCCGGGAGGGCATCACCAACACGATTGTGGAGCGATAACCCGATGAAATCTATCGATACCCAACTATTTTTGAGGCGTTATGTCGCACCGTATCTGTCCATTTGGAGTACAACGCTGGTAGCACTCGTCTGTGCGATAGTTTCCGCCATCTGGATTCAAGATCGATTTCCCATAACGTTTGCTTCGGCACTGTTGGGAAGTGTGGCGCTGGTTTTAAATGGGCTTATTGACTATCACTTCACACGACGATTTTTGAGCACAAAAGGCATAACAACCGACCGGTTTTGGAAATATCAATATGCGTGTTTTAGCATCAACGTGGTGATGTTAGTGGCACTGATCGGGTTAGGACATTGGCTGAAAATTCACTCATACCCGTGGGCATCGGTGATATTTTTTGGGTTGCCCCTGATCCTGTTGTTGGGTGGGATTCGGATTTGGTGGATTCAAAATCGAGAGACAACCGATTTTCTTTCTTTGGTACCTACGGAATCAATTTTAGTGGGTAGTTTTTTTATCACGTTGAGCGTGTCAGTCTCCATAGCGGGCTATGCGGGATATTTGACCCATTCTGCTGGGGCAGTAGTTGCTAGTAGTTTGATTGTGGTGGCATTGGCTTCAACTGCAGTACACCAGTTGCTGATTTATCTCAATCGCCGTGCAGCAGACCAGAAGGCACAAGAACGCGAAAAACAGATATTGACGAAAAAAATTGCCAAATTAGCCGATACGACGATTGATCAGGTGGATCAAGTGATTACCGAACTCCAAAAAATCCGGTATATGAGCGAAGAAGTCTCTGAAAACACCGCCCGGATTACTCAGCGGATGGTAGCGCTCACCATGACCAACGAAGAAAAGTCGAACCACATTCAGGAAATTAGTCACTCCCTCAATATGACCGTGGAATCCATGAAACATATCCTCTCCATTTCAGAGTCGATTGCTCAGGATGGCGGCACTGCCAGCCAAATTGCCAACCAAAACAGGGCTGAAGTGGCGAAAGCAAGCGAATATTTGCTGGATATTTCCGGAGCGGTCGAGATTTCGCTGGATATGTCTTCCGAGCTGATCGATTCGATGGGTGATGTTGATGAGTTTGTCAATATTATAAAAAAAATAGCCCGTAAAACGGCTTTACTCTCCTTAAATGCCTCTATTGAAGCCTCCCGTGCCGGTGTAGAAGGACGTGGCTTTGCCGTTGTGGCGGAAGAAGTGAAAAAATTAGCCACCGCCAGCGGAAACGCGGCAGATGAAGTTGAAAAAGCGATTCGGGAAATCCGGGATCGAATTAGCGACTTCTCTGAAGCCATGAATTTTAATGCGCAAAAGGTCGCCGTAGCTCGTGAGATTTCCCGGAGTGCTCGCATTGCGCTGGATTCCATGATCAATTCGATTGTGAAAATCAGTAATTCCACAGCAGATATTCTGCAAAAAATTAAACGTGCGGAACAGGATTTACGATCCGTGGTGGAACAAGCACATGATATTTTTGACACCGTCCAGTTGGATTTTGGGCAGTTTCAGGATACCCTGCGTAACAATGTGGAGTTGACCCACGTGTATGAAAGCGTGTTGCAAACCAGCGATTCTGTAGAAGAGATGCTACAACAACTGCGCCGTTATGCACAGGAAATCGAGCAACTTAATTTTCAGGTCAAGCGTGAAGAGTTATAACACATCTATTTCGCTTGACTCGCTCTGCCCACGAGTATATTTTAGCCCCATCTAAACCTTGAGTCCTACCACACTAAATATATGTGTCGCATGTCCACCAAAACAATCGAAGATTATCTGAAACATATCTACCAATTGCAGGAACATACGGATCAGGTGACCACTTCCGCCATTGCCCAGCGGATGGACGTTTCTGCCGCGTCCGTCACCGATATGATCAAAAAACTTTCCGAGCGTGGCTACCTGCACTATACCCCGTATCGCGGTGTGGAACTCACCCCAGAAGGGCGGGGATTGGCGCTGAATGTCCTCCGTAAACACCGGCTGTGGGAAGTGTTTTTGGTTGAATACTTGGATTTTCCGTTGCATCAGGTCCACGAAGAAGCCGAAGATTTGGAGCATTTGCCCTCCACAGAATTGGTGCAACGGCTTGATAAATTGCTGGGCTATCCCCGAATAGACCCGCATGGTGACCCAATTCCAACGGCGGATGGTACCATTGAAGACCAACATGGACGGTTGCTAGCACATGCCCAGCCCGGACAATCGGCACGGATCGTGCGTGTCAGCGACACCAACCCAGAATTGCTACGGTATTTAGAATCCATAGGTCTTGTCCCCCATACAGAAATCCAGATCAAATCTCGGGCACCCTTTGAAGGCCCCATGGTGGTGGAAGTTGACGGCGTGGAACACTCGCTCGGTAACACGGTGATGAATCACATTTTTGTAAATATTCACCCGAGGTGAGTCCTAATTGCTAGAGGTGATGAATTCTTATGCGAAATCAGTCGGGTCGTTTTCCCGCACAATGGACTGCAACAGAAATCAAAGCCTTCCTATTTCCCAATCTCCAAAAGCTTGATCCCAAACTCCATAATGCCCTCCGCAATCAAGCTACCCCTGCCTTGCTCTTACTCCTCACGCTAACAAGCTTAATCAGCTTGTTTATCGTAGTGATCAGCCCCTTTTCTAACATTGATATGTTGAATTTGATTAAAAGTGTGCTGGTGTTGTTGGTCTTTATCGGGGGCGTGGCTCTGTTTCGGTGGGGGTCTAAAACAACCCAATACGATTATTACCTCCTCTTGATTACGATTTTTGCCATAGCCACCTGGGGAGTTTCAAAAGATGTGATTAATTTTTGCATCGATTTTAACCGGTATGGGGTGGTGTACATTATTCTTGTCTTTTTCGGTATGGTGTTCATGCCGTTTCCACCGTATGTCTCGCTGATCTTAGGGGCGTATTGCGGGCTGCTTTTTACCGGATTATGGCCCTTCTTTATCAAGAGTCCTGAGGGCTACCACTATCTACAACATATTTTTAAGGATATCATGGGGTTGGAATGGTTCGATCAGCATATTCAACATGTTAAGAACCGGAAATTTCACTGGCAATTTTTATCGGCGTGGTATTTGGCGCAATATCTTTTATTTGGGGGAGTTGCCTGTTTGTACCGGGCGGCAAACATCCGCTCTACCATTCGGACATTCCTCCATGAAGAAGATATACTGAAGATGAAAGCAAAACTGACATTGACCAAAAGCCTAATGTCACGTGCCGAAAGCCAACACGTAGAATTTAAATCCTCCGCCCGGTGGGATCGAGAGAATAAGCGAATCAACAAAGATTTAGAAATGGCGGTCATCAAAACTATCGCCGGTTTTATGAATGCCGAAGGTGGAATTCTTTTTATCGGGGTCGATGATCACCAAAATGTGGTAGGAATCCAGCAGGATTACAAAACGGTGCGTAAACAAAACCTAGATGGCTACGAACTTCACCTAACATCCCTTATTTCACATTATTTAGGCAAAGATTCGTTCCGGTACGTGGACATTTCATTTATTTCGGTAGAAGATCAGGATGTCTGCGCGATTCACATTCAACGGGGGGATAAACCGGTGTTTGTGGATAGTCTCAATCAAGCCTTTTTCGTCCGAACCGGTAACAACACACAAAAATTAAATACCAAAGAGGCGTTGGAATACATCAAAAAACGGTTTCGCTAAACATAAAACCCTTAGGGTCTTGGAATCCCTAAGGGTTAAGAACACGTGGCATTGTTCAGTCACGCGGGGCACTCAAACACCCCACGGTGAAAAGCCGTTATTGGATGAGATGCCCGATCCGGTCCCACCGAATCTTGTGCCCGATGTCCCACAAAGGCACATCATAATTGAATGACCAATAGACCATAAACGCTTCACCTTTGACCAGATCGCGGTCTAGCAACCCCCAATACCGGCTATCCTGACTATTATCCCGATTATCACCCATCATGAACAACTGCCCTTTAGGGATCGTAACGGGACCAAAATTATCACGCGGTACGCCGTGAGTTTGGTGAGGATAAAGAAATTTGGTATAGGGTTCTTCAAGGGGTTGGCCATCCACATAAACCACTTTATTGCGAATTTCTACCGTCTGCCCTTCCACGGCAATACACCGTTTAATGAAATTCCGTTTGAGGTCTTCTGGATATTTAAACACCAGAATATCCCCCGGTTGGGGGTCGCGGATTGCTGGTAAAATGGGTTTATCGATAAAGGGTAGCCGCGCGCCGTAAATAAATTTATTGACAAACAGAAAATCGCCCACCAGCAAGGTATCTTCCATGGACCCAGAAGGGATCCGGTAAGCTTCAACGACGCTCGTGCGGATCAACGTGGCAACAATTACGGCAATGAGAATCGCCTCCACATACTCCCGAAATTTACTTTTGGGTTTACGTTGTTTTTTCGCCGTTTCTAGGTGGATGGCATCCGTTGTGTGTTGGAATTCTTCGTTCATCGGTGTACTTCTCCTTATGGTGAATCAATCGTGCCCATCGCTTTTTCGAGGGCGGCTTTAGCCAGTTCATAGTCATAAATCGCATTGACCTGTGAGCGTTTGGCATCGGTAACAGCAACTTGTGCATCGGTCACTTCAATAAATGTTCCGGCACCCAAATCATATTTTTCTTCTGCCAGCCGCAGGTCTTCCTCAGCGGAACGGACGGCTTCGGTGCTCACTCGAATCCGTTCCCGAGCTTCTATCAAGTTAAGATACGCTTCTTGCACTTCCAACGCAATATCTCGTTTTTTTTGTTCATAATCTCGTTCAGCAATGCGGTGATTGATTTTCGCCTGTTGAACTGCCGCCCGCGTGGCGCCGCCATCAAACAAGGTGAGATTAGCCGATGCCCCAATACTCCAACCCCATGAAGTAGATTCCTGATTTGTTCCCAGCACAAAACTTTCACTCTGGTTGTAAAAATAACTGCTATTGAGGTTGATTCGAGGACGGCTCCAGTGGTTACTGCGCGCCAACGCCACCCCCGTTTCAGATCGTTCAATCAACGCCTCATTTTCCGAGAGTTCCGGACGCTGTGCGAGGGCGATTTGAGTCACCTGTTCCAAATCGACCTCCAACGGTTGGGATTCGACGATGTCAATGACCTCAAAATCGTGAGAGAGCGGTAAACCGATGGTATGTGCTAAGTTTGCTTTTGCAATACGAACGGCATTTTGGGCACTAATAAAATCCATTTGAGCATTTGCCAGACCCACTTTTGCCTTGAAAACATCGCCTTGGGTCACGGAACCTAGCTCAAATTGGGTTTGTGCCCGGTCCAAATACCGTTCATTTTGGTCAACTTGTTCTGCACGCACTTGCGCTAAACGCTGTGCCCGAAGCAGGTCAAAATAACGTTGCTTAACAGTATATATCAAGTTTTGTTCTGCTAAGGTATAGCGAACTTCCGCCAAACGACGGTCTGCTTTTGCCTGAGAAAAAAGGGCACGATTTGCACCTCCATTATACAACGGGTAGGACAACGTCAAACTGGCATCTGCACCAAACCGGTTCCCATCGGTTTGGCGGGTCTCTTTGAATGTTTGAATACGGGTTGTATCCCCAACCGGTATTTCCTGCTCAAATTCAGAGGTCGTCTCATCCTGATTTTGACTGTAACGAGCACTGCTTGAAAAGGAAAGGGTTGGAAAATAAATAGTTGCCCGATTTTCTCGTACCTGTAACTGCCCGGTTGTCACATTATCCTGAGCCGTTTGGATGGTGGTATTTTGGTGCAACGCGAACTCTACACATTGGGCTAAACTCAGGGTCTCACTTTGCCCCACAGTTGGGAAGCCCATACACAGCAAAAGAAGCCATAGTTGTTTCATCGAAAGACCTCAAAATTAAAAGGGATTTACGACCACTACCTTACCACATCGTTACTCCCTAAGATAATGACTATTGCGGTCCCCGCATGTTGGGCGCAGGTAGTGGTAATCCAAGTTTCAATAGCGCTAACGGGTACGAAATTTAAAGGTAATCATCCCGGTCTGATTTTCGCCGGAATCGTGCTGAAGCGCCCCAAACCGCCATTGGCGAAGCGCGGTAATCGCCACCCGCTCAAACCGGCTATCCCCGCCTTTACTCAGCGGAATAATATTTGTCACGGCTCCATCCGGGGTGACTTCAAATTTCAATTTGATGTCGGGACTTCCGGCGGCGCCCGATGGATAATCGGGGATAACGTGTTTGAGTACGTTTCGCCTGAGAATTACCCCTTCCAGCGAGAAGGTTACGCCTTCTTCACGGGTGGTTTCTGTGGTCTCACCCTCCGGGCGGCCTTTTGGCGGTGTATTTGCCCCAGTAACCTTCTCGCTCACCGTTCGTTCGGGGATACCAATCGTATCAGTATAAGTTGGTGGCGAGGGTGGCGGAGGTGGCGGCACGTAGTTATCACTGGGATTGATAACCTCCGGTACATCTGAAGTGGGCAGATCAAATACCGGTAATTTGGAAGCCGAATTTCGTTGCGGCACTTTCGGACGGTTGGGGTCGATAACCCCGCGCCGTTGGGGTAAAACGGGTGCGGGGGAATCCGGCACAGGGGTTTCTACCTCGGATGTGACCGGATCATCGGGTATAGATTCCACGGAAGGCGCCGGGGGCTCGGTTTTGGAGGGCGGCGGAGACACCCGTTCCGGTGACGGCGGAACAACCGGTTCCGGTGTGGGGTCGGTGGGTGGAGTTTCCGCTGGGGTTTCCGGTGACGCTTCTGGCGGCATCGATTCCAACGGAGAAGCTACCGGTTCGTCCGGTTTGGGACTCGTACCCTCCAACACACCTGCCATTGCCAGATCAACTTCGATCAGCTTGGGGGGGGGTTGTTCTATCGAAATCGTCTGGAAGAAAATAATCACCAATAGGACGAGATGAATACCGGTAGCACCTAAAATCGCTTTTCCACGTTCAGTTGTCATGAATACACCTCATTTTACTTCTGACCTAATTCGCGTTTGAGCCGTTCCAACTCGCTCTCAACCGACGAGATTCCGGTTGAGGGTGGTTGTGGAGAAGACGACGGGGTTGCTGGTTCTTGCACGGTTCGCGGCGGTTTCCTGGCGGAAGTTGTCACTGCCGGGACTTGCGGGATTTCCGGTAAGGGGAGTGAGCATGGCTGTTGTAGCCGGTCGGCAACGTACTCCTGATACAAATCCGAACGGCGAAACCGGTCTGCCCAGGCGCGCGGAGATTGTTTATCAAGAGCCTTATAAATATCGGCAAAATCATCAACCCGAAAATAGGGCAACGCGGCGGCTGGGGGGCCACAAAATGCCAGCACCCCTTTCACCAAAATCACCACCAAATCCAGGAGATGGAGGGATTCCATCACATGTGTGGTTAAAATCACGGTACGTCCTTCATCTGCCAAGCCCCGGAATAGTTTCATCATTTTTTCTTCCGTTCCGGGGTCGAGTCCAGAGGTGGGTTCATCCAAAAAGAGGAGCCACGGCTCTGTTAGCAGTTCCACACCCACACTCACCCGCTTTCGTTGTCCGCCGCTAAGCCGGGAAATTCGAGTGCGGCGGCGTTCAGCTAGCCCCAATTGGCGGATCAACGTATCAACTTTGGAGGTTATCGTAGCAGAAGGTGTACCGGGGGGGAAACGGAGTAGGGCGGCATAATGCAACGCGTTGTAAACTGTTAAGGTGCGGTGAACAATATCATCTTGTGGCACATACCCCAAAAAATACCGCAACCGGTCTCGATGATGGCGGAAGTCATCACCATTAACCCGTACTTGACCTTCGGACGGCGTGAGAATCCCGCAGAGGGTCTTGAGCAAGGTCGATTTGCCCGCCCCACTGGGACCGAGCAACCCGACACATTCCGCGGGGAAAAAGGAGAGCGAAATATGGGATAAAATGAGGGTTGATCCCGCTTTCCAACTGATATTTTTGGCATCAAGACGGATTCCGGCAGCAGGCGAGGGCATATCACTACAAACTCTCAATCGTTTCGCTTGGGATCAAATACGGTTGCACCGGTTGCACTCGATTTTTAACATGAATGGGATCGATTTTTTTCGTCGGGAACGTCTGGGTTAGATGCGCAAATGTGGTTTCACTCATCAGCACGCCTCCCGGAGGGCAAGCGGTTTCCAGCCGGGATGCCAAATTGACATTATCCCCGATCACAGTATAATCCATACGGGTTTCTGAGCCGATATTCCCGGCAACCATGTTGCCCGTATTCAACCCAATTCGCATCGATAGCGCTCCCAACCCGGATTTCACCCATTCTTTGGAAAGTTGGCGGGAGGCCTGTTGCATTTCAATACTGGCTTGCACGGCATGATCGGCATGATGGTCATCCCCATCTGTTGGAGAGAATACCGCCATGATACCATCACCCATGAATTTATCGACAATTCCTTGATGGGATTCAATAATATGGGTCATGGCGGTCATGTAATGATTCAGATAGGAGACAATCACTTCCGGTTTCTGTGTTTCCGAGATACGGGTAAAGCCGGCGATGTCGGAAAATAGTACGGTAGCCGTGACCGGCCGTCCACCAAGCGCAAGATGTTCCTCCCGGCTCTTACGGATTTCATCCAGTACCGTTTTCGGAATAAATTTCCCCATTTTCTCTTTTTCGATGGCGATCCGGCGCTCGCGCTCAAGTGTTTCCCGTAATTCATTCGCCTTTTTTTCCAAGGCTTCATAGAGACGGGCATTTTCAATGGCGATGGATGCTTGGTGCGAGAAGGTATCAAATACTTCTAAATCCACCTCATTGAACGTGGAATCATTCAACTTATTGATAACCTGCACAATGCCGATCACTTTATTTTTGGCTAACAGGGGTACGCACATGATTGATTTGGTGCGAAAACCGGTTTTTTTATCGTATTCTGGGTTAAACCGTTTGTCAGTGTAAGCGTCTTCTATCACTAAAGGTTTTTGATGTTTTGCCACCCAGCCGGCAATGCTATTCTCATCAACCGGCACTCGAATTTTCCGCATGATGTCACCCGCATCGCCCTGCGCCACTTGGAATTCCAACTCATTGGTGTCAGGGTTGATAATCGCCAGTGAACTTGCTTCTGCTTTCATCAAAAATTTACTGCGCTCCATAATCAAATTGAGCAGTTTATCCATCGGCACGATGGAACTGATCGCTTGCCCCACGGCATGTAACGCATTAAGCTCTTCTACTTTCAAGTTTAGCAGTTGGTTTGTCACTCGTAATTCCGAAGTTGCCGCCGCAATTTTCTCTTGCAACTCTTCATTAAATGCCTGAATCCGTTCTAACAACTGGACGTTCATCCGATTGGTCTCTTCTAGATCGGCGTTTTTCTGCTGCAGGTCGATGAGTAATCGTTTATTTTCTTCCTCTAACCGTCGCTTTTCCAGTGCTTTATCGACGGCAATCGGCAACGCTTCCTGAATGTTATCATCTTTAAATATGTAATCAAAAGCACCTTTCCGCATCGCCTCAATTGCCGTGGAGACATCATCATTGCCGGTGAGGATCACAATGGGCACATCTTCATTGAAACGCCGGATCGCAGAGATCAGTTCCAAGCCATTCATCACGGGCATATCAATATCCGAGACGATCAGATCAAACGGCGTTTTTTGGGCTTTATCCACCCCTTCTTGACCGTTTTCCGCCATTTCCACTTCAAACTCCAGATACTCCAAGAGCATCTTGAGAAAATCGCGGATAAAAGCATCATCATCAACAAGCAAAACAGTTCGTTTTTTAGCGGTTTCGGACATAAACCAAAGGCTCCTTAAACGCCTTGAAAATCAGGTAAATCGGTTCAAATCATCTTCAACGGTATCACACCTGATGACAAAAGTCAAGCTATTTTTAATTGGAATTCTAATCTAATTCGTTAGATGCGAATCATTTACACGAGCCACGGGTAACATCACACTAAACCAACTTCCTTCCCCCGGTGAACTGCGAATTAAGCGGATTTTGCCGCGGTGGTAATCTTCCATAATCCGGCGGGCGAGGGTTAACCCCAACCCCCAACCCCGCTTTTTGGTAGTAAACCCCGGCAAAAAAATAGATGACTGAAGGTTCAATGGGATACCTTTGCCATTATCCCCTACGATAATTTCTACCATCCCATGTGCGGCATCCAGACGGGTTTGTACGTCGATAAAACTATTCCCTTTTTCGAGCGCATCGAGGGCATTTTTAATTAAATTTTCGATGACCCATTCCAATAATTCCCGATTGGCGTAAACCACCGGCACCGGCTGAGTTTGCACCCGGATGACACATTTACGCCCCACTTGTGGCAACCGTTGGCGGTAGTAATCGACAATACCCTGCACCACCTCATTGAGGTCTAACGGGGCTAAATCCGGCATAGAACCAATTTTACCAAACCGGGAAGCCACTTTATCGAGGCGTTCAATATCTTTCCGCATGGATTCGACGATCATCTGCCGGTTTAATTCGGGCGTATCGACAAAATCAGGGTCGGTGAGTAGTTCCAACCAACCCATCAAGCTGGTGATCGGTGTACCCAACTGGTGAGCCGTCTCTTTTGCCATACCTGCCCAAATAGAGCGTTGCTCCGATGCCTTTAGCATACGGTAGCCAATCAAGCCAGACAACATAAACAGCAGAAAAATAAGGGTTTGAACAATAGGCATCCAGCGGAGCTTTTGCATAACGGGGGTTTCCCCATAATGCAAATACCCTAGTAAAATTTCATCTTCCGTTTTCCGTTGGCGAAACTGAATATCCTCTAACTCAAAATTGAGATAGATGGGTAAAGGCGGATAATGGCTATCCATCTTCCGAATCGCCCGTTCCAATTCGTGCTGAATCTCCTCCGTGTGGTCTAAAATAACCGCATTATTTCGCACCCAAAAGATGGAATCCGTGAGGGCAGCATACCCTTCTAATTCCTGAAACGCCTCTTTTTGCCTGACACGCACCCATACTTCAACCGTCTGTTGGGGAGTCAAGCGCACCCAAATTTGGGGATTGCCTTCGGCATCGGTCAGAATATAGGGGAACGTCAGATGTTTCACAATATCGTCCATGACGATCTGGCTGACAAGACGCGTGGTATTTTCATCGAGTGTCGTTGGCAAATGGAGCAAAAAGCGCGTTAAGGCTTCTGAGATTTTGCGGTTTTCGGTGTCGAGCTCGCGCACCAAAAGGTTGGTCAACAGCATGAAGAGTAATGCCAAAATCATGGCACCCAACCCCAAATAGACCAGCAACGCACGATGATCCAATAAGGGCGAAAACTCTGGTGATTTTACGGCGGTATCCTCTTTCAATCGGAGCATAAGTCGCTATTTAGATGAAAACCCCTAAAAAGTCAACCCTGGAATGAGACAAAAATATTGACCAAACATCCGTAGAGCTTTAATTTCCAACAAACGTAAAGGAAACCCCACCCCGTTTTCCCCAATTTCCGGCTACATTTCAATTCCCTTAATGTATATCTCCCAAATATGTATCTCTCAAATAAGGAGCATTTTTCAATGACTATACGTCAACAACTTGGAATAAGTTTAAGTTTATGGATCGTGCTTATTCCGTGCCGCATACTTTTCGCTGGGGAAATTTCCACCGGTTTACAAGAGATTTTACCCGGTTTTGCAGATGATGATTTTGTGCCGGTGTTGGTCAGTATGCAAGAGCGTTTGGATGTGCAATATCTTAGTGATGAATTAACTGCCCAACGCGCAACGCGAGCGGAACGCCATCGCGTGGTCATCACAGCCGCTCAGGAATTGGCAGAACGAACTCAACCCCCCCTACGTGCTTATCTGGCAGATTTGCAGGCGCAAGGCGTCGTAGCAACCTATGAAAGTTATTGGATTACCAACGCGATTTACGTCGAAATTCAGAAGCAATCCATCGCAGATTTAGCCGCACAACCCGGCGTGGGGATATTATGGAATCAGCCGGAAATTGTGCCCGATGAACCGGTCAGTATCCGCCCAGCCTCCCATCTGCGGACTCCTGGCGGCACCGAACCCGGATTACGGGGCATCAATGCGCCCCGGGTCTGGAATGAACTCGGTCTGCGGGGCGAAGGACGGCTGGTAAGCAATGTGGATACCGGTGTGAATTTGAACCATCCGGCACTAAATGCCCGCTGGCGTGGCAATTTTGGACATCCAGCAAATGAATGCTGGTATGGTGCCGGCAGCACCCCCTCTGATAATAATGGGCACGGTACCCATACCATGGGAACGATCTGCGGTCTTGATCCGGCAACGGCGGACACCATCGGGGTTGCCCCCGCCGCCCTGTGGATTGCAGCGGAAAGTAGCTCGGCGATTCCTGCCCTCGAATGGATCGCCGATCCAGATGGTAACCCCGAGACCATTGATGATGTTCCGGATGTCTCCAATAATTCATGGAGCTTGTACGCCGGGAACTGCCCCGCCGGATTCCCCTATTATGAGGCGATGGATATTTGCGAAGCCGCCGGTGTCGTACTCGTTTGGTCATCCGGCAATGCCCGCAGTGGAATTACCATTGTCCCCCAACCCAAAGACCGGGCGGAAACACCCTTCACCGGCTTTTGTGTTGGCGCCACAACCACAACACCGCCCTTCACCATTGCCAGCTTCAGTTTGGGCGGTCCCACCGATTGCGAAGCCGAGCCGGGACTGGAAATCAAGCCGGAAGTGAGCGCCCCAGGGGTGGATGTCCGCTCCGCATACGGCAGTAGTTACTCAGAACTCAGCGGCACGTCAATGTCGGCGCCGCACGTCGCCGGCGTGGTGGCGCTGATGCGGCAAGCAGACCCCAATATTGAGGTCAATGAAATTAAAGAAATTCTGATGCTTACCGCCATTGATCTGGGACCCGCCGGCGAAGATAATGATTACGGGCATGGGTTCATCGATGCCTACGCCGCCGTAATGGAAGTTTACGCCCGCATGTCCGCTTTTCAGGGAACTGTAACCGATGCCGGAAGTGGGGAAGTCTTGCGTGAAACCCGCGTGTTCATCGCCAATACCCGCTTTGAAACGCTTTCCGATGAAAATGGATTTTATCATCTTTCTGCCCAACCGGGAACATACACCCTTCAGGCAACCCGTTTCGGATATTATGATTTTGTTTCCGAAGCAGAATATACCATCGCCTCGCAAGAAACGCTCGTCGTGGATATTGAGTTAGAAGCCCGGCCTCAGGGTCACTTGAGCGGGATGATTGCCAGTTCGCACGGTTACGGGCTGGCAAACGCCGAAATTACACCGCTCGGTGTGCCGGTCGACCCATTTTATACCGGTGAAGACGGCCAATTTTCAATCGATTTGGCGGGAGATTATACATATACCTTCTGGGTAGATGCCCCCCATCACGACCCGCAAGAAGTGAGTTTAGACATCCCTGCCGGTGAGGAAACCGAAATGAACCTCACCTTGACCTTTGTTCAAAGTTTTGAAGAGAACAATGGAGATTTTATACCGGCAAGCGGGTTTAATGAGTGGGAATGGGGAACACCTCAAGCCGGTTATGGACCCGCCTTTGCCTACAGTGGAGACCATGTGTGGGGCACTGATTTAGACGGCATGTACGAACCCAACCGCCGGTACTCCCTTGAAACCCGCTCGTTCAATATCGGTATTACCGAAGACCCACGATTGGTCTTTTATACGTGGTATGACATGGACGAGGGGTGGGATGGCGGCCTGGTGCAGATTTCTACGGATAATGGCGAAACGTGGCTCATATTGCCCCCAGAGGGAGGCTATCCCGATAATTCCATCGTCGGTCTCGGCGGACAACCCGGCTTTACCGGCGAAAGTGAGGGCTGGCAACGCGTGGAATTTCCTCTATTGGATTATCTTAACCAACGGGTAAAATTCCGATTCCGGTTTGGCTCCACCAACAATTCAGACCCCGGTTGGTTCTTTGATAATTTTGCCATCTATGGGGCAACGGATTTTTATATTTCGGTTGAAGATGATCGGGTGAATACGTCAATACACACACCAGCACACTACCGGTTGAATCCAAATTACCCCAACCCATTCAATCCAAAAACCACAATCCGCTATGAATTACCCGTAGCAAGCACGGTTTCGCTGGCAATCTACACCAATCAGGGGCAATTAGTTCGCACCTTAGTAGCTCAAGAACAACCTGCCGGATCATATGCCATTGAGTGGGACGGCCGGCTCGAAAACGGGGAGCGTGCCTTTAGTGGAATTTATTACTACCGGTTGGTCGCTGGCGATTATGAACACACCCGAAGTATGGTGCTCCTCAAATAAGGAAAATTTTCCCAACCCAAAATAAAAACTTGACTTTTGGCGTTCACCGCACCAAATACACCTCGTTCAGGCATCGCTTGAACGAGGTTTTTTTGACAATTCACCTGTACCCCAGTTAGAGGGATTCATGCCCCCGATCGTTGCCTATATATTCACGTTTGTCAGCCTCACAACACCCATGAGTGACGGGCAATACGAAATCAACCCCCTCACCCGGAGCAACTGGCGCCGTTACATCCGGGCAAAGCGAGTATTTCGGAATCAATTTGTATTTTTACTCACCATGCTGGTCATGACACTTTTTTTTCTGGGAGTATGGTTGAGTGCCGGTGTTGCCCAATCGAATTTATCCCAAGTCGGGCGTCATTTTTTTCAAAGTTTGGCTGGATTGCTCACGTTTTTTTTGAGTATCAACAGCATTGGGGTGAATCTGATGGAGATTGCCGGTGAACGGGAAAAACAGACCTTCGATGCCTTAGCGTTAACTCCCCTTAACCCCCGGGAGTTACTTTTTGGCAAATTGTACGGCTCTCTGGTGAGTGTTATGATGTTGGCACTATTGGCACTTCCGTTTTTTGCGGTGGTCTTTTTTCTGGGAGGGGTTTCGTGGGGGGATGTGTTGGTCTGGGGGCTTGTAATCTGGGTCATACCCACCCTGTTCGGCTTAGGGGCAATCTCGATTTCGGCACTCGCCAAAACGACGCGGCAAGCCCGAATGCTTCTCGGTGGGATTCTTATCGGGTCTTTTGTCCTATATGGTATGGTTGATTATCACTGGGGGGTATTCCTCACGAGTATCGTCCTAATTGTGGTGGGTTTGACGTATATGGCATTGCGCCGGTTAACGTGAGGCGTGATCGAAAGGCACTTTTGGGGAATCCCCTACGAACATTCCGCATAGCGTAAGGGAAACGCCACTTCAAACGTTGTACCCTGCCCCACCACACTGGTGAAAGATAATTCCCCCTCCAATAATTCGGTTAGATGTTTGGCAAAACTCAACCCTAACCCGGTGCCGCCATGTTCCCGAATCGTTGAGCCATCCCCTTGGCGGAACGGTTCAAAAATCTTCTCCCGGTCTGCTTCGGCAATGCCATGACCGCTATCTTTGACCCGAAACCGAATCTCATGTTGGTTATGCACAGCTTCCAGCGTCACCGTCCCACCGGGGTCCGTAAATTTCACGGCATTATCCAATAACACATGGAGAATACGTGCCGTTTTGCTTGGGTCAAGCAAAATTTCCGGTAAATCATGCGGATACACATAGGTGAGCGCAATATTTTTTTGCTTAGCCATATTGGTCACCCGGGCGGTGGCAGAAAGGATCAGTTGGGGAACGGCACAGGGTTCGTAAGCAACCGATAACCCATTCAGTTGAATCTGTGAAAAATCCAGAATATCTTGAATTAATCGATGGAGTTTATCCGCATTTTCCCGCATGACTTGCACCATTTGGGCTTGTCGCGCGTTTAACTTGCCCCCAATACCCCGAGTTAATACATCCAGATAGCCGATAATAATTGCCAGCGGGGTTCGAAATTCATGCCCGACATTATTCATAAATTCCGACTTGAGGATACTCAGTTCATCCGCCTCCAGCTTCTTCACCACCAATTCTTTATGGATTGCCTCATTTTCGCTCTCTAATTCGGCTCGCTCAATGGAAAGAGCAATGACATTGACAAATAAATTGATCATGCGTTGCACTTCGTCCGAGAGTTCAATCAGCGGGTTGTACACCTCCAGATACCCCAAAACAGTTTCATCCTGCCGGTAAAACGGGTAGCGATAGCGCTGCGGGCTGATATTCGCATCAATGTGACCCCGTTCTGTGCGGTGCGTAAGCACATTATCGGTGTTGTAAATTTCAATCACCACTTGTTGGTAAAATCGATCCCGGACGAGTGCCTCACAAATCACCTCGATTTTACGCGCAATCGACGATTGTGCAATTACCTGAGAGATGGTCTGAAACAGATAGGTAATCTCACTTTTTGCCAACTCTAATTCGTACGTCCGGCGTTCGACCATCTCTTGCAAATTTTCGGCATAATGCCGCACGGATTGCCGCAGGTCATTCTCAACCGTCACATCCCGCGCCGAACCCATGATCAAGTATTGATCTTTCCGAGCAACCCGCTTTCCGGTCAATTCCATATACCGCAAGCTGTTATCCTTGTGGAGCATTCGGATTTCCAATTGATGCAGTTCGCCGGTTTCCACAATGTGGCTAAGTACGCCTTGAACCACGGCCACATCATCGGGATAAACAAAATCAGAGAAATACCGTTGGGACATCTCCGTTTGGGGGTAGCCGAGCATATCCTGCACGCGGGGATTGATATACATCACCTGTCCCGAAGCCGAGAGAACAAAAACCAGATCATGGATATTTTCCACCAACAATTCGTAAATATCACTGGTAAGGGACGGCTCCGCTGGAAGAGCTAGAGAATAGTGGTAAAGGACACTTTCCAATTGGTTGGTCAACATATCAAAGGTGACGGGCTTGGTGAGATAAGCGTTGGCGCCTAATTCGAGTGTTTTTTGACGAACTTCCCGCCCGGAAAGTGCGGTTAGCACAATCACCGGTGTCTGGGCGACTTCCCGGTAGGCTGGGTCATGCCGCAACCGGCGCAGAACCTCGTCACCGGAGAGTCCCGGTAACATCCGGTCTAGCAGAATCGCCGCCGGTTTTTTTTCTCGGATCAAGCGTAAACCGGATTCCCCATCACCGGCACTAATCAGGTGGTAATCCGTCCGCCGTAAAAACAACCCAATCAGGTGACGAATATGGGGGTCATCATCAATTAGAAGAATCGTTTTAGTCGTATTCATTGAGAAATATTTCTTGGCAATTCACTGCATTTTCAGGGGAGTGCGGAATCTTTTCATACGTACCATCACTTTTTAGTTCGTATGATTTCACATTGTCTTTCAAGGTGGTTATCAAAATCTCATCCGTGATGCGACGCTTCAAGCGCGGGTCTTCCACAGGGAAAACGGTTTCTACGCGCCGGTCGAGGTTGCGGGGCATCCAATCCGCACTGCCTAAATAGACACGTTCATCACCACCATTCCGAAAGTAAAAAATCCGGCTGTGTTCCAAAAACCGCCCCACAATACTCTTGACCCGAATGTTATCGCTAATCCCCGGCACGCCGGGACGCAACGAGCAAATCCCCCGGATCAGCAGATCAACCCGGACACCGGCTTGTGACGCTTGGTACAAATAGCGGATCATTTCGGCATCGAGCAAGGAATTCATTTTGAGGATAATCCAGCCGTTGCCGCTTTTTTCATGGATAATGATCTCATCCCGCACCAAGCGAATCAATTCTTGCCGTAAATTGAGGGGTGAAACCAGTAATTTTCGCCATTTTTGGCGGCGAGAATAACCCGTCAGATAATTAAACAGGTGGGATACATCTTCGCCAAAATCTGGGTGACACGTCATCAAGCCCAAGTCGGTGTAGATTTTAGCCGTTGTGGGATTGTAATTGCCGGTAGCCAAGTGAACATACCGCCGGATGAGATTACCCTCACGCCGGACAACTAAAGCAACTTTACAGTGGGTCTTTAAGCCTAACAAGCCATACACCACATGAACCCCGGATTTTGCCAGTAACCGTGCCCAAACGATGTTATTTTCTTCATCAAACCGCGCTTTCAACTCCACCAGAACCGCTACTTGTTTTCCATTTTCCACGGCGGTAGAGAGTGCCCGCAGAATCGGCGAGTCCACTCCCGTGCGGTAAAGCGTCATTTTAATGGCAAGTACGTTGGGGTCTTCTGCGGCGGTTCGCACAAAATCAATGACACTATTAAAAGATTCATACGGGTGGTGAAGGAGAATATCTTTCTCCTGAATCGCATCAAAAATGGTATTATAACCTTGCACATCGGGGACGGAACGGGGCGTGAACGGCTTATCTTTCAAATCCGGTCGATCCAGTTTATACAGTTGCATAAAATCAGAGAGATTCAAGGGACCCTTCACTTCGTACACATCCTGCGGGTGCAAATTGAGGGAGTCCGCGAGGATACCCCGAATCTTATCCGGCATACAGTGATCAATCGCCAGACGAACAGCTTTACCCCACCGCCGCTTATTGACCTCGCGTTCTACCGTTTCCAGCAGGTCATCCGCTTCATCTTCGGCAATTTCCAAGTCCGCATCTCGGGTGACCTGAAAAGGATAGCATTCGAGGACATCATATCCCAAAAAAAGGCGATGCGCATTTGCACTGATAACATCTTCCAACAGGGCAAAATGTGTGCCTCGCTTGTACGGGAGGGGAATTAAGCGAGGCAATGTAGAGGGCATTTGTACAATGGCAAATTTGGGTTCTTCCTCGTGCTGATTCGCATCTCTAACAAAAAAAGCAATGTAAATACTGATATTCAGCAAATGGGGAAACGGTCGTCCGGGGTCAAAGCCCAACGGAGTCAATACCGGAAAAATATCTTTTTTAAAGAGTTTATCTAAGAATTTCCGATGCGCCGGATTTAAGTCACGGTAGTGATGAAAATAAATACCGGCAGTTTCCAGTTTGGGCAAGATATCCTCCATGAAGCACGTTATCTGGGCGTCAACTTGCCGGTGAACTTGCTCTGAAATTAATTTGAGTTGCTCTTCTGGCGTGAGGCCATCCGGAGATTTTTTGTGAATCTCCGCACCGATCTGCTGTTTAAGACCGGCAACCCGAATCATAAAAAATTCATCCAAATTGGTGCTAAAAATGGAGAGAAATTTGAGTCGCTCCAATAGGGGCCAATTATCGGGGTCTAGAGCTTCCCGGAGTACGCGCTCGTTAAACTGAATCCAACTGAGTTCGCGATTGAAATAGAGACTCGGATCGTGCAAATCCGTATATTTAGGTGTGGTTACTGCCGTCATGCTACCTCTTTAACGAGCGGGTGAAGTGAAGACAAAAAAGGAAGAATGGATGCACCCAGCTAACCCCGTTCGCCCTAAATCACGAAAGGCTACCGGGCACAGCGAAACCCTCGGGTTGGATGCTTGGCATCTGGGCTTGCCGCGGCGCGATCAAACACGCGGGCATGCGCACCCAGATCGCTGTAAGACCCGCCGCGATAAACGCGCATCGTACCCGAAACGGGACCCGCCGGATTCTTACCAGAATGCCGCTGATAAAAATCTTCTTGATACCAATCGGCACACCATTCAGAGACATTCCCGATGAGATCAACCACCCCGTAAGGGCTTTCACCGGCAGGAAATCGCCCCACTTTGGTTGGTCCACTGCCCAAAGAGAGTTCCCGGGTGTTGGCAATATTGGGGATCCACTGATTTCCCCAAGGGTAACTGCGCACATCTTGTTCGCCCCGTGCCGCTTTTTCCCACTCCGCTTCGGTGGGTAATCGCTTATTCAGTGCCTTGGCATACGCATCTGCCCCGTACCAACTGACACAAACCACGGGATAATACTCATAACCCGGTTCAACTTTAAATCCCTGATCCGAGTCGTAGTAAATTTTACAATCCGGGTGCGAAATTTCAATGAATTTATCATCTGTTGGTGTATAATTGATACGATTCAGAAACTCCGCATATTGGGCATTGGTAACTTCGTATTTATCAATATAATAGGTATCTAAGAAGACAATAATTTGCGGTTGTGCATCCGGTTCACCTCGAAAATCACCCATGTGGAAATTTCCAGCCGGAATCAAAACCATCTCTTCTATGGCATGCAACTGTTGAATCCGTACATTGCGCTGATCCGGCACCACGCGAATCGTCTGCGAGACTTCCGCCACAATTTGATTCCCCTGCTTGACAACACCCACAGCCCGATAATTTCCTGCCATTTGGTAGATATGGGTTGGATTCGCTTGGGTACTGCTGGTACTGCCATCCCCAAAATCCCACAAATAGGAGAGATGCGGCATCCCTTCAAGCCCGCTTAATGAAAAACGGACTTCCAATGGGGCGCGTCCTTCGGTAGTAGAGACTTGCAACCGGGGTTTAGGGGTTGGGGTTGCCAGCGGAGCAGTTTTGAGTTTTCCTTGGTTAGCATCCCCTTCGCCGAGCGAGGCTTCTGCAATTGGCGGGGGCGGGGGGGCATCCACTTGAATCGTGACTTGTCCAACCGTTTTGGAATCCTGACCGTATTGCAAGTTCAGACGGGTGGTGTAAATACCCGGCTGGACATAGGTATGGGTGGGGGATGCCTGACGGCTGGTTACCCCATCCCCAAAATCCCACAAAAAGTTGAGATTATCCGGTGTGGGTTCTGGCAACGGGGCGTGGAACGTGGTTTTTAAGGGAGCTTCTCCACCACTGACATCCACACTCAAATCAACGGTAGCCGGTAAGGTAAACGTCGGGGATGATGCGGAAGCGGGCGTGCCGGCAACCGGTGTCGTTTCGGGTTCTACCGTCATGCGGGGAGCGGTTTCCGGCGCCGGTTCAGCACCCACCGTTCCAGATTCCGGTGCGGATGCAGGCGGGGTTATAGCTGCCGGAGATGAGCTTTCCGGCGGCATTTCCGCGATTACCGTTGTTGAATCAGAAGCCGGAGTGATGCCGGGGGTTATAGCTGCCGGAGATGAGCTTTCCGGCGGCATTTCCGCGATTACCGTTGTTGAATCTGCACTCGGAACCGGAGGTGCCGGGGTGACATTGGAGGTCATCGAGTCAGGAGCACCCAAACGGGTTATAACCGGTGGGTTGGAGAGGGGAAACACCGATTTGGTTTGGTCAAGGGTTTCCGGTAAAAAGAGCAACAGCACCGCCAGAAGTAAAAAGAAGACCGACCACAACCAAAACGCCGGATATTTCTTTTTGGAAGACACAGGTTCGGGTTGGTTTAAACGCTCGTAAAGTGTTGCCCACTCGTGCCGCAGAGAATCATAGGCACGCTTCAAATCGGCTTTTTCCGCCGCAGATGCTTCCAACGATTGGTTAAGCCGGTCAATGGTGGCAGATAGACTGGTAATCTCTGCTTCGATGGAGTGACGATGCTCCAATGCGGTTTTCAAGTCGTTCAACTGCTGCTGTAAAGACGAATTTTCCGTGCGCAAATCGGAAATTTTTCGCCGGGCGGTATCCAACTCCTGTTGCAAACTTTCAGCTTTAGCCGCGACGAGTGGGTCTGCCATCTCAGAAAGTTGGGCATTCAATGAGGCGATGGTCGCATCCCGCTCCTCCAGCAGTGCCTGCAAGTTTTGGAGGTCGGTTTCAAGCCCATCCGTGCCAGTAGCCAGTTCGGGTCGAGCGGCAAGTTCTGCTCTTAACGTCTCGATTTCTTGCTGGGCGGCGGCCAGTTTGGTGTTGAGTTCACGCTGTTGAAATTCCAGTTCAATTTTCGCGGCAAGTTCCGCTTGCAAACTTTGCTGAAAATGAAGTTGTTGATCGACCAGTTTTTGCTTATCCTGCGCTAAAATTTCCAGTTCCCGCTCTTTTTGGGAGATCACGTTGTTGAGACGCTCCACCTCCTGTTGAAGTTCCCGGTGGCGTGTGTCATCATCATCCGCGGAGGCCTCCGCACCGGAGGTTGCCGACCCCAAGGCTTCATTTTTTTTGCGTAAGATATTTATTTCTTTATCTTTTTCAGATATTTGGCGGTTCAGATCATCCAGTTGGGAGCGCAATACCGGTATTTGGTGATGCTCATATTTTTGCAGAGTTTCGGTCAACTGTTGGATATTTTTCTCTGCCAGATTCAATTTAGAGCGAGTCTCTGCCAACTGCGCCTGCATCTCCGCCGCACGGGACTGCTGGGATACCAATTGTGCTTGTAAGTCTTCTTGTTCAGCATGGAGCTTTGCCAGCCGGGCTGTTTTGTCCTGATTTTCCGCTTTCGTCGCGGTCAATTGTTCGCGTAACCGTTTGACTTCCGCAATGGTTTTTTCGTAGATGCGATCCAGTTCTCCAATGCGTTCGCTCAGTTCCAGAAATTCGGCGGTTTTGCGGGAAAGGCGTTCTTCGGCCTCTTGCCGTGCCCGTTTGAGTTGCTCTATTTCAGCCGTTTTACGCACCGTCTCATGCGAATCCTGCGCCGTGGCAGATCGCCAATGATTCAAATCCGTTTTTAAGCGCTGATTCTCGGCGAGGAGCGATGTTTCACGAGATTGCAACTCGTTCACCACCGATTGCAACTGGTCTAATTCAGCCTGCAAGACCGCCGTTTGGTAGCTTTCCGGTGATTTATTGAGCGCGAACACCTGCTGGTGCAGACGGGCGACGTCTCCTTGCAATTCGGCAACCTGCTTAAACAGTTGGTTGTTGCGTTCCATCAACCGTTTATTTTTGGTTTGCAGACGGTCTTCGTAGGCGGATTTTTCCCGCAAAACACGATTTAGGCTATCAATCTCGCGCCGTAAATCCTCAATCTCCTGTTCGTACCGGTTTTTGTCCATCATGACTCTTCCGTATCAGCGTTGGGTAACGGTTGGCGTAATGAGACAATTTCTCGCTGCAACTCATTGATTTTCTTTAACAAACGGGTATTGCTATCACTCATTTCCGTATTGTGGCGGAGCAATTCTTCTTCTTCTTCCAATTTTTCGGCAAGAAGCCGGTTCAGCCGTTCAATATTTTCACTTTTTTCATGGTTGGATTGGGTGAGGCGCTCGATCTTTCGTTGCAAGGCGGGAATGCGCTCGTGTTCGTACTGTTGGCGAACGTGATCGGCTTTTTCCCGCAGGAGATCGATTTCATCCTGCAAAACTTCAATCTGTTGCAACGCATACTGGTGGGCGGATTCAGCATCTTCCGCTTTTGCCTTCAATTGATTTTCGGTACGTTCCGCGGCGGTTACTTTTTGTTGAAGAAGGTCGATCTGGTGTTGCAGCGGCTTAATCTGCTGAACTTCATACCGAATTTGTTGTTCTTCCAACTGTTGCTGTAAATCATCAATTTGGTCTTGCAGGGAGGTGGCATGTGCCCGGGCATCACTGAGGTTACCTTCGGCTTCAAACAGTTGCGTTTCCAGTTGTGCCAGACGCTGCTCTAACGGAGCCAAGCGTTCCTGTTCATAGTGTGTTTGCATCTGCTGAAGTTCTGTCCGCAACGCCGCCATCTCTTGGTCCTTAATGTGGAGTTGGGTCTCCAGTTCACGAATGCGGTTGGCTTTAGCCGCCGTTTCTTCCTGTTGGTCTTTGAGTTGTCGCTCTAATTGGGGCAAGCGTTCGGTTTGATATTCTTCGCGCAATGCTTCCAGATCACGTACCAATTGATGATTTTCCTGCTCCATTTCACGCAACCGGCGTTGTAAAATCTCTTCATGTGTTTTAGCTTCATTCACGGTCCGGCGCAAGTCATCCACCTCTTGTTGGAGGGGGGCAATCACATTTTCTTCATAATCCTGTTGTAGAGTTATTGCCCGTTGATGCGCATCTTCCAGCGCCTGCGTCGCCGTTTCCAGTTCGCTTTCCAAGTGTTCTCGCTGGTGTTCCTCGGTGGCTAAGGTTCGCTTGAGTTTATCGATTTCATTTTGTAACTGGAGGCGTTCGATCTGTTCAAATTGGGCTTGTTGTCTTTGAGCCTCATTCAGTTCATCTTTTAACTGCGACAACTGTCGCAACAAATCCGTATTGGCACGCGTCAGCGCCGTGTTGTTTTCCAATAGATTTTGTTCATTGTCGGATTTTGCCTCGAGCGCTTGGGAGAGGTTCTCAATTTGTCGCCGCAAGGATGCCGTTTCCGTATCATATCGTTGCTGTAATTGGTTCAGCCGTTCCTGACGGTAGGCTAAATCGCGTTCGGCTTTATCCAGCAGATTTTCCAGTTCTACCTGTCGCGCTTCCAGATGAGTGACGTTCTCTTGCAATGTCTGAATTTTTTCGTTTAGCTCTGGCAGGCGCACCTGTTCGTATTGCTCTTCTAAGTGGTCATATTCTGCCCGCAGTTTCTCGGCGGTGGCTTGTTGCTGGGTGAGCAATTGTCGCAGTTCATCCGTCTGGAGGGCGTACTGTTCGGCTTCCGTGGCTAACGTTTCAATTTCGCTTTTTAACGACTTTCGTTCTTCCTGATGTCGGAATTGTTCTGCTTCTAATTTCTGCTGCAAACCGGTGATTTCTTGTTGGAGTTGGTCTCGTTCGTGTTGAATGGTCTCCAATTGGTGTTGCAGGTCTTCAACTCGGTGCTGGAGGTCTTGGTTCGTCGTTTGAAGTGTTTTATAATCGTGCTCAATATCTCGCCATTGTTGGCGTGCGTCATCTAGCTCGGCTTGTGTGCGTTGGAGTTGTTCCTCCAGTGCAGTCTGAGCCGCCGTCTGTTCTTGCTGTTGGGCTTCCAATGCCCGGATGGCATCTTCTCGTTTTGGGATTTCAACTTCCTCATAGCGACGTTGTTGCTCTGCCAAATCCGCCTTCAAGTTGTCCAATTGAGTTTCCAAGCGGGTAATGGTTTTCTGGAGTTCATTTATCTGCTGATCCCGTTCGTGCAATTGTTGGCGGAGTGTATTCGCCTCCTGTTCCAACGGTCGCAGTTGGTCTGTTTCATAACTTTTCAGGTTGAGGTCGAGTTCAGAGGTTCGGTCTTCCAGTTGCGCAATCTGATCGTGTAATTGCTGATTTTCTGCCCGAAGATGCTCCACTTCAGCGTGTAATTGGTCATAATCCGCCGTCTGCTGTTCCAACTCCCGTTTCAGATTTTCAAGTTTGAGCCTGTAGGCGGGAATTTCGGTCTTTTCATAACGCTGAGTTGTTTCATTTAGCCGGGATTGGGCATTCTCTACTTCGGTCTGCAATTCGGAAATCTGTTTGAGCAACCGGGTGTTGATGTCCATCATCTTGACGTTTTTCTGGATCAGCTTGTTTTCCTTACCGGTGGCGTGTTCTAAACGTTCTGTGAGGATGTCAATTTCGTTTTCCAATGCCCTAATTTCAGCGGATCGATCCGGCGTATTTTGGATCGAATTTTGTAAGGTTTTCAGTTTTTCATTTGCGACCTGCAAATCCAGTTGCAATTGATCTCGTTCACGGGTCAATTGGGCAATGGTTTCTTCCGCTTGTTTCAATTCCTGCGGGTCAATCGCATCCTGTTCCAAGGCAACGATTTCTTCTTGGAGTTGTCGATTTGCTTGTTCCAGCGCTTTAACGGTCTCGGCGTCATGCTGGTGCTGTTCGCGTAGGCTTGTGAATTCCTGTTTAAGCTCCGCCGCATCGGACTGTACCTGATCCAGTACGGTTTGTAACTCATTACGTTCTGTTTTTAGCGTGGCAAGCTGGGCTTCAAGTTCCGCAATGCGATCCGCCGCAGGTGCTCCGGTTTCAGCCGGTGGGGCGGAGGCTTCTATTTCCTCTTGTAAGCGTTGGAGTTGGGCGGCAAGCATCTCGTTCGTTTTACGGAGTTGGTCGTTTTCGTGCTGGAGTTGTTCCGTCTCTGCCAAGAGGGTCTCTTGGGGAGTATCCTCCGAGTGGTCAAACAGATCGGCTTGTTCCAGTAATTGGTCTCGCAACTGCGCCACTTCATGTTTAAGGGCTTGTTTTTCTAAATTCAGTTGCGCGATCAAGTCGTTCATTTCATCGATAGTTTGGTCGGCAGATGTGACGTGTACCGAAAGGTCTTGTGAATGGGCAGCCACTTCTGCATTCCGGATCAGGTTTTCTGCCTCCATCTGTTTGACTTTTGCCTCGGCATCCGCTAATTGGCGCTGGACGGTTTTCAGTTCTATCTGCAACTGGTCTCGTTCGGTTTCCAGCGACTCTAACTGCCAACTTGCCTCAGTTTCCGCCGTGCGCAAGGTTTCTAATTCCACCGCATGAGCGTCTTTTAGGGCAGCAAGTTCCGCTTCCAACTGCTGTATGCGTTGGGGCAGGAGGTCTTCGGCAAGCCCGACACGGGCCAAAAAGGCACGGCTAATCCAGACCGGTATCGGGGTTTGATCCGCATCCCGGTAGTCTGGGTCCTGTTCAAAAATATGATTGAGGGATTCCAACGCCTCATCCCACTGTTTATTTTCCAGATATGCCATCGCCTGCTGGTATTCCCGGTCGAGGTCAACAGTATCCTGCTCGGAATCCGCGGTAACGGGGTCTGGATCAGCGGTCGAAACCGGTTCACCAGTGGTGCCGGCATCTGCCACCGGTGGAGTCTGATTCCGGCGGTCTTCAAATTGCCGGCGTTTATCCTGTGCCAACACATTTTCCGGGTCGAGCGCAAGAACGGTGTCGCACACCTCCATGGCGGTGTCCCAAGCGCCATTTGTGGCTAATCGATCGGCATAATTGAGTTGAGTGGCAATCATGGCGGGTTTAGCGATGTCCTCATTGATTTCACAGGCGGCTTCAAACAGGCGAATCGCTTCGTCATAATCACCCATGGCATAGACAACACCGGCTTCTTTGATCATGGCTTCTAAGCAATTACCGTCCATCTCGATCACGCGGCGATATTCCTCCCGAGCTTTTAACAGGTCACCGGCTTGAGCACTTTGATCCGCCCGGCGGAGCATCAATTTAACCAAATTGGCGATGGTCGTTTCCCGGGTTTCCTCATCCGGTTCGGTGAGAAGAACTCGCTTATAATTGGCAATTGCTTCTGGGGTCATCCCCTCTTCTTTGAGTTCTTCACCCCATTTGAGGCGTGCCTTTGCCAAACCGTGTGCCACAGATTCACTGCGGTCGATATTGTGGGCTTTTTCATATTCATTCACCGCCGCTTCGTACTCTCCCTTCCGCAGATATACTTCGGCGAGGGCACATCGTGCCACGGTCAAGGCTGGTGCCACGTTCAAGAGTTGCTGGTACCAATAGATCGCGTCGTCCCAATTTTCCTGTTCACACAAGTTTTGTCCTTTTTCCAGTACCAACTCCGCCCACAGCTCTTGGGCTCGCATATGGTTGGGTGAGATTTCCAAGATACGGCTGTATTGCAGAATGGCGCCATTTTTATCGCCGGCTTGTTCCAATTCTCCGGCATACTTTAAGCGGGCATTGACCAGATCATCTGCCACAAAAAACGGGTCTAATTGGTACGCTTTTTCGTACTCCTCAATGCTTTCTTCGGTGCGTCCCAATTGGCTCAGGACTTCGGCGATACCAAGCTGGGCATCTAGGTGGTAAGGATTGATAGCCACCGCCTCCCGGTAATACTCCAGCGCCCGTTCAAATTCACCGGCAAAATGGGCACTACTCCCATCTTTGTTGGAGTTCTCGGCATGCCCAAAATCGATCATCAAATCATTTTCGACATCCTGATCCACCAGCCAATCCCCAAAACCGCCGATGCGAAACCGGACAACATGGTTCTCTTCTGCTACTAACTCGTGGTTTTGGAATAAACCTTTGGGCAATTTGATATGCTGGCGTTCCAATAGAGAAACCAATTTCTGCCGGGGAACGGCACCCTGAGAATCCCGGTGTTTGGCAATAAGCCAGAAAATCACTTTTTGCACGAGGGGCAGATCGTCCCAGAGGGCATCAAAATGGGAGTGCAAGCGGCGGATAAATTCGGTTTTCACCGCTTCCACATCTGTGGAATAGATCGCCACCGGTTCGGAGTCAGCCGGTTGTTTTTTCTCATAGATAAGACCGCAGAGTTGGCGGATCAAAAAGGGACACGTACTAGCAAGGCTCAAAATGCGGTCTAGGGCTTCCGGGTTGTACACCAATTGATTTCCAACCGGTTCTTTGATCAGTTTTAGGGCGTCTTCAACGGAAAGAGAGGTAACATGATGTGACACGCCCTCGTGGAGCAGTGGAGATGATAAAATTTGGGTCAATAATTGATATGCCTGTGGATTGTTCCGGTAGGAAATGGCTAATTCCGGTCCAAAAGTGAGCACCAGCCGTAGCGGTGCATCCTTTTGTAATAACTGGTAGAGGAAGGGAAAAAAGGTCACAATAGTGTCGTCGCGGGCAACATCTGCTCCGCGCGGTAGATGAAATTCATCCAGCAACAACACCATTGCCGGAGGCTGATCCGGGTGACGGTCTTTGAGTGCACTCCGAATTTGATTCAGAAATTTGGTTTCAAAGAAATGGTCATCTTTCAAAAAGGTTTTTTTGGTGGGAATGGCAATATCCAGTTGGTGCGCAATGGCTTCTGCCAAATGGAACAGGGTTTCCGCTAACGGCGCATGTACATACCCTTGCAAATCAAAATAGACCCACACAAACCCCTCCGGTTTGAGGTGCAGTAGATGGCGAAAAACGGCGGTTTTACCCGCTTTCCGCTGTCCAAACAAGATGATCGGGTGAGCCTGAGGTTCTTGCAGTTGGTTGAGTATAAAACGAATTGTTTCCGAGCGCCCATAAAAAAAAGAAGGCGTGTCAACAGCCTCAGAAAGGTACGGGTTATAGGTGGTCATACGTTTCGCTTTTCTAGAGCTAAATAAGGTATCAATGCCATCCACAACTATTTAATTATCAACAAGTTACACCGGATGATAAACCGGAGTAAATCATCCCGAAAAATTATTGACAATCGGGGGAGATTATGTTAAGCTGGACGGAATCTGTACAACAATCCGCAATTGTTTCTAATTATAGACCATGCCCGCGCATATTTCAAGCAAAATTTTAAGGAGGAAGGATCAATCCCAATGTTTACACCGATGTTCCGTAACGTCCTCGTAACCCTGTTTTTGGGAATCCTTTTTATCATCGGAACACCATCCTACCAAGAAGCGGATGAAGTCCCCCATCCCAGTTTAAATATTCCCTATTTGTGTACGTTTGGTAATCAAAGTGCCCCAGATTGGGGTGATGACGATTTTTCACAGACCGTCTTTTTCGCTATTCCGGAAGAAATTGTGGATTCATTATATATCCGTATTTATGATCCGGAAGCGGGCGGCCAAGTTGATGAGCCACAAGGGATGTGGGACACCCAAACACGATTTTCGCTTTACGGAGGAGAAGGTGCCTATACAGTTGCTGATGCCCGCGGCGTCAATCCTACCGGAGATTACCGCTCGGGGACTCTTTTGGCGGACACAACATTTGCCGAGCAGCTCGAAACGGATGGAAAATGGATTGTGCTTGCCACCGTGAATCCGGCGCAAGGGGAATATGCCGACGGGGATTTTATCTTCAAACTAATTGTAGAAGGCATTCAGGGCGATGACGGGAATCTATACCGCGTAGATTGCTCCATTTTCCCCGATCGACCAACCACCCCAACCGAGATTCAAGTCTTTGCCTATGAATGGTCGTTCCGGATGCCCAATGAAAAAGGGGTGGTATTGCATACATTCCCGTTTATGGTTATGCGAGATGTCACTTACCTCATTCACCATATTTGGGACTTTGATAATGATAGCGTGATGTATCTTAACACACCAACGCGACCCGGAATACCCGCCTACACCGCCGGAAATAACGTCTGGGCAGTGACCAAATATGATCTCGGTGTGGATGATGAACATCCGCCGATTCCCCCCCAAGATGATGTCAAACGGTGGTTTTCTACCACGTATAATATTTTAGAAGAAGATTACGAGTCGCCCTGGACGTTTGAAATTCAAAAAGGAACCTTCCGTAATAATGATGTGGTGATCTATGTCACCGACCAGAACTACCAACCCCTTCCCATGTATTCCACCGTCCAGCCTCGTTCTGGCAAGCCCCTCACGCTACAAGACGAGACCTTTTCTCCCGAATTATTTGAGCTGGACGAAGATATTTTATTCGACCAAAGCCATGTGGTGCAGTCTGATGTGGAACTTCGGGCGGGTTCCGTCTTACCCAAAGGGACAACCCTCGCCAAGGGCACCGAAATTCCACAGGATATTCGGGTGCGAGGTGGAGAACGTATCCCAGCACAGACGGTTTTGGATCGGGATGTCACATTGGAGGAAGCGCTCATCTTACGAGAAGATTTGACTCTCAAAGCGGGGTCGGTGTTGCCGGATGAAACGTTGTTAGTTCATGGTAGCCAAGTTTATGAAGGGCTTGTTCCCGGCGAGGATGTGCTCCCCTTTTGCAATACGGTGGTACTGGATGCCTCCCGCTCCCAGGACCCCGACGGCAATCTGCTTAGTTTCTTCTGGGATATGGGCGATGGAACACAGCTCCAAGGTGCGCGCGTGGTACACACCTACCGCGAACCCGGTTCCTATGTCGTGACGGTTTCCGTGCAAGATAATTCCGGTGCGGCAAATGATACCGACACCGACGCCTTGACCATCATCATCAATGAGCCACCTGTCGCCGAAGCCGGTACATCCCGTTATTCCTGCGTCGGCGAAACGATCCGCTTTGACGGCACGAAGTCCTATGACCGCGATGGCACTATCACCCAATACATGTGGTATTTTGGTGATGGAAACTCGGCAGAAGGTGCGATTGTGGAACATACTTATGAAAAATCCGGCTCGTATAATGTACGGCTAGTTGTTACCGATAATTCCGATACCGAATGTAACACCAATACTGATGGCATGGTCGTGTTTGTCAACGAACCGCCGGTAGCCAACGCCGGTGAAAATATCGTCTCTTGTGAGAAAACCGTTCGATTTGACGGGCGCCAATCAATCGATCCAGACGGAGTCATCATGGAGTATCTCTGGTATTTTGGCGATGGTGCCGTCGGTAAAGGACCCCAACCCACACACACCTATGAACAACCCGGTGTTTATAAGGTCAAACTGGTGGTGTTGGATGATTCGCCGTCCGAATGCAATACCCATTTTGCGGAGATTACCGTCGGGATCAATTCCTCCCCCGTGGCAGAAGCCGGTCCGGATCGAACGGTCTGCCTTGGTCAATCTATCTTTTTTGATGCCAGCGGCTCTTTTGACCCAGACGGGGAACTCTTCAACTATATTTGGGATTTCGGCGATGGAACAGCGCCCGTGGAAGAACTTTCACCCACCTACACCTATGCTGCGCCCGGCGTTTACCACGTGGTGTTGACGGTTCAAGATAATTCCGAAACACCTTGCGCCATTGATACCGATACCGCAACGATCACCGTAGAGAGCGCCCCCACCGCCGATGCCGGTGAAGACCGCTTGGTCAGTGTAGGACAAGAAGTTCATTTTAGCGGTGAACGGTCTCAAGACCCGAATCAATACCCATTGACCTACAAATGGACATTTGGCGACCTTTCCGATCCGGTGGAAGGCATGACAGCAACACACATCTATCGCAAACCGGGGCAATATCAGGTCACACTTTCCGTAAAAAATACGGCGTTAGGTCCGTGCAGTAACGACACCGACGAACTCACAGTGACCGTCAACTATCCCCCGGAAGCCCTGACCGAAGGAATGCAAATCGGACACGTCGGACAAGAGATCACGTTTGATGGCTCCTCTTCCTCGGATCGAGATGGCAACATCGTGAGTTACGAGTGGGATTTTGGGGATGGCTCACCGGTGGAAACGGGGAAAATCGTCACCCACCCGTATGCAGAATCCGGGCAATATCAGGCAATTTTAACCGTGCGAGATGATAGCGGGCTACCGGAAGGGTTTGACCGGGATACAATGCTCGTGGTAATCAACTATCCACCGGTGGCTAAGGTGAACCCGTCACAGGTAGTCTGTAGCGGGCGGGTAGAATTGAACGCCTCCGGGTCCAGTGACCCTGACGGCATGATCATGGATTATCAGTGGGATTTCGGCGACGGGCAAACCGGCAAAGGTGCAAAAGTCGTCCATTTGTATGAACAACCCGGCACATATGACGTAACGCTGATCGTTACCGATAATTCCGACACAAAAATGAACCAATCCTTTGCAAAAACTCAAGTAACCATCAATGCACCCCCCACGCCGAACATTGGCGAACGGTTGCAGTACACTTGCGTGGGTGCAATCACTTCCTTTGATGCCACCGCCTCCACTGATGCAGATGGTGATCCCCTAACAGCTACATGGGATTTTGGCGACGGAAACACGGGTACCGGCTTATCCACGACCCATATTTACCAATCCCCGGGACGTTATAAAGTCATTGTCACCGTGGATGATGGACGAGGGTTGCCCTGCTCGAAGAGTAACATCTCTAAGACTGTTCTGGTCAATGATTTACCCGTTGCTGTTGCCGGAGATGATAAATTGGTCAATCCGAATCAGGAAATTGCGGTCAACGGCGGGCAATCTTTTGATAGGGACGGGTACATCAAGGTGTACCGCTGGGATTTCGGGGATGGCTCCAAACCGGTCGAAGGGGTAAGTACGACCCATAAATATGGCGAACCGGGGCGATACACGGTAACACTTTCCGTTGAAGATAATTCCGGTCTGGATTGCAGCATGGCAATCGATCAACTCACCGTGACAGTCAATGCCCCACCCGTCGCGGATGCGGGTCCGGATATTGATGGCCTCTGCGATTTGACGGTGCAATTTGACGGCTCCCAGTCGGTGGATCCCGACGGGACAATCATTTTATACGAATGGAATTTTGGGGACGGGTCACCGACTCAAACCGGTGTAGCACCAACGCATACCTATAAGCAACCGGGGGTATATCAAGTGATTTTGACCGTTACCGATAATTCGGGCTTGTCTTCTGGACGGGCAACAGACGTCAAGCAGGTCTCCATCAACAATCCGCCATTGGCGAAGATTGACGCACCTTCCTCCGTCTGTCCGGGTAGCTCGTTTGAAGTGAATGCCGCCGCCTCCACCGATTCCGACGGGCAAATCACCGGCTACTTTTGGGATTTTGGGGATGGATCGCCGGAAGTTTCAGGCAAAACCGCGACCCATACTTTCGCCAAAGCAGGGCATTATACTGTGACCTTGCGTGTGACGGATAACACCACCGGCGCATGTAACACCACCATCGTCACAAAAACGATTAAAGCCAATACCCCACCGGTTGCTATTGCCGGTGACGATCGGGTCACGTGTGTGAAAACCGCAAACTGTGCTCTGACCTTTGATGGCAGCCAATCTTACGATATTGATGGGGACAATCTAAGTTATTATTGGAATTTTGGGGACGGCCATACAGGCAAAGGCGTGGAAGTAACCCATGAGTATGAAAAACCGGGGGTGTACACCGTTACATTAACCGTAGAAGATGACACCGGTACCCTCTGCAACAAACAAATGGATACCTTACAAGTAACGGCAAACGCCCAACCGATTATCGATTTGCGTAAACGTGAATAACCCGAAAAATGCCGCCACATACAAAAAACCGCACCGGCTTTGGGAGTAACCGGTGCGGTTTTTTTGTAATGAAATGCTAACCGATATTATTTACCCAGCAAATCCATACCTTTTACGGTTGCCATATCCGTATTTCCTTCATCTTGCATCGCTGATAAATCATAATTTAACTTTGTATATGCCGCCCATTTTTCCGGGACTTCATCTTCTTCAAAAATAGCTTCCACCGGACATTCCGGCTCACAGGCAGAGCAATCCACGCATTCATCAGTATGGATAAAAAGCATATCCTCAATTTCATAAATACAATCCACCGGACAGACCGCTACACACGCTTTATCTTTCACACCGACACACGGTTCTGTAATGATATATGCCATGAGTTAGCACCTCCTACGCTGAAGAAAATTAAGGGAATGTTGCCGCACAAATTCCGGCTGTATATACATGATTTATCAAATGAAGTCAATACCAAACTCAAGCGGTGAAGCCAATCACACTAGCAAACCGCCCGGTTTCCAAGCCTTCCGCTCGGACACTATAATACCGGTCAGAATATTCTTTAGTGCAGATGCCGGTCTCAAAAATCTGAGCCGCCGGAACCCCCGCCGCCTGCAACTGTAACCGGTTTGCCCGGATTAAATCCAAATCAAATTTACCATTGAGTTTGGAGCTAAAAATCAACTTCGGATCGAACGCAAATTGCTGTTGAAACACATCTCGTACATCTTGCCCGACTTCGTAACATTGACTGCAAATCGCGGGACCGATAAGCACGTGGATATGCGCCGGGTCAACGTGATAAGCCATCTGCATCTGGCGAATCAACTTCCCGGCAATATCCGCCGCCGTACCTCGCCAGCCGGCATGGGCGATCCCGACAACCCTTTGAACCGGGTCCACCACCAAAACCGGTAGGCAATCCGCCGTGATCAGATACAAAAACAGACCCGGATGAGACGTAATTAGCCCATCCGTAGCATCAATCGGTTCACGACCCTCAATGATCCCCCGACCGCCATCAGATAGCGATACCGGAGTGATCCTTGTCCCATGCGATAAACGGCATTTGACCGTCCGGTGGGGATCAATTTGGTGGCGTTGCAAAAATAAACGTGCCCGTGGCAACGCCGTGCTACGGTCAGCACCTCTTAAAGGAGATAAATTACCATCGCTCCGGGTCGAAAATGCACATTTCAGATGGGGAATAGCAGAAAAATTAACCAAGGATTTGCTTTTAGGGTTCGGTTCACATCTGGGAATGCTGGAGATTAAACGGCGTTATTGTAACCTTGATAATGCTAGCGGTGAGTATAAATTTCGGGGTGCTTTTATCTTTGGGCTTCACAATCCAAATTTCCGGGATGCGGCTTTTGGCGTACACCTCCAGTTTGTCTCAAAGAGCGCGTTGCCCGCAGAGCTACCCTGAAAATCGCCGAAAATACGAACATGGAAGGCGAGGATTTGAATCCTCGCCTTCGGAACGGAAGATCGATCAACTCACAGCTTTTTCACAACGGTCACACAATGTGGGGTGTGCTTCACTCTGCCCGACAGAATCACGATAATTCCAGCAACGTTCGCACTTTTCACCGGTAGCTTTGGTGATCTGGACACCAAAATCATTGATTTCCTCACTCAGCCAGATACCATCTTGGGCGTCAAACGGTTCAACCGCGGCATGAGAGACGATCAACAATTGATTCAAATCCAAATCAGCCAACAGGTTACGCAGACGTTCACTACCTACATAAAGCGTGACATTCGCCTCCAAGCTGGAGCCGATGGTCTTTTCCTGCCGTAGTTTTTCCAGCGGTTTGAGCACTTCGGAACGGATTTTCATCACTTCAGACCAGCGATCCAGTAGCGCGTTATCATACATTTCATCATTCGGTTCCGGCAAACGGGTCAGATGCACACTTGCGGACGAATCGTCCCGATTGGGGATGTTCTCCCAAATTTCCTCTGCGGTAAAGACCAAAATCGGCGCCATCAGGCGTGCCAACACGGTGACAATTTCATAGAGCACCGTTTGTGTGCCCCGCCGCGTCTGCCAATCCGTGCCATCACAATAAAGCCGGTCTTTCATCACATCCAGATAAAATCCACCCAAATCATTGGCACAGTAATTATGCAAGGTGTGATATACGCGGTGAAATTCATAGGTTTCGTACGCTTTATCGATACGGGCAATCAGCCATTGCAAGCGGGCAAGTGCCCATTGATCGATTTCAGTCAGGTCGGCATAATCCACCCAGTGCTGTTGGGGGTCAAAATCGGACAAATTCCCTAACAGGAAACGTGCGGTATTGCGGATACGCCGGTACACATCAATATTTTGCTTGAGAATACCCTCAGAGAACACCATCTCTGTACGATAATCGGTGGAGGCAACCCACATGCGCAAAATATCGGCGCCGTATTGTTTGATAATGTCTTGGGGATCGACACCGTTCTCCTTTGATTTTGACATGGCACGTCCAAACTCATCGACTGTAAAGCCATGAGTTAACACCGTTTTGTAAGGGGCAGAATTGCGAAGACCTACCGCGGCTAACAAGGAGGTTTGGAACCATCCCCGGTATTGGTCTTGACCTTCCAGATACATATCGGCGGGCCAATGATGATCCTCGCGGGTCTCCAGCACGGCATAATGGCTGACACCACTATCAAACCAGACATCCAGAATATCTTGTCCGGCACTGAAATCCGTCGAACCACAGGCACAGGCAAATCCTTCGGGTAGAAAGTCTTCCACCGGATGGGAGAACCAGCAATCATTCCCTTCTTCCAATGAGAGCTCGGCAAATTTATCGATCACGCGCACATCCAGATGGGCTTCGCCACATTGCTGGCAATTCACTACCGGAATGGGAACTCCCCACGACCGTTGGCGCGACACACACCAATCGGGACGGTCTTGAACCATCAACCGGATGCGCTCTTCACCCCATTTGGGCACCCACTCTGTCGCTTTGATCTCTTCCAAGACGGTATTCAGAAATGCTTTTTCGCTCACCCGGATAAACCATTGCTCCGTTGCCCGAAAAATAACCGGTGTATGGCAGCGCCAGCAATGGGGGTAAGAATGCTCAAACGAGGTATGGTGAATAATCACACCCTCGCGGACCAATTTATCCACAATCCCGCGATTTGCATCTTGCACATATTGTCCCTGGAATTCTGCCACTTCGACCATAAAACAGCCGGCATCATCCACCGGATTGACCACCGGTAAACCGTAGTGTTGTCCAATGTGGAAGTCCTCCGCACCGTGTCCAGGAGCGGTATGAACACAACCTGTACCCGCCTCATTGGTTACGTGAGTACCCAAAATCACTTTTGAATGACGATATTTAAAGGGGTGTTCACACACTAAATGTTCAAATTCGGCACCGCGCACCGGTTCGCCGACAATTTCGTAATCCGTGATGCCCAACTCTTCCATTGCTCCCTCAATACGGTCTTCCGAAAGAAGATATTTTTCATCCCCCACCTTTACAAAGCGATAGTTGAAATCGGGATGAAGGCAGACCGCTACATTTGCCGGCAGGGTCCACGGAGTGGTCGTCCAGATCAACATGGAATAATCCTGATTCACCACCGGAAACTTGACAAACACGGAAGGTGAAGTATGTTTCTGATATTCAACTTCGGCATCTGCCAACGCGGTACGGCAGTGCGGACACCAATGTACCGGACGCAACCCCTTGTAAACCAAACCCTTACGGACAAATTCCGCAAATGCCTGTACAATCCGAGCTTCATAGATGTTGCTCATGGTCACGTACGGGTTGAACCAATCCCCAAATACTCCCAACCGGATAAAGCTTTTTCGTTGTTTGTCGATAAACTTATTCGCGTACCGGCGGCATTCCTGCCGGACGTGAATTTTTTCCATCTGTGCCAGTTTTTCTTTGCCCAACTTTTTACTGACCTCATGCTCGATAGGCAAACCATGACAATCCCAACCGGGTACATAGGGCGCATAAAACCCAGACATTGCCTTGTATTTGACGACAAAATCTTTCAAGATTTTGTTCAGCGCATGCCCCAAATGGATGTTGCCATTGGCATAGGGGGGTCCATCATGCAAGATATATTTGGGGGCACCTTTCCGATTTTCCAGAATAGCTTCGTAAATTTTCATCTCATCCCACTTTTTCAACCGTTCGGGTTCGCGCTGGGGTAAATTCGCTTTCATCCCGAACGATGTCTTGGGTAGATTGATGGTCTGTTTATACTCCATTGAAACCTTCTCCTTCATAATGTTTAAGTAGTAGATTATTTTCCCTTTTGCCGCTTGATCCGGCTGGAGAGCAGATCAATGAGCGATGATTGCTTTTTCAGATCGTACTTTTTAATCTTCCGGTGGAGCGTGGACGGGTCAATTTTCAATATTTCCGCGGTATCTTTGAGCTTCCAATCGGTCTCAGTCAGTACCCGCAGGATATATTCACGCTCCAAATCCTCCAATGTGGGACGTTCATCAATGGTTAACATGGTTTCCTCATCTTCTGTCAGGTCACCCCGTATTTGTGGTGGTAAATCGGACTTCTGAATAACACTCCCTTTTTGCAAAATTACCGCCCGTTCAATGATGTTCTGTAATTCGCGCACATTGCCGGGCCACCTGTAATTTTCCAATGCCGTCATGGCGTCTTTTGCAATCTTTTTAGGCTCTAACTGATTGTCATTGCAGTATTTCCGCAGGAAATATTCTGCCAATGCTCTGATGTCCCCGCGGCGATGCCGGAGGGGCGGAATGTGGATGGGAATGACATTCAAGCGATAAAAGAGGTCTGCCCGAAAGCTACCCCGCCGCACCTCTTCTTCCAGATCGACATTTGTCGCGGCAATGACCCGAACATCCACTTTGAGGGGCTTGGTGCCCCCCACCGGCACAATTTCCCGCTCTTGCAAAACCCGCAACAACTTCACCTGAATTGACGGCGGTGTATCCCCAATTTCATCAAGAAAAAAAGTGCCATTTCGGGCAACACTAAACAACCCTTCTTTGTCCCGAATCGCACCGGTAAACGAGCCTTTTACATGCCCAAACAGTTCACTTTCGAGCAAGGTTTCCGGCAGTGCGGCACAATTGATCGTCACAAAGGGACCGTCGGCGCGAGCACTGTTGTAATGGATTGCTTGTGCAATGAGTTCTTTACCGGTGCCACTTTCACCCCGGATCAGCACCGTGCTTTCCGAAGCCGCTACTTTGCGCACCAATTCCAAAACGTCTTGAATCGCGGGGCTATCGCCGATAATCCCGCTCCACTCAGAACGGGATTTTAATTCCCGCTTTAGCCGCCGGTTTTCTGCCCGTAACCGGTTGACCTCTAACGCATTCCGCACGATCTGCTTGATCTCTTCGTTTCGTGCTTTTTTGATCAAATAATAAAATGCGCCCTGATTAACCGCTTCAATTGCCGTATCCAATGTGGCATAAGCAGTCATAATGATCACCGGCATCTGCGGATTTACCTGTTTTGCTACCCGTAATACCTCAATTCCGGATTTTTCAGGCATCTTGATATCCGTTATCACCACATCAAACGGCTCCGATTCAATCAAATCAATCGCCTTTACCGAACTCGTGGTATCAACGACCTCATAGCCCTCTTTACGCAGCATAATCGACATAAATTCGCAGATGCTCTGCTCATCATCAACTATCAAAATTTTGGAACCGCTGTAATCCGTCATGGCTGTACCTACGTTAGAAAATTAGCATGGCATCACCATAGCTGTAAAACCGGTATTGCTGATTTACGGCATGGTGATAGGCTTTTACCGTGAATTCATGACCGGCAAACGCCGATACGAGCATCAACAATGTTGATTTGGGTAAATGGAAGTTTGTGATCAAGCCGTCAACACATTTGAAGCGGTACGGAGGATAGATAAAGATATCCGTCCAGCCCGTTTGTGCCTGAACGACGCCCCCTGCATCCGCCACTGATTCCAACGTTCGTACTACCGTCGTGCCTACGGCGATAATCCGTCCCCCATTCGCTCTGGCGGTGTTGATCGTCTCCGCCGCGTCGGTTCCAATGGAGTACCACTCTTTATCCATCTGATGTTCTCGCGGGTCGGTCACGGTTACCGGACGAAACGTACCGATGCCCACATGCAACACCAGTGAGGTGATGATGACCCCTTTTTGTTTTAACCGGTCTAACAAGTGCGGGGTAAAATGCAATCCCGCCGTAGGTGCCGCTACAGCACCATCTTGGCGGGCATACACCGTTTGATACTGTTCCCGATCCTGAGCAACCGGCGGACGATGAATGTAGGGAGGCAACGGTACATTTCCAATCGACTCGATCAATGTTTTAAAATCACCCTCATACTCAAATTTCAAGATGCGTTGCCCCCGTCCGGCATAATCGGTCACCGTGGCGGTGAGAGGGACCTTATCAAATGTGATTGTTTTACCGATTTTCGCTTTCAAAGCGGGTTTCAGCAACACGTGCCATTGATCCGGTTCGACTTCATGTACCAAAAATACTTCTATCTCCCGGCCGGTAGCGAGGCGGCCGAAGAGCCGCGCCGGAATTACCCGCGTTTCATTCAGCACGAGCACATCCCCGGGATGCAGATAATCACCCACATCCCGAAAAATCCGGTCTTCAAACCGCTGGCGGGCGCGGTCGCAGACCAACAACCGGCAAGCATCCCGTTCGGGGAGAGGCTCTTGCGCAATCCGGTCTTCCGGCAGATGATAATCAAAATCAGAGATGTGCATCAATGACCCATTCCGGAAAGCTCTTCAACTTCTTCATTTTTTAGAAGATTATCAATATCTAAAATCACGATCAGGCGGGTATCCAGCTTGATTACTCCCGGCATATATTCACTTTCCACAGGGTCAAACATGGGAGGTAAGGGTTTGACGTTCTCTTGGGTGGCATATTCCACATTGGAAATCGAATCAACCAGCAAGCCGAGCACTTCATTATTTTTCAGCGCGGATACAATCAGTGTACCGTAACCCGGCAACAGTTTATTGCGAAACTGGAATCGTTGTCCCAAATCCACTACCGGAATAACCATATCCCGTAGGCGGATAATCCCGGCGATAAACTCGGGTAGATTGGGCAAGGTGATAATATCGACTGACGGATGAATCTCTTTGACCTGTGTAATCGGGATACAAAATTCTTCATCTCCTAGCCGGAAACAGATCATCTGCCCATATATTTTGCCGGAAAGGTCTGCCTCCTCTTGAGGTGTTGCTGGAGGGGGCGGCGCTTCCGTTGGAGGTGAATTTTGGAGCACGTGTTCCACTGATGGGTGCAATTTACCTTCTGGAGCAGGCGGAGTTCGGTCTGGCTTCACCGGGGGTTTGGAGAGTGGTTTCTCCGGTGGTGGGGGCGGAACTCCTGCCGGTTTGGATGCCGTTTTCGGGTTCACCTCCGGTTTGGGTTTGGCTTCCGGTGTTGATAGTGGAACATTGGCGACCGGTTCTTTCGGGTTCACCGGTTTTTCCGAATCCAGCAATTTGGCGTAACTAATTTTCTTTTTTGCCATAAGTTAGCGTCCTTCTAAATCCGCCCATACATCCTGAACCAGTTCAGCGGTAATAGGGCGGGTGTGGCGAATAAATCCAGCCATCAACGCATTCATACATAACGTGTTAATAACACGAGGAATACCCCCGGTATATTGAAACACTTTTTCGAGAGAATCCGCGGAGAAAACGCTCTCAAGCGATACACCGGCACACTGTAAGCGGTGCTTAATATACGCCGTCGTCTCGTCGAGATCAAGCGGTTCAATATGATACCGGATCGCAATCCGTTGCTTAAATTGTGGAATCCGGTTAATGATCTTATTCAACTCCGGTTGTCCGAACAACACCACCTGAATCAGCTTGGTGGTGTTGGTCTCAAAATTGGTCATCAGCCGCAATTCTTCCAAGAGCGGTTTTTTCAGCATTTGGGCTTCGTCAATCAGCACAACTGGTGTTCGCCCCTGCTCATATTCTTCCAGCAAAAAACCATTGAGTTGTTCCAGCAATTGATATTTTGAACGTGCGGGCTTTTTGACTGCCCCAAACTCAGTCAGAATCAGCTTGATCAACTGATTGGGGGTTAATTGGGGGTTCAATACCAATGCGGTGGAAAACCGGTCATCTCCATTCAATTTGTTCAATAATGCCCGGCTAAGCATGGTTTTACCCGTGCCGATCTCACCGGTCACGACACAGATACCCCCCCGTAAATCCTGCATATTGTACCACAACCGCGCGTAAGATTCTGAAAATTCGGACGATTCAAACAGAAAATCCAACGAAGGGGTATTCAAAAACGGTTTAGAGGACAAGCCCCAGAATTGTTCTAACATAAAGGGAGAATCTCCTTAAAATTCCCCGGCATAGTACAAAATGCGCTTGGCAATCTGGTTAGCGGCATCAGGTCGGCTGAGATGCCGGAGATGAAAAGACATCTCCTCCAATTGACGGGGATGATCCAGTAAGTGTTGTAATTGAGAGAGTAAGGTTTCCGGTGTCAGTTCCGATTGGCGCAAAAGCACCGCCGCGCCTTCTTCAACCAAACTTTGGGCATTAAGTTCCTGATGATTTTCCGCCGCTTGAGGAAACGGTACTAAAATCGCTGGGCAGCCATACAACATCAATTCTGCGATGGTCGTGGCACCTGCCCGGCAAAGTGCGACATCCGCCGCCAGATAAGCTTCTTCCATATTGTAGATAAAGTCGCGCACGATAACCCGTCCGGCAAACGGTTCCGCAACGGAGCGTACCCACTCGTAATCAGCACGACCCGTCTGCCAAATCAGTTGAAGATTCGGGTCAAGATGCGCTAATGCCTGCCCGACAACCTGATTAATCGCATGAGCACCCTGACTCCCTCCCACCACTAACAGCACGGGACGTTGCGGGTCTAGTTGGAAAATGGTTTTTGCCCGTACCGGTGTCATGTTGGGGGGAGCACTTCGTACCGGATTTCCGGTCATAAAAACACCCGCCCGCTTAAAATAACGCCGGGATTGCTCAAAACTGACATGAATTTCACTCGCATATTTGGCAAACAGCTTGTTGGTAATGCCGGGTAAACTATTCTGCTCTTGAATCAGTGTCGGGATACCGAGTCCATGAGCCGCCACCAACACCGGGCCACTCACAAAGCCACCGGTGCCAACCACGACCGCCGGGCGGTAGCGCCGTAGAAAAAAAAAGGATTGAATGATACCCACCAACAAAACAGGAACAAACAGCACCGTGCGCCAGTGGAAGCGTCGTGAAAAGGGGAGAACCCAAATAGACTTAAACGGAAAACCCTCTTTCGGTACAATCCGGCTTTCAATCCGGTGTTTTGTCCCGACAAAGGTGATTTCGCAATCCGGTTGCAGCCGTTTTAATTCCTGCGCAATTGCAATGCCCGGATAGACATGCCCGCCAGTCCCACCTCCCGCAATCACAATCTTAATTTTGGGCATAGCGCATTTTGTCCATAAACGAGGGATGTTTGGTGACTAACCCTTTCTTTCGCTCTGGGGAGGCATAGCGCGAAATGTTGAGCAAGATGCCGACAGCCCCAAGGGTAAACACCAAGGACGACCCGCCGTAACTGATGAATGGTAACGGTAATCCCGTAATCGGAATCAATCCCGTGACCATTGCCATATTAATACAAGCCGAAAGGAAAATCATCGCCGTGATACCGATTGCCAGATAGAATCCAAACAGGTCAGATGCGTGACGAGCGATCTGCACCCCGCGCCAGACAATCGCTAAAAACAGGCTGATAACAATCACAGCCCCGATAAAACCGGTTTCTTCCCCAATAATGGAAAAAATAAAGTCGGTTGAGGCTTCCGGCAAAAAACCGAACTTTTGGCGTCCTTGCCCCAACCCGACGCCCATAATCTGCCCCGAACCAATGGCAATTAAAGACTGATGCAGTTGGTATCCTTTATCTAACGGGTCGCTTTCCGGGTTTAAAAAGGTCAGCACCCGTTGTAACCGGTAATCGGCACGCAGGACAATCAGGTATAAAAATGGCAGTGCGGAAATCGCCGTTAAAACCAGATGCGAGATTTTGACTCCCCCGACAAACAGCATCACCATGGAAATCATCCCAATCAGCAACGCATAGCCAAATGCCGGCTGGGAGACAATTAAGGTGAAGGTGATGGCAACCACCAGCAGTAAGGGGAGATACCCTTGGGTGAAGGAGGTGATCACCTCGCGCTTGCGCACTAAGGCCGCCGCAAGATAAATAATTAACCCAATTTTGACAAACTCCACCGGCTGAAACGTAAGCGAACCAAATGAGAGCCAACGGCGAACGTTGGTTTCCGCAACGACACGCCCCCCGACCTGCGGCAAAAGCACAATCAACAATAACCCTAAGCAAACAGCAAAAAGCACTTTAGCCATCTGCTGGTAAAGGCGGTAATCAAACATCAAAAAGAGTGTCATAATAATGACGGCAATCACTGCCCGGGCAATTTGTCGCTTAAGAAAAAACTCCGCACCCCCAAACTCACGTGCGGCAACCGCAACACTGGAGCTATATACCATCACGGTGCCGATTCCCACTAAGATGAGGGTGATGATCAGCAATGGCAAATCCGGCATGGTGCCATCGGAAGGACGATTCATAGGTCTCTCCTGCTTGGATCAAAAAACAGAACGGTAATCATCACCAACGGGCGCATTGATGACGGAAATGGGGCATACTTAATCCACTTATAATGCCCATACCAACGAAAACATCAGGTGATACGGGTCCCGTTTGATGGTAACATCTTCAAAATTTTTCATTTTATCCCGGCGCTTATCTAAAATAAATGCGGTATCCATACTCATGTGACGATAGCGCGCTCCCAGTCCAACGGAAAAACTACTTGTAGCGGTGTAACTAAAATCACCGTCATCGGTTTCATCGTAAAAATCGACAATCTGATAGGACGTACTCACACCGCTTCGGACTTGAATGGTTTGGAACAGGTCTATTTCCAGACCGAGATGGTAGCTCCGGCGGAGTTCAATCTCATTTTCAAATGTGGCGGTATGGATTGTCCGTTCCAACACGTTATGAATATCGCCGGCGAGCAAAAACCCTCTGCCTAAGCGGAAACAAACCCCCACACTGAAGTCACGCGGGGCATCGCGGGTCACAATCCCGCGTCCAAAGTAATCAAAATAAACGGTATTCGATTTTGTTTTTAGCAAGTTATGGGTGACCAACCCCAGTTGCACATATTTTTGGGGGCTGAATAAGAGCGAGAGGTCTCCTCCAAAACTATGTTGCCGGGAAAATTTCCAATCCGCGCTGGTTTGGTAGGTGTAATAACCGCTAAGCCCAACCAACAACTGCTCGGAAGTAGGCTCGGCAGAGGAAATTTCAAGATGATATTCGCGATATGACCACGATTCATCACTTATGTTATCCGGCGGAAGTCCGGTCACCTGCCGCATTCGTCCGGTGAGTGATGCCGAATATTCAACTGTCGTGAAATATCCCCCTCGATCCTGAAATTTCTGCGAGAGACCTTCCCGTGTCCAATCATAACTGAATTCGTCAATACCGCTATAGAAAATTTTGGGAAATCGCGTATTTCGTGCCAACCCAGATGGGTTATGGAAGACGGCATCGACCCCTTCGGCAACGGCAATGAAGGCGCGACCCATTCCTCCGGCACGGGGCGTTTCCCGAAAAGCGGTCACCTGTCCCCGGCTCATTACCGGGAAACTGCTAATCAAGATCAAGGTCATTAAAGCGACGGTTAAGATTTTGCGTGAAGCCATACGGTTGAATAATCCCAACTGATACGCAACCCGCTACCGATAAATAATATCGCTTTGCTTAAAGCAAGTTTCAACGGCTGATTTGCGTAATATTTCTTCAAAAAGGCATACATGCTTTGGTGGGCAGAGTAAATCATCGCCGGACGGCGACGCTTAACACTAACCCCTTTATAATGGGTTACTTGTGCATCCACTAAAAAATAATTTTGATAACCCAAACGCTGAACTTGTACGCACAAATCCACATCACTGTAAAACATGAAAAATCGCTCATCCAACTGCCCGATCTGCGCCATCACATCCTTGCGGATCAACACACAAGCGCCCATCGGCTGGTCAACAACTCGTGACGTGAGGTGATCAAAATACCCCATTCGCCAATGTCCAAATCGGGGACTGCGCGGAAAAAGCCATGATAAACCGAACATTTCATACACAAGCGTCCGAAATGTTGGGAATTCGCGACAGGAGGGTTGTACCGTTCCATCGGGGTCAAGTAATTGCGGTCCCACCAAGCCTACTTCTGGGTGCATCTGCAAAAAATCAACCATCGTCTCCAGTGCCCCCGGAAACAAGATGGTGTCGGGATTGAGTTGCAAAATAAAATCCCCCTGCGCACCAGCAATACCTTGATTCATCGCCCGCGTATAACCCAGATTTGTCTCATTTTGAATAAGCCGGATATGAGGAAACTCACGCTGAATCACGCTCACCGTCTCATCAGATGAGGCATTATCAACAACCGTGATCTCCAATTGAATGCGAGGTCCAGAATCCAGTAAAGAGCGTAAACAATCCCGAATGTAAGCGGCACTATTCCACGTCACAATCGATGCGGAAACCATGACCGTACGCGGTACAGACATCATCACGAATCCTAGTAATTATAGCTGAACTTTCACGTTTACGTCAACAAAAAACCCGAATCGACGCTGATTTCGGCACAGAAAGTAGGGTGAAACAAGACAGATGTCAAATGATTTTCTAAACGAAACCTTCAGGCAAAGAATACCTGTAAATCAGACGGGCAAAGCCTGCATTTGTCCCGAAGTGCGCATCAATTTTGAAATAATCCACAGGGTCATATTTATGGTTGCTCCGCGCTTCAAAAATGGGATTGAGATAGAGTGCATTGACCCCTAACTCCTGCAAATAGCAAATCTGCTGTTGAATCCCCGCGAGGTCACCTCCGAAAAAGTCCAAATTTCCGTGAGTTGCCCATTTTGGGGGAGGGTCACCCCAGTTTCGGGTAGAGGTCGTGTAACCCAAATAGGTATATTCCCCCTCCCGGACGTTCTTCGCCGGGTCACCATCACAGAACCGATCCGGAAAAATCTGGTAAAAAATTCGGTCGTGAAGCCACGCCGGTGGATGGTAACCGGCGATAATCTTAAAATCGGCATCATCGGGAGGTTCGTGTGCCCAACAGCCCGCTTGATTGTAGTGCCAACGCTGGTGTTGGTCATCTTCCAGCAAAAACCGGTAGTTCACAAGGGGAGCATCGAGGCGTATCTCGGTTTGCCACCATTCAAAAATAGCATCTGTTGCTAGACACGTCATGTCGTAAAAGAGCGGTTCGCCATCGGGGATCGTTCGCACCCAAATCCTCCAGATCGGGTTTGTTTTAAACACCCGGAGTTTGACGGTGACATCCTCCCCCAACTGGGGATAGTTGGGCGATAAAAATAGCGATGTACCATCACTGTGCAAACTATTTTGCCAGGTAGGAATCATGTGATTGACCCGCTGTGGGGATGGGGGTATGAAGGTCAGACAGGGCATCCATTCGGAACGGGACAAGGACTCTCTTATTCGGCTAAAATACCGCGCCCACTTTCATCTACTTGCACTCGAATCACGGTGGCATCCTCATAAAGATGTTCCCAGCGAGCAAATTCACCAGTAGATGGCAAGTGTACTGCCTCTAACGACCAAACCGTTTCATCACGGTAAATGAATACACCATATACAACCGGTTCGGCATCCGTGCCCATTCCGAGAATCACCCCCAACTCGCCGTTGATCGACTCCAGATCGGGGTCGGTAGAGTGAATACGAACCTTTTTTCAAAAGTCACAAGCAACATCCTCATTATAAGCAAGTGGTTGTAAAAATTCGATACATTTGGACTGCGCAGAATATAACACAAACGCCGCATTCAGGCAAACAATAACCCTTTGACAATCGTGGCAGAATTGTGTATTCAATCCGCGTCCCTCAAGAAAGCACACTCATGTTCATTTTTTGGAAAGAGGAATCATGTCACATTTATTTGATGAATTTAGGATAAAAGCGGTCACGCTTCGTAACCGGATTGGGGTATCGCCCATGTGCCAATACAGTAGTGAAGGGGGAATGATGAACGACTGGCATCTGGTGCATTTGGGGTCACGGGCAGTTGGTGGTGCCGCGCTGGTCATCGCAGAAGCGACCGCCGTAGAATATCGCGGACAAATTTCCCCCAACGATGTGGGACTTTGGAATGATGATCAGATTGAACCCATGATCCCCATCACCCGTTTTATCAAGAGGTGGGGGGCAGTACCGGGTATCCAGTTGGGGCACGCCGGGCGAAAAGCCGGTACACCCCGCCGCTGGAATGGGGTATGGGGCGATTGGCAACAGATTGCCCCCAGCCCGATTGCTTTTGGTGGCAATGCCAGTTGGATTCCACAAGAGATGACCCGCGATGATATTCAGACTGTACAACACGCCTTTCGGGAAGCAACCCGCCGGGCAGTGGATGCCGGCTACGACTGGTTGGAACTCCATGGTGCCCATGGCTACTTGGTACATAGTTTCCACTCCCCTTTATCCAACCACCGTACAGATGCTTATGGGGGCAGTTTTGAGAATCGGATTCGGTTTACCATTGAAACCGTCCGGCTGATGCGTGAGGTCTGGCCCGAAAATAAGCCTTTTACCGTCCGTCTTTCCTGTACGGATTGGGTGGAAGGTGGCTGGACCATTGAAGAATCTGTCGAGCTTTCCCACATATTGAAAAGGGAAGGGATAGACCTAATCGATTGTAGCTCCGGGGGCGCCGTGATCGATGCCCACTATCCGGTGGGGTCTGGATTTCAAGTCCCATTTGCGGAACGAATTCGGCGGGAAGCGGCGATACCGACTGCCGCTGTGGGCATTATCACCGAACCCCGCCAAGCGGATCAGATCATTCGCTTGGGTCAGGCAGACCTCGTTCTATTAGGGCGAGAGATGTTACGCGACCCCTACTGGGCGATTCATGCGGCACATCAACTGGGTCAAAAGAAATATCTTAATTACCCGGATCCGTATCACTGGGCGGTGGGGTGATCGCCACTCGCCGCTATGAACAGAAAAACCCGATCCGGTTCGGATCGGGTTTTCCATTAAAATTAAGGTGACACCATCAAGGCGGAAGACCGTTTAGCTGACGTTCAACATCCGTTTGATTTCGGTCAAAAAACTAAAGAGATCAAAGGGTTTTGCCATAAACGAATCCACTACCTCATGTCCTTTTTTGCGGTATTTTAATGGTGTCATGCGGTACACCGCCGTTAGCAAAAGGATTAACACATCGGGATTGATTGTCCCTTTGATCTGTTCGCTCGCACGAAGCCCATCCAAGTTGGGCATCATCGCATCCATGACAATTAGTTTAATCATGGGGTCCCGGGCGGCTTCTACCGCCTGTTGTCCATCTTCAGCAAAAACCACATCAAATCCTTCTTGTTTCAGAACCTTACCGGCAAGCGACCGCACCATCGGGTCATCATCCGCGACAAGAATTTTACCTTCAAAAGCCATTGTAAACCCCCTGTAGATAAATAATTTTTCTTTTCAGTGCTGTACCTCCGCTAAATTGCATCTTTTATGCCCGAACAGTGTCACCCTGAATAATGCTTGACACAATCTGGGTTATCGGCTATCATTCGGACACTCCGCAACGGTATTTTCTTCCATTTTTATCATCCACAAGAGCACAACATCAATGCTGGAAATCAAACAAGTTCACCCGAATAGTCTTGGTGAAGAACTCGAACTTGCCCCCGGTGATGCCATCTTACAAGTGAACGGACGACTGATTCGGGATCCGTTGGATTTCCAATTTTGGTTCACCGATGAAGAGATCACCCTTTTGGTGCGCCAGAAAGCAACCGGACAGCACATCGAATACGTCCTCGAAAAAGAGTATGACGAACCCCTCGGAGTGGATTTTGTCGAACCCACTTACGAACAGTGCAAAAATAAATGTGTCTTCTGCTTTGTGCACCAGCAGCCCGCCGGAATGCGCCCCGAACTCTATTTTGAGGACGATGACTACCGACTGTCCTTCTCGCACGGCAATTATATCACGCTGACCAATATGACACCGGCGGATTTTGAGCGGATTGTTGAGCAACGCCTCAGCCCCATCTATATTTCCGTCCATACCACAAACCCTAAACTGCGGCGGCGCATGATTGCTCACCGGGATGCGGATAAGATTTTGGAGCATCTGCAATTTTTCGCCGAAAACCGGATTGAAATGCATACCCAGATCGTTCTTTGTCCGGGTATCAACGACGGAGAGCATCTGGAAAAAACGGTAGAAGATTTAGCCCGATTTTATCCCCATGTAAGCTCGATAGCAGTCGTGCCGGTCGGACTCACCAAATACCGTCACGAACGACGCTTGCGGAAGATCAACCCCGTCACTCCAGAATTTGCCCAACAGCTCATCACGCAAGGGTTCGCCTGGCAACAGCGGTTTCGGAAGGAATTCGGCACCGGATTTATCTATCTGGCGGATGAATTTTTCCTGAAAGCCGGCCAGCCCTTCCCCGAAAGTGACTATTACGATGATCTAAGCCAGATCGAGGATGGTGTGGGCATGGCACGGCTCTTTATCGATGATTTTGCTGCCGTTCAGCATACCTTGCCTTCCCGGATTGAATCCCCGCGTCAAGTGACCTTTGTCACCGCCGTGATGCCGGCAACGTTCATCGCGGATGTGGTTCAATGCTTTAACCGGATTGAAAATTTGTCAGTTCAGATGGTCGTTGTGGAAAATGAATTTTGGGGTGAGGATGTCACCGTGAGCGGACTATTGATCGCCCGCGATATTCTGAACGCCGTTAAAGCGTCTCCACCGGGAGACCTCATCCTATTACCGGCAAACGTCGTGAACCATGATGGACTCTTTTTGGACAATATTTCTTTGGAGGCATTTCAACAGAAAGCCCGCACGGAAGTCCAGTTAGGGGAAAAAGATATGGAACGAATGTGCCAGCAAGTGCTCGGCACATACCATTCCCCGTGGAAATCCCGGTACGATGGCATTCAAAATGCAGTAGCTTGGCGAACATAATTCACTTGTAACCTCATCTTATGTCGGAGAAAACGATATGCGCCCACCATTCGTTCCGATATTGTTGATCCTTATCACCGTAATTCATCTGGAGTCGATCTTCGTGAGCGAATCGGTCTCCGGGGACTATTTCCCGGAAGACGAATTGGCTCTCGCCGATCAACTCTATTTAGAGGGGCGGTATTCGGAGGCAATAGAGCAGTACAATTATATTTTGCAACGAATTGACAATGCGGCGGTCGCGGTGTGGGGATTGTCCCAAATTGCCGGCTGCTATGAATATCTGGGAGATTATGATCAAGCGTCGGATAAGTTGAACACCCTGGTGACCTCCTACCAAAATTTTGTGCTTTCTCAAAACGTGCATTTTCGGTTGGCAAATGCACTGTTTCGGGCAAAAAAATACGGGCACGCCGTCGATAAATTACAATATGTCATTACGCAATTCCCCGAAGACCCACGAACGCCGGTCAGCCTGTTCCAACTGGGCTATGCTTGTCAGCAATTAAAATTGTATGAGCGCGCCGTGACGTATTATCGCCGGGCACAGCCACATCTTCCCCTCCTTGTGGATTACATCGAGTTCTTCATCGCCCAGTGCCAAATCGCCCGGGGAGAATATGAACATGCCGAAACGCATCTGAAACATATCGACGAAATGTATCCCGAGAGCGTGCTCAACTGGCAGGTCCGGGAACAACTAGCAGAATGTTACTACCAAATGGAAGCCTATGATCCGGCATTAACCCAATATCGCCGGTTACTCAACGCTGAAAAAGACAAATACCGTAAAGCAGAATACCACTATCGCATCAGTGAAATTTACGAACAGCAAGGCAACACCTCCCGCGCCATCAAAAACTACCAATTAATTGCGAAACGTTACCCCCAAACCACCGCCGCCTATCGCGCCACCCAGCGGTTGCAAAAACTAAACGTGACCGAAACATACACCGATCAACTGTTACGGGCGGAAATCATCTCCAATCAAGGCTTTTGGAAACAGGCGATTGCCATCTATGAACATCTTTTAGCCGAAAATCCCCACCATCCCGAAAATGACAAAATTTACTACCAGATCGGTCGCACCTATGAACGAATGGACTTAGAAGCCAGCGCAATCACGGTTTATCGTGAATTGATCCGGCAACACCCCCGCAGTAAGTGGCGCCCCTATGCCGAAAAACGAATCTGCGAATGTTACCGGAAAATGGGTGAGGATGATCTTGCCCTAGAACATTACCAACACTTCATCAAAAATCATCCGGGGCATTGGCGGAATGTGAACGACGCCTATTATGAGATCGGACGAATTTACGAGCGGCAACACCAGTTGAAACCGGCAATCCGCACCTATGAAACCCTCTATAAACGTAATCCCGGACGAAAGTACGGTTCGTTAGCGTTGTGGCGCATGGTCATGGGTTACTACAAATTGGGAGATTATGCAAACTCCATCCAAGCCTGCCAACGGATGATTCGCAACTATCGGGGCGAAAATTACGCGGCACAGGCAACATACTGGATCGGCAAAAATTACCAAAAAATGGGGAATCAATTTGCTGCCAGTGAGGCATTTCAAAAGGTTATCGAGGATTATCCCGATACGTATTACGCCCGGCGGGCACAAGCCCAACTGGGTCAAGTGGATTGGAACCAATTTGTAGATATGGAAATACCGTATCTGGATGAACAAGCAAAAACTGCGGAAGACAGCACAACACAAGAGCGGTTATCCCTTATTTCACCTGTTCTCAGGATAGATGAGATTCGGGCGTCCAATGTGCATCTGCAAAAAGGGGAACTTTTACTGGATTTAGGTTTGTACGAAGAAGCATATACCGAATTCCAAACCGTGGAGGATGAATCCGGCAATAACCTCCACTTTTTGTATGCTTTAGCCAAAGCTTATGATGAGATTCAGTTTCATGACCACGCCCGGCGCTGTGCAGAGGATATTGCCCGCCAGCTTAAACGGGATATTCCCCGGGGAATCGAACGGCTACGTCTGCCGATATGTTACGCTCCCATTGTGCAACGAGAAGCTCGATTGCGTAAGGTGGACCCGTTGTTAATTTGTGCGTTGATCCGGCAGGAAAGCGCCTATAACCCACGAGCGACCAGTCCGGCGAACGCCCGTGGTTTGATGCAAATCATCCCTCCCACCGCCCGCCAGATTGTCCGCGAATTGGATATTCCACAATTTGAGATCGAGGACTTGTACCTGCCGGAAAATAGTATCCATTTTGGGACATACTATTTTAGCCAGCAATTACACCGCTTTGACAACCAACCCGAAGTGGCTTTGGCGGCATACAATGGGGGTCCGGGGAACGCCGCACACTGGCTGAGTAGTAACACGAGTGGCGATATTGATGAATTTGTGGAAGATATTAAATTCAGTGAAACTCGGAATTATGTCAAAATCGTGATGAATAATTATTGGAAATATATCGAATTATACCGGATGTAAATTTTAGTACCGTGTACATATAAAATAAGGAGCATTTTTGATGGACTTTCAATCAATCATTTTCAACTTACAACAATATTGGGCAGATTATGGTTGTATCATCCGCCAGCCGTATGATCTGGAAATGGGCGCCGGTACGTTTCACCCAGCCACATTTCTGTGGGCACTCGGTGAAAAAGAGTGGAAAACCGCTTATGTTCAGCCCTCCCGCCGCCCCAAAGACGGTCGGTACGGCGAAAATCCCAACCGGATGCAACACTTTTTTCAGTACCAAGTGCTGTTAAAACCCTCCCCAGATGATATTCAAGACTTGTACCTCAACAGCTTGCGGGAGTTAGGGGTCGAGGTGGATAAACATGATGTCCGCTTCATTGAGGATGATTGGGAATCTCCGACACTCGGAGCTTGGGGGCTTGGGTGGCAGGTTTGGCTTGATGGGATCGAGATCTCCCAGTTTACTTATTTTCAGCAAGTTGCCGGGTTTGACCTCAATCCGATTTCCGTCGAATTGACCTACGGTCTGGAACGAATTGCGATGTACATCCAAAATGTGGACGATTTCAAAAAGATTAAGTGGGTCGGTAATTTCACCTACGGTGATGTGTATTTCGATCCAGAATACGAACACTCCACTTATAATTTTGAAGTAGCCGACACGGCAATGCTCTTCAACCTGTTTGATATGTATGAGCGCGAAACCCAGCGCTTGCTTGCGTTAGAGCAGGAGCATCCGCTGATACATCCGGCTTATGAAATGACCATGAAATGCTCTCATCTCTTTAATTTATTAGATGCACGGGGTGCCATTAGTGTGACAGAACGAGTACGCTTTATTGGACGAGTACGCAACCTTGCCCGTAAAGTGGCACGTGCGTATGTGGGATACCAACAACAGGTTGCGGCATGACCGAGATAAACCACGAATACGAAAAACGTCAGGAACGAATTATTTACATTTTTGACGGCATTTCGTACTTCCCCTTTTCCAAAGGCATTTTAGCGAAATCCCTCACAAATAACGGATTAGAGATTGAAGCCGCTTATGAAGTTGCCCGGATTGTCGGTACCCAGTTGAGGAAAAAAGAGCAACCATACCTCCAACTTGCCGACCTCAAGCAAATGGTTTATCATGTCCTGCGTGAAGAAGGCTTGCACGATGTTGCAGAGTACTACCACTTACACACCAGCATACCCAAACGGCGGGTGATGGTTCGGACGGGCAACTCGAGTGTCCCTTATTCCCGCTGGATATTGGCACAAGGACTTAAAAATATCGGTTTAGAACCCACAGACGCCATCACAACGGCAAGAGACATCGAACAAAGCCTGCTGAATCAAGGCTTTACTGACATTACCCAGAAACAATTGCAAGAATTTGTCTCTACCTATTTGGCACATTCATTTGGGTACACGTATTCCAAACAATACATGGACTATCAGGAGGTTAAAACAAATACATCGCCAATTATTCTCCTGATTGGCGGCGCAACCGGTTCCGGAAAATCCACGCTTGCCCGAAAATTGGCATCCCGTTTTGAAATCGGTCGTTTCGTCTCCACAGATATTATTCGGGAGGTCATGCGTACCATTTTCACCGACAAAATCGCCCCGTACCTCCACCATTCATCTTATGTGGCATACCGGGAGGTACCGACTCCGGGAGACACGGTCCCGGAAAAAATAATTACAGCATTTCGGGAGCAAGCCCGCCAAGTGATGGTCGGGATCAATGCGCTGGTAGAACGCGCTTTGCGCGAAAATCTGGACATTATTGTAGAGGGTGTCCATGTGGTACCGGGAATGCTCGACCGGAAGTATATCCATCACCCCAATGTCTTTTCGTTCGCGGTAATTACCCAAGATGAAACGGCACACCGTAGCCATTTTATCCATCGCGAAAACGAAGCCCGCCAGCGCCGTGCCGAGACCTATCTGAAAAATCTGGGAAGTATCCGCCAGATTCAGCAGTATTTGATCAACCAAGCCAAAAAGTATGATGTTCCGTTAGTGGATAATGAAAATTTGGACGAGGCGATTCGCCAAGCCACCCATCTGGTGATGGATCATTTAGCCCAAATTACCCAGGAAAAAAGCACATGATCTCAAATTTTAGTACCGGAGACCGTATGAGAGCGATCGCCCTCATCGATGGCGAACATTATCTTCCCGTCAACAAAGCCGCTCTGGAACACCTCCGCACCGTGAAACATTACGACGTCGTCGCTACCGTATTTATTGGCGGTACGGAAAAAATCGGCACGATGGATGACCTGAACGACTTAGGGGTTCCGGTGGTCTATGCCGAAAAGCCGCTGAATGCCATCCAAAACGCAATAGAGCTTTACCACCCCGACACCATGGTTGATCTGAGCGATGAACCGGTTGCCGGCTACCACGAGCGCTTTGAGATGGCAAACTTGATTTTAGCAGCAGATGTGATCTACGAAGGAGCCGATTTTTGTTTTACACCACCGGAATTTGTCAATAACTGCCAGAAACCTGCCCTCTCAATTGTGGGTACCGGCAAGCGCATCGGTAAAACTGCCTTCGGGGCATATACCGGGCGTTTGATCAGCGGGCAGGAAGGTTTTGAAACGGATTTTCATCCCTGCATTGTCACTATGGGACGAGGGGGTCCGGCAGTACCAGAAGTTCTGCATGGGGAAACCTTGCAAATGACCCCGGAATTTTTCTACCACGCCGCAAAACAGGGTAAACACGCCGCCTCCGATCATTATGAAGATGCACTTTTATCCCGGTTGACCACTATCGGTTGCCGGCGCTGTGGTGGCGGGTTTGCTGGTGTCGTTTACACTTCTACCGTCCCCCAAGGTACGGAAATCGCCAATCAACTGGATCATAATTTTGTCATTTTTGAGGGTAGCGGGGCTTCTATACCCCCGATTCGAGTCGATGCGTGGTTACTTTGTGTCGGTGCTCACCAACCATTGGAGTACGTTAGCGGTTACATGGGACCCTACCGCGTCCGCAAGGCAGACGCCATTGTGTTGACGTTGTGTGAAGAACCGGTGGCAACTCCCGAAATGATTGCCAACATGACAACATATATCCGCCGGCTTAATCCACAAGCAACCCTCCTCCAAACCATCTTTCGACCCCGACCTTTGCAACCAATTGAAAATAAACGTGTTTTATACGCCACCACCGCCCCCGAAAAGATGGGAGCCATCCTCTCGAATTATCTGGAAGAAACCTATAACTGTCAGGTGGTGGGGCGGTCTCATTCACTGTCCAATCGACCCAAATTACGAATGGAAATGGATCGCCTTTTGGCACAAGAAACCATCGATACTCTGCTGGTGGAGGTCAAAGCCGCCGCCATTGATGTCGTTACACGGATCGGCATCGAACGCGGGTTAACCGTGGTTTATGCGGATAACATCCCCCAACCCTTACACCAATCCACAACGGAATTTGCCCAATCCATTTTAAGCCTTGCCCACACAGCTCGAAACCGGTTCAACCAACGCCAGGAGAATCTCAATGAAATTTGAAACCCATCAAAAACAACTTTCCACCGTTGGCGGTATTGCCCTGACGGACATTATCTTTTTACTGTTGATTTTTTTCCTCCTCTCCGCCTCATTCGTGATGCAACCGGGCATTAAAGTAAATCTTCCAGAAGCCGCGACCGAGGCGGATAATATCGATCAGTCAATCACAATCACTTTGACACAAGACCGTACCATTTATGTGAACGACAAACCGGTCGTTAAAAGCGAATTGGTCAACTATTTGGAATGGCTGATTAGCGCCAAACCGGACCAGGTTGTGATCGTCAAAGCCGATGCAGAGGTCAGTTTGCAAAGTGCTGTAGAACTCATTGACGCGGCTAAAACTGCCGGAGCCGAAAAAGTAATGATTGCCACGCAGGATAAATAAATGGAGACCTCAGGTTTCATCCTTCCCAAACAAAAATGATGAAGGGATAACTGAAGGAAAGAGGCGTACAAGGATATGATCACCGACACCAATACCAGTTCGCTACAAGACAAAATCGAGCACCTCCAACAAGAAGTGGCTCGATTGAAACAGATCGAAGAAATGTTGAGCAATGCCAATCGGGAGCGACAGGCAGAAATCCAGCGTTACCAGCGTTATTTTGAGCAGTTTAAGCAACAAAATGACCAACTGATGGCAATCATCAACACCGCTCCGGATGCCATTTTCATCAAAGATCATCAGCTACGGTACGCTTTGGTAAATCCCGCCATGGAAAAGTTGCTGGGAAAAACCAGTGATGAAATACTGGGTCGAACTGACGAAGAAATTTTTGGTGACGATGAAAATGCGCGGTTGAGTCGCCGTGTGGAACAAGGGGTACTGGCAGGACGAACCATAGAAGAAGAGCATCAATCCGAAGTGCGGGGGTTCACGGCAACGTTTCATACCGTTAAAAACCCGCTCCGCGATGCCTACGGGAAAATTATCGGTATCTGCGGTATTGCGCGGGATATTACCGAACACCGGCTAGCGGAAGAAGCCCGCAAGCGCACGGAAGAACAACTGACTGCCATTGTGGATACGGCAAAAGATGCCATTTTTATTAAAGATCAGAATTTAGCGTACCGTTTGGTGAATCCCGCAACCGAGCGCCTTTTTGGGTTACCCGCGTCTGAACTATTGGGCAAAACAGACCGGGAAATTTTCGGTGAAGAAGCGGGTCAAAATACCGAAAAACCGGATATCGCGGTACTGGAAGGTAACACCATCGAAGAAGAACATATCAATACGGTGCGGGGTATTCCGATTACGTTCCGCTCGGTCAAAGCCCCCATGCGTAATATTTTTGGTGAAATTACCGGAATTTGTGGGATTGCCCGGGATATTACGGATCAAAAACTCGCCGAACGCGCCCTTCACAAAAGTGAAGCTCAATACCAAGCCCTTCTCAATGCGATCCCCGATTCAATGTTCCAGATCACCAAAGAAGGTATCATTGTGGATTACAAAATCGGGCGTCAAGCGGACAAGGAGACCTCCAGTAATGAATTTGTGGGAAAAACCATTGATACCATATTACCCGCCGAAATTGCTCATCATGTCATACATTCCGCCAAAGATTTTTTGGAATCCAATGAAATTGACGTGGTTGAATATGATCAAATTACAAATGGTCAACTTCGCTTTTATGAAGCCCGGATTGCCGCCGTCAACATTGTGGATGATTTACTGGTGATTATTCGGGACATCACCGAACGAAAGCTCGCCGAAGAAGAACTGAAGAAACGGAACGAAGAACTCGATGCGTTTGCCCATACGGTCGCTCACGACCTAAAAAGCCCCTTAACCGGCTTGATGGGATTTGCACAAATGCTAGACTCCTTTTACGACAGTATGACGGACGAGAACCGGAAAGATTGTGTTCGGGACATCAATGTCAATGCCCGCCGGATGAAAAATATTATCAATGAATTACTTCTTCTCGCCAGTGTGCGCAAGCAAGAAGTAAATCAGGTGCCCATGGATATCCACCGAGTGGTCTCGGAGGTAAAACACCGGCTCGATTACATGATCAAAAAGCATCAGGCGGACATCCTTGAACCAGAGTCCTGGCCCCCTGCCATGGGTTACGAACCGTGGATTGAGGAAGTATTGGCAAATTACATCAGCAATGCTTTAAAATACGGGGGTGAGCCCCCGCGGGTGGAACTGGGCTTTACTGAACTCGAAAATGACGAGATTAAATTTTGGGTGAAAGATAACGGCGAGGGGCTTTCAATTGCCGATCAACAACGCTTGTTTACGGAGTTTACCCGCTTGCATCAGGTGCGTGCCCAAGGACAAGGACTCGGTTTATCCATTGTTCAACGGATTGTGGAAAAACTGGGAGGACGCGTTGGGGTTGAAAGTAAGAAAGGAGAGGGTAGTATCTTCTATTTTATTCTGAAAAAAGCCTGACTTATCCTTGATTGTGCTCCACCGAGAACACATTCGCATACAAATTTGCAATCCACTGTTTACCTTCCTGTGTAATCCGTAAATATTTCAACGCCGGTTGAATGTACGGGCTGACGACATCCCAATAAAATTTGGCGTAGTTTTGCCGCATATCTTGCGGATTTTTATACCCGCTTTTTTCATTCAGACCGATTTCTTCAAATTCATAAAACAATGCCGGAATCTTGCGGAGGTAGTTTGGGTCACCAAGTTGCCCGATAAAATCTGCCGCCCGGACCAACCCGCCATAACCGGTAGTATCCTTATAGAAGGCATCATCCGGGGGTGGGAACCGCGTCATTTCAATGTATGACTCAACTCTGTCTGGGTCTAGGTCGATCATTAAGCGCCCCCCAAACCGTTCTCGAATAAACAGTTTACTTCGATCCACATGATACGGGGCTAATGCCGCATCGGCACCCCCGGCGGGGAGTTCGACCACCTCGGAACCAACCCCCGTCGCATATTTTCCGTTGCCATCATTCTGGCAAACACCCCGGACATATCCAATATCGTGGCAAAGTAAGGCGAGCAAAACATGGGTCCAATCCCCCGGAGAAACTCCGCCTTCACTTAGATGTTTTCCAATCAAAATCTCTTGACCCGCCAAGGCAACAAGCATGGTATGGTCCACATTATGGTATAGCAAATCCGAGTTGCAGATATTTTCAAGGGCTAGCCGACCCGCCCAAGCAAAAAAAGAGCTAAAATCTCGTTTTAAGTCCCCATAGGTACGGATAAATGCGGTCTCCAATTCCGTTGTGAACGCATCAATCAACATTTTTTGAAAGTTTAGCATGGTGTTACCTCATCCCGTTGGATCCGCTAAAGTTGTCCCTTCAGGATCATTACCGTTGCATCATCATTGGGTCGCGAAAATTCCGCGACAATCATCCGAGCCACATCATCCAAATTCTGGGTTGTATCCACAACACGATGATCAAATTTACTCTGGATACCATCGGAATGTAAGACAAAACAGAAGGGGCTTTCACACGGTAGCACAATTTCTCGCACTTTTCGCAAATTTTGCCCAATGATACCATTCAATGAAAAAAATTTCATTCCATCTGGATAGATGGTTCGTACGGTAATATTGCCGATACCGGCAAACGTCAATCGTTTTTGGGGATAATCAAAGTGCATGACGGCGACCACTGCCCCTCGCGTGGGGCGTAGCGCCTGATGCATTCCTTCTAATAACCGTGTCACGGGTTCACTTCCGTGAGTCTGAAGGTATTCCAGCGCCGCCGTGGTGGCAAGGTTTGCACCACGACCGTGACCTAGACCATCAATGACCGCCGCGACAAACCGGTCTGGATAGTACTCAAAAAAATAGCCGTCGCCGTTCAGGGTCTCTTTGGGATGCGGCCGGGATGATACCCCTACAGTTATGTAGTTTTGATCCATTTTTTTACAGTAATTGTGGTGCCCTGATCGAGCCCTGTTTTGATTTCAAATTCATCCATCAACCGTTTTACTGCCGGCAGACCGATGCCTAAACTTTTACCCGTCGTAAACCCATCTTTCAAGGCTTGTTCGATATTGTGGATGCCCGGGCCGTGATCGGTAGCGACAATCTGTAAGCCAACGCCAGATGTGTGAAGTGAAGAAATAGTGATCTGTCCACCGTGACCATACGTGACAATATTTTGACTGAGTTCCGAAACTACAATTGCCACCGCCGTAGCTTCCGGTTTGGAAAACCCCAGCGCCGATGCGAATTTGCGCGCACGAATTTGAGCAATCATCACATCGGCATCGGCGTTTATCTCGATGATAAGATCATCCATGCCGATGCGTCATCCCCGACAAATAGAGGAGGTCAAAGCATTTATTCACAACCACTTACAACACGTAACCGTTGTCCCTTCCCCTACGGTACTTTCAACCTTGAATTCATCCATTAATCGTTTTGTGCCGGGTAAGCCCGCCCCCAAGCCGCCGGCAGTTGTGTAACCGTCCTGCATCGCCTGATCAATATCCTCAATGCCGGGACCCTGATCCGAACAGACGATCAAAATGCCTTTTTTACCATTCTCTTCACGAACACTGATTTCCACTTGACCATCGGAACCGCCATATTTGATGATATTCCGCGCTAGCTCCGAAACCCCCGTAGCAATCTTAATCTGATTAACCATGGAGAAGCCAATCTGTTTCGCCACTTGGCGGGCTTTTTGCCGCGCGGTCACAATATCGGGTTCGGAGGTGACGCGCACTGTTTCTGTTTGGGTTACTGACACCGTTAAAACCCCTCTCGTTGTAACTGCCGGAGCAAATCCATCCCGCGATCGGCATTAAGTGCCACATGAACACCTTGCAAATCTAGTCCTAATTCCACCAGCGTAATCGCTACTTCCGGCTGAATCCCAACAATAACCGTAGTTGCGCCTAAAATCCGTGCCATATGTGCCGTATCACTGAGTACTCGCCCCATAAAACTATCCACAATATCAATAGCACTCAGGTCAATGAGGATACCGCGTGCACCTGTATCTTGAATGTGGTTGAGAATATCCTCTTGAAGTTGAAGTGCGAGTTTGTCGTGCAGGTCTGTCTGAACCGAAATAACCAACATACCTTCGATTTTGATAATTGGGATTCGTTCCATAGCGCGTCCTTAACAGTTCCGAAAAAATAATGTCAAATTCGTTGTGTACACTTGAAGAGTATAGCGGGAAACGGCAACCTCACAATAGCATAAAAGCAGAAATTTGGCAAGAAAAAATATCTGAAAATATAGGATTTTGTGATTATCTGGTAACAAATCTCTTCCATAAATAGAGGTCGATATTTGGCTTGATCTCATCTAGCAATCCGGTTATATTGAGCCCCCAGAACACCTTGTCTTAATATCCATTATTCCGAGAGAGGTTGCCCGATGATCAGCCGTATCTTATTTTTGGTTATCCTTGTTGTTGCCATCGTTTTATTTGTCCGAAAAATTCGGGAGCGCATCGCCCTCCTAAAAGCCGGTACAGATGAAAACCGTTTTGATCGTCCCGGCGAGCGATTGACCGTTACCTTAATTAACGTCTTCTTGCAAAAACGGGTCATTGAAGAGCGATTTTCCGGGCTGATGCATGCGTTTGTCTTCTGGGGATTCGTCGCCTTTTCTCTCACTACTCTGACGGAAATCGGGCGCGGCTTGATCTCCGACCGGTTCACTTTTTTCATCGGGTTTTTACAGCCACTCGAAATTGGCTATATCTTTCTCGTCGATATATTTGCCATCCTAGTCTCGATTGGCATCATTGCACTCATTATCCGGCGTTATGTCTTCAAACCCAAAGAACTTTCCTATACCACGGTAGTTGGCGGTGAAATTCAACATCACCACGCGGAATCCCTGATTGTGGGCGGCTTGATCTTTGGGTTAATGGTAACATATTTGGGTATGGTAGCATTCCAGCCCTCAGAACATCCCTTATCACCTATCGGGACGACGCTGCACGCGGTAGGCGGCGCCAATGATTTGGCATACCACAGCTTTTGGTGGGCGCATATGGTGTTGATCCTTAGCTTTTTAGTTTACATTCCGTACTCCAAACATTTTCATTTGATCGCGTGCCCCTTTAACGAGTATTTCCGCAACCTAGAATCCCCGGCGACCATTACGCCCCTTGATTTGGAAGATGAAGACGCGGAAAAATTTGGTGTGACCCAGATCACCGATTATTCCTGGAAACAACTCCTTGACCTCTATTCTTGCGTGGAATGTGGACGTTGCCGAACATACTGCCCCACCTACACCACCGAAAAAGCACTAGACCCCAAAAAATTGATTATCGACCTGCGCAACCATTTGCTCGACCAATCGGAAACCATTCTGGCAAATCAAAAGGGAAAAAACGGCAACGGACAGGATTCCACAACGGAAATCGATTTACCGCTGATTGTGGGAGAGACCCTCACCCCTGCCGAAATCTGGGATTGCACCACCTGCGGCGCCTGCATGAATCGTTGCCCATTTTACATTGAACATGTGCCCAAATTGATCGGCTTGCGCCAGAGTTTGATGCTGATGGAGAGCGAGTTCCCCGAAGAGGCACAAACTGCCCTGCGCGGCATCGAAAATCAAGGCGATCCGTGGGGGATTGGACAAGCCCGCCGTACCGAATGGGCAGAAGGACTGAATGTCACCACTATGGCGGAAAACGCGGATGTGGAATATCTATTTTGGGTTGGCTGTGCCGGTGCTTTTGATGCCCGCAACCAAAAGGTCTCCCAATCATTGGTGAAAGTGCTGCAACACGCGGGTGTTAGCTTCAGTATTTTGGGCGAAGAAGAAAGTTGTACCGGGGACTCTGCTCGGCGAATGGGGAATGAGTACCTCTTCCAGATGCAAGCCCAGATGAACATTGAGACGCTGGAGGGTTATCAGGTGAAAAAGATTGTCACCGCCTGCCCGCATTGCTACCATACCTTGAAAAACGAATATCCGCAGTTCGGAGGAAATTATGAGGTTGTTCACCACACGGAATTGGTAGCGGATTTGATCCAACAGGGCAAACTCAAACCCAGCAAAGCTCTGCCAGATACCATCACGTATCATGATTCGTGTTATCTGGGGCGTCACAATAATGTGTACCAGCCTCAACGTGACATTTTGAAGGCTATCCCCGGTAGCCAAATAATCGAAATGGAACGTTCCAAAGCAAACGGGTTCTGCTGTGGTGCCGGGGGTGCTCGCATGTGGATGGAAGAAACGGAAGGAACCCGCATCAATGAAAATCGAGCAAAAGAAGCCCTTGACACCGGTGCTAAAACCGTGGCATCTGCTTGCCCCTTCTGTATGACCATGCTCACGGATGGAATCCGCACCCACGACAAGACCGAAACCGTCCAAACCGTAGATGTCGTAGAACTGCTTGAAAAATCATTATAAACAAAATACATCGGGAATCTCTGCAAACTCATTATTACCAAACATCATTCGAGAAAGTTATCACTCATGAACCGAAGATTATTATCTCTAATTACCCTATTAATCACATCGAGTTTTCTGTGGAGCACCCTTGTTTCCGCAAAATCCGTCAAAACCGATCATGTTGAAGCCGAATTGGTGACCCCTTTAGAATCCATCCAACCCGGACAAACCTTTGAGGTCGCGCTCCGCTTAAAAATGCAAAAAGAGTGGCACGTTTACTGGGAAAATCCCGGCGATGCAGGACTCCCCCCGGAAATTGAGTGGAAATTACCGGATGGATTTAAAGTTGGTGAAATTAAGTGGCCCTATCCCCACCGCATTTCTGTGGAAGGCGTCACAAATTATGGTTTCGGTGGCGAAATTTTCCTCATTTCAGAGGTCACCGCGCCAGAAACCCTGAATGAGGACCCGGTGGAAATTAAAGCTACCGCCAATTGGCTCGTATGTAAGGACATCTGTATCCCAGAATCCGTCGATTTAAGCTTAACTTTACCGGTTCGCGCCGAAACCCCTTCGATTAACCCTAAATGGCAAGAAGCATTCGCGCACACTCGCACGTTGCTCCCCCTTGAACTAAAGGACTGGCAGGTAGAAGCCGCTAAAACCGATTCCTTCGTGATTTTTCAAATTACCCCACCCGAGTGGTTTGATGCCGAATTAACGGATGTTGAATTTTTCTGCCGTCAGGAAATGGTGGTCAACCATAATGCGAAACAGTATCTTACAAAGAACGGCAATCAGTACCATCTGAAAGTTCGGTTAGATGAATACGCTGAGGAAATCCCGGAAAAAATCAGCGGTGTCCTAGTTTCCTCGGTGGGCTGGCGAGGTCCGGGTTCAGAAAAAGCCCTAAATGTGGATACACCGCTAAAATCATCGTTTTCGGAGACTACGGTCTCGCAATCCGCCCCCACACCGGGCGTCGCAGCCGGTCAAATTTTGTTGATGTTCCTCTCCGCATTCCTAGGCGGCATGATTCTAAACCTAATGCCTTGCGTATTACCTGTATTATCACTTAAAATTCTAGGTTTTGTCAAACAAGCCAATGAATCTCATACCTCCCCGTGGGTGCACGGTTTAGTCTTCACATTGGGGGTACTCATCTCCTTTTGGGCGCTTGCCGGCGTACTTTTAATATTACGGGCAGGTGGAGAGCAGCTCGGTTGGGGCTTTCAACTACAATCTCCCCCATTTTTAATTGCTCTTTCGTTGTTAATGTTTTTAATGGGGTTAAATATGTTTGGAGTGTTTGAAATTGGGGAATCTCTAACCGGTGTTGGCGCAAGCCAGCAAAACAAAGGTGGCTTTGCCGGATCATTTTTTAGCGGAATTTTAGCAACGATTGTCGCCACCCCTTGCACAGCACCATTTATGGGTGCGGCACTCGGGTTTGCCTTGGTTCAACCGGCTTGGATTTCGATCATGGTTTTTACAGCATTGGGTCTCGGGATGGCATTTCCGTATGTGGTACTCACCTCCAGCCCGGCATTGTTAAAGTACGTTCCCAAACCGGGGCGTTGGATGGAATCCTTAAAGCAATTTATGGGATTTTTGTTAATGGCAACAGTCGTCTGGTTGGTCTGGACATTAGGTCACCAAACCGGCATTAATACGGTCTCGGTCTTATTGATTGGCTTATTGACTGCCGGTCTAGGAGTTTGGGTGTGGGGACGCTGGAGTGAAGAAGACGGGATCCCGCTGATCATTGCCCGCACGGTCGCAATTTTGGCACTGATGGGAGGCATTCTGTTTTCGTTTAGTGGAACAAAGTTCGCAGAAGCCCCCGTTGAAGCCGCACCACTGGAAGCTACCAGCCAACACGGCGTGGTCTGGGAACCCTTTTCTCCGGAACGCGTCGCAGAATTAAAAGCAGCGGGCACCCCGTATTTCATTGATTTTACCGCCAAATGGTGCCTCAGTTGCCAAGTCAACAAAAAGGTAGCGCTCCACTCGGCTAAAGTGGAGAAAAAATTCGCCGAATTGGGCGTGGTGACTCTCGAAGCCGATTGGACATCCCGAGACCCGGTCATTGGTGAGGAGATTGCCAAATTCGGACGGAATAGCGTACCCGTTTATGTGTTTTCCACCGGAAAACCGGGTGAAGCGCCGGTCCTATTGCCGGAAATATTAACCCCCGAAATTATCCTTAAGGAATTAAAACGTCTGGAACTCTAAATGTCATCTTTAGAGTACAGGACACCACCCAGATATAAAGTCTCCGATTCACAGGTTTTGTTCCCAACTGAAATCTGCGTTAGCCATAAAAATATATTTCTACATGCTTGATAAACGAGATCATGAATTTATTAGAAAGAGAAAGCATCTAATTTCTCTGTGGAGTTCAGTGGCGGTAATAATGCTTATTTTTCTAGCTTCAATGATCGTTTTCATGTTTATAAAAGTTCCATATTTGGTAAATCCAGTGTATGTTGCCGAGGCGTTAAAAACAAACTCGCTCCATGCGTCATTAATGACAACAAGTGTTCTTTTGTTGCCTATCGTGGTGTTGTTTATATTTTTTATCATCGCGATAGTAGTGTTATATGGTTTTGCAATAATTTCACGAGAAAAGCATTACATCGCAATAATCGAATCATTGGAAAATGAGAACAAAAGCGCTAATGATGGCTGTGGCTAACAAGGCACTCGTTTGGGTGCAAACTATGCGCGCTTCGTTTGTGCCGCACAGCTTCAACATTATCCGATACAAAGCCATGTTTTTTCAGATAAAGTTTACGGATAGATCACCGTAAGGAGATAGGCATTTCACTATGGAAATAGCACCTGCAAAAATTTTAATCATTGAAGATGAAGCCTCTGTCGGACGGGTACTGAAAGCGGGATTTGCATCCATCGGATATGATGTCACCCAAATAGGTGATGGTCAAGAAGGCATGGATCTCATCAACAGAGAGGTGTACGATCTGGTCATTTCAGATTACATGCTACCTAACGTCCCTGGGGATGAGATTCTCCGGCAAGTAAACCAGGTTTCACCATATACGGCAACCATGTTGATTACGGCTCATGGCAAAATCGATCATGCAGTTGAATTACTCCAACAAGGAATTGATGATTACATCACAAAACCGTTTAATTTGAAAGATGTGATCGTCCGTGTCAACCGGTTGATTGACCGGCAACAGCTACGGCATCAAGTGGATTTATTGCAAAAACAAGTTCGCGATAAAAATTTGAGTGATTCGATCATCGGACGGAGTCTGGCAATTCAAAACGTTCTCAAACAGATCGCCACGGTTGCCAATGCGGATGTACCGGTTGTGATCGAGGGTGAGAGCGGTGTGGGTAAAGAACTCGTTGCCCGTGCGATTCATTATTCTGGTAATCGTGCGGGCAACCCATTTATTGCAATCAATTGCGGTGCCTTACCGGAATCATTATTGGAGAGCGAACTTTTTGGCCACATGCGCGGCGCATTTACCGGAGCGGATCGACATTCGGTGGGGATTATTGAGGAAGCTAGCCACGGGACCCTCTTTTTAGATGAAGTGACCGAAATGAGCCAAGCCACACAGGTGAAATTGCTCCGTGCATTGCAGGAAAACGAAATTCGCCGGGTCGGGTCAAGCCGTCCCATTAAAGTAGATGTTCGATTTATTGCCGCCACCAATAAAAACTTGCGGGAAGAAGTCGAAAAAAAACAATTCCGGGAAGACCTTTATTACCGTTTGAACGTGATGAACATCTATGTACCACCATTGCGTGACCGTCGGGAAGATATTCCGTTACTCTCTTGCCATTTCATTGAAAAGTACGCCCAGAAATTTAATAAAGGGGTCGTGGAATTTTCCGCAGAAGCTATGCAAAAATTGATGGCAGGCGAGTGGGTCGGGAATATCCGCGAGTTAGAAAATGTCATCCAACGAGCGGTGCTCATTACCCGTACTTCTGTTATTTCTCCTGAAGATATCGGCATTTCGATTTTCTCCAATGATCCAGACGCGAGTGCGACCCTTCCATTTAAGGAGGCAAAACAACAGGCAGTTTCCCAATTTGAACGAAGTTATATCTCGCATTTACTAACCCTTTGCAAGGGAAACATGACCGCCGCTGCCCGTAAAGCTGGCATTGATAAAAAAAACTTTTGGCAGAAAATGAAAAAATATAATATCTCATTAGACCAGTATAAATCTTGACGACCGCAACCTTGTCAATAATGGGGTAAAAAAACCATCAATAGGAAACTTACAGATAAATAAGCAACTAAACACCCAAACCACATCCGGTAGGGGTAAAAAAACCACCTTACGTCACCCCTACGAAACGTCAATAATATGTAAGG
>RFFQ01000145.1 GCA_003697105.1 Gemmatimonadota bacterium | reverse complement strand
TTGGCTCACCCAATTTTAATTCAACAAATCAAAAACCATCTCGCCGGAATTGGCGCTATTCATACAGCCTAAAAGGTCACTTTTGGCGAAGGTATTGATATAATGATGCCGGAAATGAACGGGTACGATTTTGATAATCAGTTACGGAATGACCCTGAATTGGCGGTCATTCCGTTTGTGTTTCTCACGGCGAAAACCGCTCTCCCAGATGTGCGGTTTGGCAAAGAACTTGGTGTTGATGACTATATCAAAAAACCCTTTGAAAGTATGGATTTGATCTCGACAGTAAAAGGTAAACTCAAACGAGCTAAAGAACGCCGCCGAGTGATCGCTCAGGAAGCCGACCGTCTGAAAAATGATATTTTATTTCATCTCCGCCATGAAATTATGACCCCGCTCACGACCATTCAGGGCTGGACGGATTTACTGACCTGCCCGGAAATCGAGTTTACTCCAGACCAACTTCAAGAATGGCTTCACATGATGCGCTGGGCATGTAATCGGATTTCCAAATTAATGGATGACTTTACCCAATTGATTTATTTGCAGTCAGATAGTGGTTTTTTTCTGTACCGGGAACACTGTGAATCGATCCCTTTACTGGCACGGGTTCAAACGGCGATCCGCACTTTCGGTACGGCGCACCCGGAATTAACGCTACGCGATATTATAACTTCAGATACCCCCGCTTGCTTTGGTCTGCCCGGATTTACTGGATGATGTGCTGTTACGTGTGCTGGATAATGCCCGCAAGTTCGCCGCTCCGGAACGTTCATTACAAATCGATGTCGAGCTTGGTTATGTGGAAAACTACGTGACGGTAACCGTGACCGATAATGGTATCGGTTTACCTCTGGCAGTTATACCGCTAATTTTTGAGCCATTTTACCAATATAATCGCGATGAGCGGGAACAACAAGGGTTAGGCATTGGTTTGGCAATTGTGAAACAGGCAATGAAGATTATGGGGGGTAAAATCGAAGTGTCTAGTGTGGTAAACGAGGGTTCCACCTTTTCGCTTTATTTTCCGGTGGCTAATCCGGGATAGATCGGGTCTCTTGTTCCAATTGCTGGAGTTGCTGGCGATATGCCGCCGTGACTTCTGGTGCCGCTTTCCATTCCACCTGATATGCTTCGCCGGGTCGCACGTGAGCCGGCAGTTCTTCTACTTTTATTTCCAACACGGACCCAGCTTTGCTCTCAAAAATGGCAATACCGGCGCTAAGGCGTTCATAAATAACAATCATTCCAAGCCCTCTTTACTAAAAATGATGAACATGCGGCAGGACTACTTCCACAATACACTCATCGGGATTCTCTTCGATGGAAGAGATATGCAATGTGCCGCCATGAGCGTCAACGATGTGCTTTGCAAACGGTAACCCCATCCGAATTTCATCCCAGTGCATTTGTTCGACGGCTTCCAATTGTTGCATGGGATCGAATAATAACCGGCGTTCTTCATCGGTAACCCCTTTTCCGGCATTGATGACGCGGATGACAATCTCACTGGGATGTCCTTCGAGTTGCACTTGTACCGCGGTATGGGGGGCGGAACTTTGGATAGCATTTTCCAGCAAACTTTCGATGAGTTGTTGGGACCAGTCTTGGTCAATACGGCTGATGAGGGGTTCGTCGGGGAGTTGAAGTTCCACGCGAATGGCTTTCTCATCAAATAGATAGGATTTTTGTTCGATGGTGGTCTCAATCAAACGGTTCACATTGATGTTGGAACGTTCCAAACGGAGGGGACCGGCGATGATTTGTAAAAAGTTCCATAGGCGGTGTGCCTGTTTTTGGATTTGTTTGGCATGTTTCATTGCCGGATTCACGGTTTCCGGTGGCACCTGCTGTTTCAGGTGATACATTTTGGCGATCAGATTAGCGGCTTCGACTGGAATCGGTTGGGCAAGAAAGGAAACAATCTCGCGCCGTTTCCGTTCGTCTTCTTTTAACGCGGTGATATTTTGGAAGGAAATCACCCAGCCGGCGGGTTCGTGCTGGTCTTCCCATAATTTTTTGGCGCGAACGGATAAAATCGTGCTTTGCGGGGTCATAAACGCAATATCAAAGTACGCCGCCTCCGCTTTGAGGGTTTCTAACTTGTACAAAATGACCGCCAGTTTCGGGTCTGCCGTGTTGTTTTCCGGATGAAAAAGTGCTTTTGCACTTTCATTGATACGTACCAGTTGGAAGTTCTGATCCGTAACAATAATGGCATCCGCGGTGGTATCCATGATGCGTTCAATGCTCTTTTTTTCCCGTTGCAGACTGTGAAACAAGTACGCATTTTTCAGCATGTGCCCGGCTTGTGTGGTCAGGGTGATCAGTAATTTTTTATCCATAGAGGTAAAGCCGGTGGTGTCTCGCTTGTTGATGAGAATGACCACACCTAAAACACCGGATTCCTTTGTCTTCATCGGAATACACAGTGCCGACCGGATGCGGGTGCGGGGGTCTCCGTTTACCAGAAAAATTTCGCGTTCCACATGGTTATCTACAATAGCTTCACCTTCATTTATCAGCCGCTCGATCACCGTTTCATCCAACCCGTGACGGGTCTGTTCCGGTAATGTTTCGCCCCGTTTTTGATAACTGCTGACGGAATCAATGTATAGATTTTTCTCCGAATTGTATTGCTCAAAAAGGAGCAAGGCGCCATCTTCTGCGTCGATGATTTCAATGGCTTTCTCCAGCACAAATTGGGTGGTAGTGGGGATATCCAGATGGGAAACGATGTTGTAGCTGATGTCGTGGAGGAGTTCCAGATGCTCGTATTGACCTAGCAGTTCCTGAGCAATATTTTCGATCTCAAATTCTTTAGAGAGGCGGTAGATAAGGGTTTCAGACAACATTTGTAGGCTCAAGCGGACTTTTTCCACCGGTTCGGTGGATGTGCCCACCACAAACCCCCAATTCCGGTTCCACAGTTTCAGGGCTGCGCCGAATACGACCCGCGGTGCTTCGTGTTCGTCAATATAGTACGTCTGCCCGGCAAGTGTGGCTATCACCTGAGCCTTTTCATCTCCAGAAAGAGAGACTTGAGAGGGTACTTGGTGTAACACGCTTCCGGTATCATCTACAATGAGCCATTCACTATGGAACAACTGGTGATAATTAGCCAGCAATTGGCGCACATCAATTCGATCCAATACCTCATTCAGATTAAATTTAGGCTCAGGATGGACAATCGTCATTGGTGGATGCTTTGCCTCTCGTGCGAGTGAGTTAAGAGCAAGCGGGAACGTGAATCATTTTAATATATCAACAGAGTTGTGTCAATGATTAGGATGAGTTCCTCCGAGAGGGTGGCAGGAATGCCCTTCTAAAAATAAAGGTTGCCTTCTTTTTCAAAAAACTGTAATGTCTCATTTACGGACTTAATGTGTGTTTTGCCGGGAATGGTTTCAGATGGATAGTGTGTTGCTTAATCAATTTAAAGAGGTAATTTTAGCGCATACCGGCCTTTTTTTGCGGCAGGAGGACTATCCCAAACTGGACAAAGCCGTTCAAGACCGGATGCGTGTGTTGCGGATCACCGGTGAACGCGAATATCTTTCGCGATTAACATCAAATACGCCCGCTTCACATTTGGAGTGGAACAAACTGGTCGCAGGGCTAACCACCGCAGAAACCTTTTTCTTCCGGGATAAAGGGCAGTTCAAACTTTTACGGGATCACTTATTGCCGGAGATTGTTGACCATCGCCGGCAGGAGCGGAAGTTACGCATTTGGAGTGCCGGTTGTTCCACCGGTGAAGAGCCTTATTCCGTGGCGATTCTGCTATCAGAACTCCTCCCAGATTGGCAGGAGTGGGACATCTTCATTTTAGGGACGGACATCAATAAATCATCCATCGACCGCGCCCGTCAAGGTCACTATGGCGCGTGGTCGTTCCGGATGGTCGCCCCGGAGGTGCAAGAAACCTATTTTCATCGAGGGCGGCGGGGATGGCAGATTGTGGACTCTATCCGCCGGATGGTGACCTTTCGTACCGGTAATCTACGTCAGGATATCTTCCCGGAGTACCAGACCGGTATACACGATATGGATGTGATTCTATGCCGCAATGTGTTTATCTATTTTCACCGGGAGGCAATTCAGGCGGTGGTTCAAAAGTTTGCCCAAACGCTCCGCCCCGGCGGGTATTTGATTACCGGTCATTCCGAGTTATATGATCAACCGTTAGACCATCTTAAAGCCCGTTTTTTCCCAGAATCGGTCATTTATCAACGAGATGATTCGGCTCACCATTCCGACCCGTTTTCTACCCTGAAAACCTTCCCCAGTGTCACGAAACCCACCGTACCGGAACCCCTCGTCGAACGCAACCAGATGGACGTCAGTACGCCGCCAACACGAAAATTACCACCGGTTGTTGTCCCCATTGTAAAGCCACCCGAAGCAAAAACAGTACTGGCTTCTCCCCTAGAGGATGCTAAAGCCGCATTCCGCTTGGGACGTTATACGGAAGTCATTGATATGTTAGGTAAGCAACTCCAAACACAGCGGGATATACTGGAAGCCTACGAACTTTTGGCGGAAAGCTACGCGAATCTGGCGCGATACACCGAAGCGGCAGAATGTTGCTGGGAAGCACTGCGCATTGACCCCTACGCCCCAAAACCTTATTATTTACTGGCGCATCTGGCGGAAGAACAAGGCAACCTGAAAGATGCCCGGGAATATTATAAAAAGATTATCTATGCCGCCCCTGAGTTTGTGCCGGCGTATCTGGATTTAGCCCATCTTTATGATAGGGATGGTGACTCCAAACGCGCTCAAAAAATGCGAGCTATCGCGCTGAGCTTGCTCACCCAATTGGAGGCAGACCAACTTGTTGAGCCGTATCACGTCACGGTGGCGGATTTATGCAATGAACTCAAAAATATAACCTCTTGCCGGTAAGTTAGTATGATGAACCTCCGCACCGCTAAAATTTTGATTATCGAAGATAATGAAACCCTGCTGGAAAATCTGGAATATTTGCTACGCGCCGAGAAATACGAGGTCACCTCGCTCATGAGTGGCGCCGCCGGATTAAAGCTTGTGGAAAGCAACGTGTACGACCTTGTTGTCTCCGATTTCAGATTACCGGATGTCACCGGCGATGTGATCTTGAAACGCATTCGGGCGATTTCACCCTATACCGCCACGATTTTAATCACCGCTTACGGCAACGTCGACCATGCCGTAGAATTGCTCCGGCATGGCATTGATGATTATATTACAAAGCCCTTTGAACTCAAAGACCTCGCGTACCGGATCGAACGGCTGCTCGAACAGCAAAAATTACGGCGACGGGTGGACACCTTGCAAAAACAGTTGCAACACGTGAATGTTGCTGGCTCAATCATCGGGCAGAGCCACTTAATGCAACAGGTGTTACGACAAGTGGCAATGGTTGCCAGTACGGATGTTCCGGTGATTGTGGAAGGGGAAAGTGGTGTGGGCAAGGAATTAGTGGCGCGGGCAATTCATTTTTCCAGTGCACGCCGCCAACATCCCTTTTTGCCGGTCAATTGCGGCGCGTTACCTGATAGCCTGCTAGAAAGTGAACTTTTTGGGCATGTCCGAGGGGCGTTTACCGGTGCAGATCGTCACGCCATCGGGCTGATTGAAGCCGCATCCGGTGGAACCTTGTTTTTGGATGAAGTCACTGAACTCACGTTGAGTACACAGGTGAAACTGCTGCGGACGCTACAAGAAAACGAGATTCGCCGGGTTGGATCAACCCACCCCCAAAAAATTGATGTCCGATTTATCGCCGCCACCAATCAAAATATAGAAGACCGGGTTGCCAGCGGAGATTTTCGGGAAGATTTATATTATCGCCTGAATGTGGTCAAAATTATTGTACCCCCTTTACAAGATCGCCCCGAGGATATTCCCCCCTTGGCACTGCATTTCTTGCAAAAATATAGTCAAAAATTTAATAAAGCGGTGCGGGATTTCTCGCCCGCCGCAATGCAAGCGCTGATCCGGCATGAATGGCGGGGTAATGTGCGTGAATTAGAAAATGTGATTCAAAAAGCATTGCTCGTAACCCAGACCTCCACCATTCAACGGGTTGACCTCGACCTGCCACATTCCCAGAATGACCGGAAGCCGGCGGGTTTTTTACCCTACCAGCAGGCAAAAGCGGAATTTGAGCGTGATTACCTGATTCGTGCCTTACAAGAAAGTAACGGCAATGCCCGGGAAGCCGCCCGCCGGTCTGGTATGCATTGGAAAAACTTCTGGCAGAAACTACAAAAACACCATATTCAACTGCAAACCTCGTAACACTCTCCCCAGACTGGCGGTTGTTTTACAAGCGTAACCGGCTGGTAAATTTGATATTTCATTTCTTGACTTGATTCTTGGCGGCTTTTTTACCGTCAAGATGCCTCCCTCGTTTTTCTCCCTTTTTGTGCATTTCCCCAACAATAGGGATATAACTTCATGTCAATAAATCAATTATGGGTTTTCAAGTACAAGTATAAAAATAGTGGTGTGAATTTTGTATCCTGTTGACGTTCCTAATGGTTTCCTAATATCCGAATGGAGGCAATGAACCATGACCGGACAGCAGATAGTAGCTCAGCATTCCTATCTGATATTTAAAATCGAAAACCTGCTCTACGGTGTTCCCACCACGTGTGTTAAAGAGATTTTTTGGCTACCCGAATTAACGCCCATTGAGGAAGCCCCTGAGTATGTGGTCGGGGTCGTCAATATGCGGGGTAAAATTATTCCGGTGATGGATATCAACTTGCGTTTTGAACATGCTCGCCGGTGCTACTATCTTACGGATATGGTGCTGGTGCTGGATACCACGGAAGATTTCTGGATCGGGTTGATTGTGAATCAGGTGTTTGATGTGGTCTCCATCGATCCGAATGATATTAAAACAGCTCGACGGAACGGTCTCCCCAAATCAAATCATCTGATTGCCCAACAAGCGACATTGGATGATAAAATCATCATGCTAATTGATCCCGATAACTTGATTCGGGGTGATTTTTTTGATGAAGACTTAAAAGATGAACTGGCAGAAATAGATGACGAAACGGAAACAATAAAACACAAATTTACCAATCCGAATATCTTTTGTCCTGAGGCTACCCCAGAAGAACGTGAAATCTTCCAGCGACGTGCCCAAGAGTTGCGGCTCGTGGTGGAAAGCCATGACCTGAAAGGTTTAACACCGGTCGCCGTTGTCGGTTTAAATAGCGAATATTTTGGATTCCCCCTTGAGGTGGTGCGGGAATTTGCCGATGTTACCGCGATTACGGTTATTCCCTGTTGCCCGCCGCATATTATCGGGTGTATGAATTTGCGCGGGGAAATTCTAACGTTGCTGGATATTTCCGGCGCGTTGAATATGAACTATTTGTCCGTTACCGGTACCACAAAAGTTGTTGTCACGGGGGTTGATTCCCTGCAGGTGGGGATTCTGGTGGACCAAATTTTGGAAATTACCTATGTGGATGAATCGAAAATGCGGTCGATTCCGGTAGCCGTGCAGTCCATCAGCGAAGGATATCTAAAGGGAACTGCACCCTTTAGGGGTAAAATGATGGCACTGATTGATGTTCCGAAATTACTAATCAAAGGTGAATTGATTGTAGATGAAAAGGTGTGATCTCAGATGGCGACTCCGAACGTATTGCTCATCGAAGACAACCTGTTGACCCAACGCTGGCTTGAGAAAACACTGGTGGATTTCGGGTATCCAGTCTCTGCATTTGCGGAGGGCAAACCCGCATTAGAAGCCTACCGACATAACGATTTTCCGATTGTGTTGCTGGATTTAGTCTTGCCGGATATAGATGGACTCGCCATCTGCCGGGCGTTACGCAACCTATCCCAAAAATCCCCTAGCGTCATATTAGTCATGACGGCATTGGATGAAGGGCTGGATCATCTTCCTGCGGTTTTAGAAGCAGGGGCGGATGATTATCTGGCGAAACCTATTGACCCGAACCTTCTGAAAATCCGGATGACCCTCGCGGAAACACACGCGCAGATACGGCAAAAACAACAGGAGGATGAAGCACATTTGCAACTGCTAAAAGAAGCTATTGAGACGATTGAACTCGGTGTCACTATTACCGATTTGAACCAAACCATTATCTATGTAAACCCAATGGAAGCCAGAATGCACGGCTATACCGTTGCGGAACTCATTGGGAAGTCTGCGAAGATCTTTGCCGGTCCATCTGCAGTTCAACGCTCCGATTTTGAAATCACCAAACCCCTTTCAAATTGGCGACGGGAGAGTGTGAATGTCCGCAAAGATGGTTCAACATTTCCGGTACAACTGATTTCCACCACCGTCCAAAACGCACAGGGGGTGCCCATCGCCTTGATTACGATTAGCGAGGATATTACTGAGCGCAAAGCGACGGAAAATGCGTTAAAAACGATGAATGACGAACTTGAAAAAAAAGTAGCCGAACGAACCTCAGATTTATATGACGCCCTTAAAAAAGAACAAGAACTCCACCAACTGAAAAGCCGGTTTATCACGATGGTTTCGCACGAGTTTCGGACACCGTTGACGGCTATCGGCTCCTCCAGTGAGCTACTGGAATCTTTTGGCGACCAAATGTCACCGGAACAACGCCAAAAGCGCTATGATAAAATCCGTGCCGCCATTCAGCACATGACCTGTATGCTAGAAGATGTCCTCAATACCGGTCGATTAGAGGCGAATTCCATCCAGTTTAACCCGGAACCACTGAATTTGGATCAATTTGCGCTTGATCTGCTTCAGTCCGAACGGCAACTCGATTTGCAAAAACACCGGATCGATTTTCATACCAACGGTAGTTCCCGCCGGTACTGGCTCGACAAGTGGTTGTTGGAAGTGATTATTCGGAACTTGCTCTCAAATGCCATCAAATACACCCCCGCGGATAAAGCGATCCGGTTTACTATCACTTATACGGATGAGGACATCCGGTTAATGGTTGCCGATGAGGGTCCCGGGATTCCCGAAGCCGACCAAGCCCACATCTTTGACCCGTTTTACCGGGCAAAACCGGTCGAAAATATCCCCGGCACCGGGTTGGGGTTATTCATGGTGCATCGCGCCGTCCAGTTGCATGGTGGGACGATCCATCTGGAAAGTAACATAACTCAGGGTACCGTGATTACGGTTCATATTCCAATTCTCTATCAAGCCAAAGCAGGATAACAATGCCACGAAAAAAAATATTGCTCATTGAAGATGAAGCGACCATCCGCGAGAATGTCGCGACGATGTTAGAGGTTTCCGGCTATGAGGCTATTGAGGCGGATAATGGTCTGGATGGGTGGAAACGCATTCAGGAAGACCCGCCCGACTTGATCATTTGTGACATTATGATGCCCGGCATGAGTGGCTATGACGTATTAAGCGCCGTTCAAGCAGACCCCGTACTGGCACAAATTCCGTTCATCTTTTTGACCGCGAAAACCGACCGCAACCATTGGCGGCGCGGGATTGAAATGGGTGCAGATGACTATCTAATGAAGCCATTTTCCGGTAAAGAGCTTATCGCCGCCATCGAAGCCCGGTTTACTAAAGTGGACACTTTCCGATCCAAAAAGGATGGTGATCTGGTCTGGAACTTGATCCATGCCCTGCCCCATGAATTCCGCACCCCACTCACCTCCATCCTTGGATTTACTCAATTATTGCTGGAAGAGTATAAAACCGTGGACCGGGAAGACCTGCACCGGATGTTGGAAACGATCTATGAATCAGCAGACCGGCTCGATAGATTGGTTAAAAATTATCTCCTATACGCCCAAATTGAAATCGCCTTGATGGATCATGAAAAGATGGAGTTGGTCAAAAAAAATATAACCACCGGCGTCGCAAGTGTGGTCTCCTATGTGGCAATGAATGTCGCTAAAGCATATGGGCGCGAAGAGGACCTCGTGTTGGATGTCGAACCCTGTACCGTTCAGGTCTCCGAGAAAGACCTGCCCAAACTTGTTGAGGAAGTGATCAGCAATGCGTTTAAATTTTCGGAAGCCGGTACAACGGTGGAAGTCAAATCCCGAAATACAGAAACCCATTTTATTCTGGATGTAACCGACCACGGACGTGGCATGAGCCGCCACCAGATTGATAGAATTGGTGCTTATGTCCAATTTGACCGGAAATTGTACGAACAAAAAGGCTTGGGTTTAGGATTGATCATTGCCCGCCGCTTAACCGAAATTCACGGTGGGCACTTATCGGTACAATCCGAAATGGGAAAATATACGACGGTGACGATTCAATTGGAGCGTCGCGAAATCAGCTAG
>RFFQ01000144.1 GCA_003697105.1 Gemmatimonadota bacterium | reverse complement strand
TTGTGAGTTTGATGAGTTTGTGAGTTTGATGAGTTTGTGAGTTTGATGAGTTTGTGAGTTTGATGAGTTTGTGAGTTTAATGAGTTTGTGAGTTTGATGAGTTTGTGAGTTTAATGAGTTTGTGAGTTTAATGAGTTTGTGAGTTTGGGAGTTTATGAGTTTGTGACGAGGGGAAATAGAGCAGAAATTTATGAGGGGATCACCACGCAGGCTCTAAATTTAATGCATTTGAGTAAATCGTCAATGCTGATTTTAATCAAATGGATAAAAATATTCTTTTACTACTTGACAAATTTCAATTTTACTGTATTTTAATATACCAAATCCCCTCATGAGCCATTGCTAAAAGTTTCAATTCGTTTTTGACCTTGCGGATTTCCCGATCTGGCAAGGTTTTCTATTCAGTTTTCCCGGGAAAACCGGAATTGTGGAAGGAGCTGTGTATTATGGACAACTTACGGGACGCTTATAATAAATTTTTAAGTAACTGGCATGCCTTGCTGAATGAGATGGCGAAACAGGAGCCGAGCCCACGCCGGATTTCCATCATTCGCCGTGAAGCTGAAAAAGCATATCAAAAATGGGTGGCAATGGGGGGTATTCCGGCAAAGCATGCCGAAGCGCGCCAAAACGCAGGATAACGTTGAAAATCCAACCGTCATTTTCAACGTCCTGATGTGTTTTCTTTTTGTGTGATTGTGTGCAGAACGTACCTTTCACAAAAGAAATGAGACCATTGACTGAATACAAGTAGGTCGATGGTCTTTTTTAATTACTGAATCAATCATCTCACACCAATTTTCCTCGAAGGGAAGGATATGATGCGAGCTATTTTAGTCAAAGCGCCGGGTGGCGCAGATCAATTGGAGATGGGTGAATTCCCGGCACCCGTTCCGGCTGATGATGAGGTATTGGTTGAAGTTAAAGCAACCGCGCTAAACCGGGCAGATATTATGCAACGGGAGGGTAAATATCCACCGCCTGCCGGTGCAAGCCCAATTTTAGGATTGGAGATGGCGGGTGTTGTTCAGCAGGTTGGCAACGCATGCCGCCGAGCGAAAAAGGGGGATCGGGTCTGTGCTTTATTACCCGGTGGAGGGTATGCGGAATATGTTGCCGTGCCGGAAAGCATGCTGATTCCCATTCCGGCGAACCTCTCATTTGAGGAAGCGGCAGGTATCCCAGAAGTGTTTATGACGGCATATCAAGCACTCTTTTGGGTCGGGAATCTGCAACCGGGGGAAACAGTGCTGATTCATGCGGGGGCAAGTGGTGTCGGTACTGCCGCCATCCAGCTTGCCAAAGATGCCGGGGCTTCGGTGATCATCACTGCCGGGTCAGATGAAAAAACAAACTTTTGCCGTCACCTCGGGGCGGATTACGCCATTAATTATAAAACCGGGGATTTCGCGAGTTCCGTTTTGGATGTCACGGAGAATCACGGTGTGAATCTGGTGATCGATGTGGTGGGAGCGGCATATTGGGCACAAAATATTACTGCGTTGGGGATGGATGGGCGATGGGTCTGTTTGGCGATGATGGGCGGCTCTAAAATTCCAGATTTTGATTTGCGGCATCTCTTCCGCAAGCGGATTCAATTGCTTACCACTACACTGCGTTCCCGGTCACAGGCGTACAAACAGGACTTAACTCAAGAACTGGTGTTCCACCTGTTACCTAAATTTGAAAAAGAATTACTAAAACCCGTAATTGATACCGTGTTTTCTTGGAGTGATGTAGCTGAAGCGCATCGCTACATGGAAGCGAACCAAAATCGGGGTAAAATTGTGCTGAGGATAGAAGACACCGAATCCAGCATGTAACCGTGCCGTAACGCGCTTTTATCCGCTTTACCGGGGTGATGGGTTGGGTGGCATCTGTCGAATATAAGCAACCATCAATTTTAATGCATTTGCGCGGTGACTCACCGCGTTTTTTTTTGCTGGCGGTATTTCCGCAAACGTGGCGTCATATGGCGGGTAATAAAAAAGTGGATCATACCCGAATCCGTTTTGACCGCGCGGCTTGTATAAAATCTGCCCATTCACACGCCCTTCGACGGTATGAAGCACCTGTTCCGGTGTGGCAAGGCTCATCACGCAGACGAAGTGTGCCGTGCGTTTCGCCACGGGGGTGTCGTCGAGCAAACGGAGTAATTTTTGATTATTTTTCGCATCATTGGCGGGTTCTCCAGCGAAACGGGCGCTATATACCCCCGGTGCCCCATCTAGGGCATCTACGCACAACCCGGAATCATCCCCTAATGCCATCATTCCGGTGAATTGGGCGATTTCCACTGCTTTTTTTTCGGCATTTCCCGTGAATGTCTCTCGATCCTCCACAACATCTGGCAGACCGGGGAAATCCTGCAAAGAGAGTACCCGGATGTTCATCTCCTGCAATAGGGTTTGAATTTCATCAATTTTGTGCCGGTTACGGGTGGCTAAAACAATGTTCATTTATGGCTCCTCTTGTGGAACATAGGTGTTATCTTCAAGTTTATTCCTAAAACAATTATCAAAGGGATGATACGATGTTCTAATACAGCGGTTTACCCAACCGTGTGGTCAATTGATTCAACCACCGGATACGCCGGGTTCGCCCGTGCTTCAAGGCGAAAAGCGAGCACGATTCCGGTTTAAACTTTTGAAAAAACGCATCGATACGGGGGATATTCGATCCGTTAAAATCGAAAATTCGATTTTGTTCCAATGCCCAAACAATGCTGTGGTGCATCAGGTAAAGCCCCGCTTCGTGCTTACCGGAATCCCGGTTGATCCCAAAGAACAGCGGGTACACAACTTGCCGGTCATAGGTCATCATTATTGCCGCTAGCGGTTGGCGGGTTATGCCGGCGCCAAGCATCACCACATCTTGACCTACCTCGAATCGTTGGAAAATGGCGAGAAACTCGCCTAAAGTCAATGGGTGGTGCCGTCCCGAATATTGCATGGATTGGGCTGACAAGCGGTACACTATCCGAGGATCATCAATGGGATAATATCGGATTCCCTGTTTATGAGCGCGATTTAACAATTTACGTGTATTCGGGGAATACCGTCTGCGTAGGCTTTCCTCCGTTTGAGGGGGATAGAGCCGGTTGGTTTTTAGCGTCTGGTGTGTCACGTTGGGCAGGGGTAATTTCGGTCGATCGGGCATCGTCGGAGGAAAAATCAGGTGAAGCGAATCATACGGTGGCAGATGCTTGATCAGTGCCAGCAGCAGGTCGCGCACTCGATCCGGTTGGGTCAACAACTCATCAGCGAGGATCGGGGCAAATCGGGAGGTGATTTTCGGTGGCAGGATGCGCCGTAAACCCCATTTGTGATTGGTAAGATAGGCAAACCCGGCAATGAGTTTGCCCGCTTCGCGCACTCCTAAGATGGCAAACTCCCCTTCAGGGCGATCTGCTAGCCATTGGGTGGTATGAAAAAACGATCCACTTTTTTGTGCCCGCACAAACATGTCCCAATGAGGGTAGTCTGCCGGTGTGAGTTGCTCAACAACCATGATCCTGCGTATCCCGTGCCGTGCAGACGCGCCAAATCATTAAGATTTGGCGCGTCTTTTAGTTTCTATTATCGCAACAATACCATTGACCGGCTTTGGGTGTGGTCACCCGCCTGAAGACGGTAGATAAACACCCCAGATTTCACGGCTTTTCCCTTTGTATCTGTGCCGTTCCAAACTTGCTTGTAAGTTCCGGCGTCTTGTTTATCTTCAATGAGCGTGCGGATCAAATGACCGTGCACATCATAAATCGTTAACGTCACGTGTTCCGCTTGGGGCAGATCATATCGGATGGTCGTTTGGGGGTTAAATGGGTTGGGGTAATTGGCATACAATCGTACTTGTTGGGGTACATTCACCGCGACAACTACCGGTGGATCGATTTCGTTTAGTTGTGCCACGTAGCTCTGCCCCACGGAGAGATGATCGATGAACCAACCCCGTCCCCGGCTACCGGATTGAAACGACTTAAACCGGAAGCGGAAATGAACGGTCTGTCCTTCGTACGCCGCCAGATCAAACGTCGCTTGGACCCACACCGGTTCTTCACCGCCACCGCTAATGCCTGAAAAACCAGCTTCCCCCAGCAGGTGGGGCAAGGAAGCAAACGGGTAGCCTCCCACCGGTTCGATGATTGACCAGGACGTACCGCCATTGGTGCTGACCTGTACGTTGCCACCGTCGGTGCCTTCTGCGGTTTCGTACCACTGGTAAAATTTTAGCTGATCATCTGCGGAAGTTATGTTATACGCTGGCGTATCCAGATATTGATCAAAGCTGATCATTTGGGGGTAGCTCCCTTCCAACACCGTGCCCCAGCATTTTTCACCGCTGTACACCGGTACGGGACCCCCTTCCTCGGAGGGCGTGCCCCATTCCCACAGACTTCCGTCACCGCTGATATTAAAATCGCCGTTATCCAGCTCAAAACTTTCTGCCGGATTTAGGACTAAATCTAACACATTGTGCCCATCAACAGCCATTGGCACGGTCAGGGTCAAGAGGTCATAGTACAGATCACTATTTTCGGGCATTCGCATTGTGAGCTGATAATCAACTCCGCCCGGTATTGCCAAATCGTACATTCCTTCATCGCCGGTTGTCGTTGCGGTGGAATATATACCATACGTGGCTTGCAGGGTCAAATTCACCACCGGATGGTCTTCCGTATCGATCACCGTTCCGGTAATGTGTCCCCAGTTGGGTTCTGGGCGCAAGCTGATGTCCAAAATACTATTTTCATTCCCTACCGTGATCAAATTTTCGGCTTCAAAGGCTTCAAATCCGCGCGCTTGGGCGTGGAGGCGGTACTCTCCTGGTTCCAGCCGCAGGAAATACGATCCATCGGCTAGGCTGTATGTTTGCTGGTTACCGGTAAAAACGCGTGCGCCGCCAATGGGGTCGCCGTTGCGCTCATCGGTGACGATACCCGTTACGCCGTAACGTGGGGGCACTGCCATCACAGCGGCATAGGCATCGATAAGCCCCCAGCCAAAATCGTTATCTTCACCGGGGGAGCCCAAATCCTGGGCGGTATCCATCAGAATTTGTTTGATCTCATTGACTTCTATATCGGGGTTTTTCTGGCGCATTAAGGTGACGACACCTGAGACGTGAGGGGCGGCTTGAGACGTGCCGGTACGCGGTAAATAGGAGAAAATATCGCTAATAGACACACAAGAATACACCTCGTAACCGGGTGCGCTGACTTCCGGTTTGATGGAAAGCGAATCGGGAAGACTGGCGGGGCAATTGGAGGGTCCCCGGCTACTGCTGCTTACAATTTCCATGGTGTTGTGGTTGAGGTTGCCCACGCAAAATCCGCTGTAGCGGTCATTGACATAACTTTGAGGGAAAACGATGGTACCACTGTTTGGTCCCGAATTTCCAGCAGACCAGATGGAGACGATGCCGGCGGCTTCGAGCGTCTCAATCGCTAATAAGATGGGGTGATTTGGATCACACTGTTGCTGCAATTCCCACGAATTGTTGACCACATCCGGCACATCGTCTAGGGTTTCTGGATTACCGTCCGGGTCGATGATCCAGTTCAAGGATGCCATCACATTGGTATTGGTAGCGGCAATCCAGAGCGCACCCGGGGCGACACCGATCGTATCGGCTGGATTTTCCCCTTCTGCCGGTTTGATCCCGCATTGAATCCCCATCACATGGGTACCGTGGCTGGTTGCATCATCGCGGGGTTCGCTGGTCTCTCCGAACCAGCACGCTTCCGCTGGAGCGCCATTGTTACCCCGCCAACTAGCATGAAGTGCCTCGTGCCGCACATCCACGCCACTATCAATATTGCCGGTCAGACGTCCTTCGCCGGTGTATCCCAATTCGTACCAGACTTGAGGAACGTGAATTGCCGCTAAATTGCTTTCTACCGAGCGTTGTTGCACCTCCCCGGATGGGGGTCTATCTGCCGGTAACCATTGTTGGGTTTGCACGTGGGGCATTTCGTAAATCATTCGCACCTCTGGGCGAGCGGCGAGGTTGTCCAGTTGATCCACTTGAATTTCGACCTCAATTGCATTGACAATGCGGTACGTTACGTAGCGAATCACTTTACCTTGCGCTTGCAAATCATCCAAGTATGATGTGAGATCAGATTGAGTTTGTTCTGCTAGATCGTCGGCGGCGCTTACAATCGTCTGGTGGCGAAGTGCCCGCGATGCCTGTTGCCGGGTAAGTTGGGCATCCAGATAGTCCAGATCAAGTTGATCTGCCAGTTGCACCAATACGGGGATGACCTCTTGACCGCTAAATCCACTCCGAATTTCTGCTAGTTGGGGTGAAAGCTGGCCTGCTTGAGTCGCGGAACTGAACAGTGCTAAAAAAAGGCAAAATGGGGTGAGATATCGCATGAGAATCTCCTCACGGGTTAGGGGTGGTACATCTGCGCAATGTTGGGGGGAAAGAAAAAAGCGGGGACGAATTCCCCGCAAATGATATTGAAAGGGTAGGTGGTTAATCCAGAATGTATTTCATTGGGTCTACTTTTTCGCCGTTCACCCGCACTTCATAATGGAGATGAGGGCCGATCGAACGACCGCTGTTCCCGACCAAGGCGATCACTTGACCGCGTTTGACCTTTTCACCTTCTTTTACCCGCACAACGGAACAATGTCCATAGGCGGTTTCATACCCGTGCCTGTGATCCAGTTCGACAACCCAGCCGTAACGTTCCAACTGCCCGACAAAGGTAACCTCGCCATCTGCTGTAGCGACAATCGGTGTACCGGTAGGGGCGCTAATGTCTAACCCTTCGTGCATTCGTAGTTTGCCCGTAAACGGGTCACGGATTTCCTCAAAACCGGGTCCGACACTGATGCCAGTGGTCGGGCGAATGGACGGTGTATGATCCCAAATTTCCGGATAATTTTCCAGCGAATTGATAATTTCTTGCAGCCGGATTTTCTGCTGTTGGGTGGTGGCTAAAAGATCATCTAGCCGATCAATTAGCAGATTTTCATCCGGTAAGTCAACAGGGGGAATCCGCAAGGAATCCGCGCCATAGGCGCTTAAAATATCGGATATTCGGCGGATCCGTTCTGTATAATTTTGGTATTCATTCATGGTGGTGGTCAACGATGCCATTTGTTTGCCGAACTCATCGGTTTTTTGTTCCAGAATCGCATTTTCTTTCGTGAGGGTCGCAATTTGTTGGGAATCAACAATTTTGTGCTTAAATTGCCAGATCAGCCAGCCCAACAGGACGACACTTGCCAGTAAAAAGAGTACGGTTGTCACCCAAATGATGTGTGGAATGGCGTATCGTTTGACCTCACTGGCATTGGAGGGTATCAGGACAATTTTTAGTTTTTGGAGCAACATGCCACTATCAATTTAATAAGGAGTTACGGATGAGGCGTGAACTGGGGTGTCACGCCGGCTTCTGGGGTCTCTACGGTACCGGTGTTGCGGGTAAAATGACGGTAAATTTGGAACCGTGTTCCAGTTGACTTGCCACGTGAATTTCCCCCTGATGATAGGTCACGATGGCATCCACAATGGAAAGTCCCAAACCGGTACCCTGTTCGTTTTCTTGATTGATTCGTTCCACTTGGTAAAATTTTTCAAAAATTCGGGGAATATCGGCTTCTGGGATGCCAATACCGGTATCTTGCACTTCAATACAGACCGCCTGATCGAGCCAATAAGCCCGCAATGTTACCTGCCCGCCATCGGGTGTGAAATAGACGGCATTTTCCAGCAAGAGGCGTAACAATTCATCCAGATAATGGGGCGTCGCCAGCTCTGCGATAAGGGTTTCCTCAAAATCTTCGATAAAATCCAGCGTCTTATCTGCCTGATATTCTGTTGTGGCTTTTGCCAAATTGAATTCTCGTTTCAAAATTTCGCCTACCGGTGTAGCTTGAACCGTGTGCCCTTGGGCGGCTTGTTCCACTGAGATTTCAATTTTGCGCAACAGCAAAAACTGGTTTAGCATCTGATCCACCATTTCGCTGCTACGTTGCATCTGTTTGCCTAAATATTTGAGTTCATTGGGGTGAAACAGCAGGTTTCCCCCCGCCAGCAGATTCGACCACTCATGAATCATGGATAGTGGCGTTTTGGAGTGTTGGGTCAAGCGGTGCAGTAACTCCAATTGTGCCTGATGCTGTTCAAAAGCGTATGCTTTGCGCATCTGTTCCGCTCGTTTGAGCGAGCCTTTGATAACCGATAGCAAATCCCGAATGACAAACGGTTTGGTGACATACGCTTCCACACCCATCTCCTTGCCTCGCCGGACATCTTCCACCCGGCTTTTCGCTGTCAGAAAGACGAAGGGTATCCGAACATAACGGGGGTCTTCGTGGAGTTTTTCATACACCTCGTAGCCATCCATATGCGGCATCATTATATCGCAGATGATTAAATCCGGCAGGACATCCGCATGGGCTAATTTTTCGAGCGCATCCATTCCGCTATCCGCTAATGTGATGCTATAACCCGCTTTTTCCAGTGCGAATTTTAGTGTTAGCCGAATTTCACGAGAATCGTCAATAACCAGCAAACGTGGTGTCATAGGTAAACATATTCCAGTCAAGTGATAAAACCAATTTTAATACTGCCAGCGTTTGTCGTGTCAATATTCAAATCAAATAGACCTCCTAAATCCCACTGAAAATACCGGAAAAGGGAGTCCTTGTCAAATAAAAAAATCTGAAGTGAAGCCAGATGTACTCTTATCACCGGTGGGTTGTGGGGGGTTTCATTAGTATCTCATTTTTGGATAGGGTTGCCTTTTTCGGAAGGCGCTGGTGATTGATTAAGGGATTTTGATTTTTTATGTCTCTTCCTCCCGCAGTTGGTCCAATTGTGCGATAACCCGGCGGGAATGGGAGAGTTGTGTGCGGAGTTCGTTCAGGCTGTTGGTGGCAGACGTGATGGAGCGGGCAAATCGACCTTCGATCTCGTTTTCCATTTGTTCCAGATTGTTGGCGATAGTGCGTAAGGTGGTATGCAGTTGGGCAGTGTCTAAATGTGTTGTGAAGCGCCGGATCAGGTGGAGGAGCATCAGCAGGTAGGGCAGGGCTAAGCGATAACTGATAATGATGATACCCTGCCGGTAGGCACTGACTTGCGCGGCACCACAAATATCATACACGGCATCTGGAACCGCCATGATGCCCAAATTGTACGTTCGCTCTGGGTCAAGATACTGCCGGATTTCGCTGATTTTGCGTTCCACATCCCGTTCGATTTGCCGGATCAGGTGTTGGCGTTCGTTGGGATCGGTCGTGTGCGTAAGCCGTTCTAAGGGCGTCCGGCTGGTCCATTTGCTATCGACGGGCAGGTACTTCCCGCCGGGCAGCGGTATGGCAAATTCGACCACTTTGCCACCAAACCGGACGTTGTATTCTCGCCATTCGGGGGGTAACTCTTGCAAAACCTGCGCTAAAATATTTTCGCCAGCTTTACCCCGTTGTGCCGAACCGGCAAGCACGGCTTCCAAGCGATGGATGGCTTCAAATGCTTGGTCTTCTTCCCGTTTTTGCTGTTGCTGCTCGATTTTTATCTGCTGAATCAAATCTCGCGTGTGATGCCAATCCTGCTGAAATTGGCTTTGTAACCGGTCTGACTTTTGATGAAGCTCCGCTAAATTTTCGATGACGGAACCCATTAATGTGGCGGTTTCCCGTTGTTCAAGTTGTAACTGCTGGAGGTTCTGGGCGAGATGGTGCCCCGCAGAACTTTCCAGTATGCCTTGCAAGCGTGCCAATTGGGCAAGTAGATCGGATTTGGACTGCTGAAATTCGGTGTTGGTTCGCCACACGAGGAACAACACTACACCGGTCAACAAGAGGGTAAGGGAAAACAGAAGAAGTGGAAGAATCTCCATAATGCGGCGCCTGTCCGTGTTTAGAACGCTGAAGTGTTACGACCCTGATTTTTTGCCCGGTAAAGTGCCTGATCGGCAGCGTTAAACAACTGATTTTGCGCCTGCGCGTCCCCGGGACACTCCGCAACCCCGATGCTTAACGTAATGTGCCCGTCATACCGGTTTTCACCGTTCAAGAAACCGGTATGTTCCACATCCTGCCGGATACGTTCTGCAATGGTAAACGCATCTTGTTTAGAGGTTTTCATCAAAATGACGGCAAACTCATCCCCCCCATACTTGGCAACAATATCTTGGGGCGAAACATGCCGCAGAATCGTTTTTGCGACTAATTTAAGAGCCTCACTACCATAGAGATGTCCAAAGCTATCATTAAACATTTTTAGATTATCGACATCGATCATCAGTAGCGAAAAGGGGTAATTTTGGTGAGATTCGATCTCGCGCCCAATTGCTTCCTGAAAATAGCGATAATTATAGACCCCGGTGAGTTCATCGACCACGGCTAACCGCTGTTTTTCTTGTAACAACTGGGAATTATTGATAGAAATGGCAGTTTGGGTTGCTAGTACGGAGAGCAACCGGATATTGCTTTCGGAAAAGTGGCAGGGTTCGTAAGCATATGCCTCCAAAACGCCGATGATTTCGTCACCGATCAGCATGGGTATGGCAATCACGGCGGCGACGCCTTTTTTCTGCACTAATGCCGTCTCACGGAAGGTGGCATCCGTGGCCACATCGGGAATAACCAGCATTTTTTTATGCGCAATGACCCATTGGGTGATGTCATCCGGTGTCATTTCCGGCGAATCCGCCGTGTTAAATTGACTCGCCACTCCAAAAGAGACCGTTGTTCGATATTCATTGGATTCGGGTTTTAGCACGGTGATTTTGCACGCCTGTGTATGGGTAATTTGGATGGTGTGCTCCGCAATGATTGCCAGGATATCGTCCGTATTCATGGTGGAATTGAGGATCAAACTTAGGTTGTACAAGTTTAGAAGGTCAAATTCCTCATCTTCCGAGAATATCTCGTTTTCCAGCGATAAGTGGCTGGGTTGAAAAGACTTTGCGGCGTACAGTTGAGCTTCTTTTTCCGCCAGTTCTTCTTGTAACCGTTTGATTCGTTGTTCGCGGGTGTCCAAATCGCGTTGTAAATCACCAATGGTGACCTCCCGGCTGGAGACGTTCGACTCCATCTGGTTGAGTTCATCCTGTTTGAGGGCGATCTCCTGCTGCATTCGCATATAGTCGGAACGGATCGCTTCAATTTCTCGATTAATTCGATGGGTTTCACTACTGCGTGCCAGCAAACTTGCCAAGATTTCCAGCATCTGGATTTTGTGGCGCGGGGGCAATCCGCGTTCAAAATTACCAAACACATAGATGAAGCCTGTTATTTTCCCTTCAAAATTGCGGAACGGGGTTAAAATGACCCCAGCCGGTTGTTCCTTACCAAGTGAAAGGGGGTCTGCCAATCCTTCCGCATAGCCCAATGTGGAAAAGCGCCCGACCCGGAACCCTTCCTCCATGAGGCGGGTGATTCGATCCACCGGTAAGGGTTGGGTAGGGCTGGGTAGGGTATGTAATTGAATCTCGTATCGATCTTGCTCGAAATTCCGCAAAGCAAGGACGATTTCCTTAAATTCTAACCCTCGCTGGATGATGGAAATTGCGCGCTCAAAGAGCTGGGTCAAGTTGTACGCCGGTTGATCGACCAGTTGGAAGAGATCGACTAATGCGGCAATCCATTCCCCCCGTTTCAGGAGCAAGGTCTGTTTTTCATCTAATTCATAGCGGAGAAGATGGGTCTGGATAGACCCCGCAACGATGGCGGCAAATACGGCGAGGAATTCTTGCAGGCTGGTATCAAATGCATCTAATTGGTCGGATTCGATCAACATCACGCCCATCAGTTTGTTGGCGCTACGCAAGGGCAAGCACAACTGTGAACGGGAATAGGTGTTGAGCGGAAAAGAGGGTATCCGTTGGGAGAGGTCTGGGAAGTAAACGGGGCGTCCGGTATTGAGGTCACCGCTCATGCGAAACGGTAAGGTACGCGAGAGCAAATCTTCCACATTGAAACGGTTGTTTCCTACCAGAAAATGCTCCAAATGCTTATCGGTGCCGTATTCAAACAGCAAGACGCCCGCCGCCAGATAGTTGAAGATCGTATCGAGCTTCTCAAAAACGGTATCAAAAAACGTGCGGAGTCCTCCCTGAGTGGCATCCAACTCCGCAAGTTCACGCAGACAGTGCAACCGGGCGTTGAGGGTGTTCAATTGGTGGCGTAATTCCTCTGCCTCTGGGGATGGCTCGGTTTTTTTGAAGCTAAAAAAAGAGACGGGCATATTATCCTCACCATTAAAAGATTAGGCGAATTGCTGATATACGGCGATGGTTTTCCGTGCGGTGTGTTGCCAGTCAAAGGTTTGTGCCAATTGCCAACCCTGTTGTGCCAATTGTTTTCTCCATTCGGGTTGGGTTAGCACCTGTTGCATTGCTGTTTTTAGCGCCTTCACATCAAAGGGTTCAACCAACTGTGCTCCCCCCACAAACAGATCGGACATTGCCGGAGCGGTGGTCGTGATGGCGGGTGTCCCACATGCCATTGCTTCCAGTGGCGGAAAACCGAATCCCTCATAAATGGAAGGGTACACAAATAGGTCTGCCTGCTGGTAAAGCGTTCGTAGTTCCGGGCGGGAGACATAACCGGTAAATTCAATGCGCGCTTCCAAACCTCGCCGGTGGACTTCGGTAAACAGTTCTTGATATTTCCAACCGCGGTGTCCAACGATTTTCAGGATGTGCGGAATCGAACATTCCCGGCAAAGTAGATCAAATGCTTGAATCAAGGTGATTAGATTTTTGCGCGGCTCCAATGTACCCACAAACAAGATGTAGGGGGTCGCGATGTTCCGGGGCGGAGACGCCGGCGGATAAAAAAAAGCAGAAACCCCCGAATTGATTGCGGTGACCCGGTTTGAGGGGACGTTCATTAAACGGATGAGGTCACGCTTTGTGTTTTCTGACACCGTGATAATGTGATCGGCAAATTGGGCACTGCGCCGCATAATTCGCCGAAAAATCCATTGTCGCAACCATTCATGGTATTGCGGAAAGATAAAGAACGTCATGTCATGGAAGGTCACCACTTTCCGGTATTTTAGGGTGACAAACGGCAGGGTGTAATGGGGTGAATGAAAAACTGCCGGTTGGTATTTTTCCAATTCGCGGGGGAGATGTAACTGTTCCCACAACAGGCGTTCATACCGGTTTTTGAGCCGGTAGTATTTCACCTGAAAATTAGGTGGTAATGGGTCAAAATGATGTTTATTCTCTGCTTTGGCAAAGATCGTATATTCATTTTGGGAATCGACTTTAGCCAGTGCCTGCACCAGCTCAATGATGTACACGCCGGCGCCGCACTCTACCGCCGGAATGGGGGTGGCATTGATGGCGATTTTCATTCCATAGTACCTACCATATCGGTTCCGATACGTGAGGGGCTGAGACAGATGCTCTATTTCCAATAGACGGCGGTGGGCACTTTTTCCAGTTGTGCCAATTGCTGGCGGTAGCGCAACAGTTGTAACAAATGGATCGGGTAGCCCAATACACTTTTAACCGTTTGGGGGTTGAGTTCATGGAAGAGATGGGTCAATGCATTTTTGCATTGCAAAAGGCGCAATTCTTTGTGAACCACTTTGTGCAGGATGCGGTAAAAATCCGGGACATATGCCCCTTGAAAGAGCATGGCTAAATCTTCGCTATCTTCCCAGTTTTGTTTATCGCCTAGTTGTTCTTTAACGCTTTCATAAAACGGAGTACCCGGCAAGGGATACGAGACGGAGATTCCGATTTCATCCGGCTGGCATTCCTTCACCATGCGGATGGTTTTGTCAATATCTTCGCGCAGTTCCCCGGGGTAGCCAAATTGGAGAAAAAACGCGATCCGGAAACCGGTTTCATGAATTTTTTGGGTGGCTTCGTAAATTTGTGCAACCGTTGTACCTTTATCCATCGCATCCAGAATTTTTTGGGAACCGGATTCTGCACCGATCCAGACGATTTCACAGCCTGCTTGTTTTAATTTGGGGATGGTATCCTTGCGTAGGAGTAAGTCCGCCCGGGAGAGGCACTTAAATGGAATCACTGCCCCTTGCGCTTTTGCCAAATCACTGTATTCCTGAATCCAGTTGGGACGCAATCCAAAAATATCATCGGCAAACCAGATATGATCCGGTTGATATTTTTCTTTTAACATTTTAATCTCGTCCACCACATTTTGCGGGCTGCGGCTATGGTACACTTGTCCGTACAGCGGTTTGGCACACCAGTTACAATGGAAGGGGCAACCTCGGGTGGTGGTTAAATTGAGGGAAAAATAGCCGTGATGAGCCAACCACTTTTGCCGGTATTTCTCAATATCGACCTGATCCCACGCGGGAAATGGGAAGACATCCAGATCATCCGCGACTTTGCGCGGAGCATTCCGGACGGTTTTTTCTGTCCGGCGGTATGCCAAACCGTTGATTTCCGGGATGGGGTGCGGTGCGTGCCCGGTGAGTTCCCCGATCAATTCGCGCAGAGTAAATTCCGCCTCGCCGATGATGACATAATCAAAGCCGCTATCCAGATATAATTCGAGTCGATCGGTGGCATCCGAGCTATGGATGATCGTTGTGCATCCGTGTTTTTTCGCGTATTTTGCCAATTTGAAGGCGGCTTCCCGCATCCGCAGGAGGCACATTTTGGTTAAGTAGTTAAAATCGTCATCATAAACGACCACATATTGTGGTTTTTCCCGTTCCAATGCCGCCAAAAACTCGGTTTCATCTTCGGCAAGCATACAATCGAACAAGCGGGCATTATAACCGGCTTCTCGCAGTACACTGACCCCGTACATCGCCCCGAGGGGCGGATAGGGCTTCATGGTTTTCCATTCTTTAGGATCAAATTTGAGAAAATAGGATTGGGCAACGAGAATGTCACTCATGGACTATCCTTATTTGTGGGGTGGTTTGGTTAAACAATCCGAACGCCCATCTGCGGAATTTCTCCTGCAAACCGGTTTTGTTCTGGATCAATATCTTCTGGGTGGTAAGAACGTTGCGGTTATCAATTACTAACGGTCATTGTTTATTTATCTTGTCGCTTGCATTCCACATGTTGTCACCATTCCTCATAGGTACGTTCAATTTCCCATTTTTCGTATGTGCCGGGGGGTAGTTCCCGTACAAACTGGCTGGGTTTACAGATGACCATTCCATCCCATCGTTTTGCCATGATGGGGTAGGTGAGATAGAGTTCGTTGCGGGCACGGGTTGCGGCAACATAAAACAACCGGCGTTCTTCTTCCAGATCGCCTTCATCCCCCAGACTGCGGGCACTGGGGAAGAAGTTTTCCGCACAGTGGAGCACAAACACTACATCCCATTCCAATCCTTTGGCGCGGTGAATGGTGGAAAGCACCAGATGTTCTTCGTCATCGGGGTCGGCATCAATGATGGTTTCCCCTTTAACCCCTTCTTGGAGGGCGATTTCGCTCAGAAATTCTTCAGCATGGGGGTAATTCAGGGCAAATAACGCCAACTGATCCAAATCCGCTAATCGGTCTTGAAAATTATCAAAATTTTCGCGCACATAGGCATCATAAAAGGAGTGAAGTACTTCCTGAATCTGTTCGGAGGGCTGGTGGAACATATCTTCCGCAATCAGTACTTTCATCAATCCGGTAAATTTGAGCCAACTATTTTGGGCACGCTTGGGGACCTCTTTCAAAAACGCATCACTTAAAACGGTCTCCCAGATATTGTCCAAAAAGCTGATTTTTAACCAGAGTTTTTGCACCGTCCCTTTACCCACGCCGGGGTAGAGTTGCAACACCCGTCGCCATGATAGCTCATCACGTGGATTGAATGCCAACCGCAAAAATGCCATGACATCTTTAATATGGGCTTGCTCAAAAAAACGCAATCCAGAACGAATCTGGTAGGGGATGTTGCGTTTGGTCAATTCCACCTGCAATTCCAGCGAATGGTAGTGGGAGCGGTAGAGTACTCCCATTTCATCTAATTCAACCCCTTCATCGCGTAACTCCAACACGCGTTGTGCCACAAATTCGGCTTGTTCTTCCACATTGTTAAGCGGGATCAATGCCGGCAGTTCGCCGTTGGCTTTGATCGGGCGTAACTCCTTTTTGTATTGCTCATGGTTGTGGCAGATCGAGCCATTCGCTAGGGAGAGAATTTCTGGGGTACTGCGGTAATTCGTTAATAGATAATAAATTTGAGCTTCCGGGTAGCGTTTTTTGAACTCCATAATATTGCGAAAATTTGCCCCCCGGAAGGAGTAGATACTCTGGGCATCATCCCCCACCGCGAGTACATTCCGGTGGGATTGTGCCAAATGATCAATAATGTCGGCTTGTAAGGCATTGGTATCCTGATATTCATCGACCAAAATATGTTGGTACTGTGCGCTCAATCGATCTCGCACATCGGGATGGTGTTCCATTAATTCCCACCATTTGACCAGTAGATCGTCAAAATCCATCGCGCCGAGGGCGATCTTTCGGTCTTGGTAGTTCCGAAACACCAGTTCAATCTGGGGTTGCAGATGGAGATAATGGGGGTAGCGTTTGACCAACACATCTTCCACACTTGCCCGAACATTGCGAGCATAACTCAGCATGGAAACCAGTAAATCGGCTTTGGGGAAGCGGGTAGCTTTCACATCAATGCCTAAGGCGGCTACGACGGTACGCATTAGCGTTTTCGCATCTTCGGAGTCCAAAATTAGGAATTCTGAGGTATAGCCGACGAGCTTGGCGTATTTCCGCAAGATCATATTACCCACGTGATGGAACGTTCCCCCTTTAATCCCTTTGGGAGAACCACCTAAGAGTTGCGCCACCCGGCTCAGCATTTCGGCGGCGGCTTTATTGGTGAAGGTCATTAACAAGATGGTGCGGGGATCGATCCCTTTTTCCACCAGATAAGCGACACGATAGGTCAACGTGCGGGTTTTGCCACTGCCGGCACCCGCCAAAACCAATTTGGGTCCCGGAGGCGAGGTCACGACGTCCAGTTGTTCGCTGTTGAGTGCCTGTGCATAGGGGATGCGGCTGCTGGAGGGCAAAAAAGATAATTGGTCGTGCTTGATTTGATATGTTTTACTCACGTTTTAAGTATCTCCTTCCGTTTTCAGTATCGCGTACCAGTTTCAACTTATATGCAATGGTAAAGGGTTGTCAATGAGTTTTTACGAAATAAAACTTGATTTCTGCCTAGATTTATGGTAGGATTCGGCATCAACTTTGATGATCTTAACCTTTTCACTCCTTACTTTTCGGGAAAGGGATTTTTATGAACCGATCTATACTGATTAATGTTCTGCTTGTGGTTGTCCTCCCGATTGTCCTTCTTCTCATTTTTCCCTATACAAACCAACATGCTGGTGATCTCTTTCTGGGGTTTTTTCCGGTTGACAAAACCGTGTCGTTTATTGCATTGGTTTTGCTGATTTCGGTGATCGTTAAATATGCCTATGAGCAAAAATCTCACGCGAGTGAAATTCGGGAAGTCATTCCGCGAAAGTTCATCCGGGAAGGGATCGGTCGCTGTGCAGAGATGGGACGTCCCTGTATGTTTGTGCCGGGAACTTCCTCACCCAGTGATGTGGCGACGATTGCCGGATTGGCGATAGGTTCGGTCACGATTGATGAAGCCATCGATCTGGATGTGTTCATTGATTCGCCCCAACGAGATTATATGGTGATGCCGATTACCAAGTCGTTGTTAGAAGAGCGGGCAATGCTCAAAGGACGACCGGATTACCCCAGCACCCATTCCGATGTCTTTTTGGCATCGACTGTTCAGTTTACCCATGCGCAATTAGTCGCCGGTCGATTGGAGCGGGACCGGCATGGCTTTGCCGTTTTTGCCGGGATGTTCTGGGCGGAAATGTTGATCATGCTGGAAGCCGCTACGATGAACGGAGCAATGGTGCTTTCTGGGGTGGATTCCGTGGTGCAGATGCCGTTTGCGGTTGCCGCTTCGGATAAAGCCCTTTTAGGGGAAGAACTCTATGCCGCCGGGGCGCAACTTTCGGAAGAAAAACGGCTGGTGAACTCGGTGGTCGCTCAGGACTTGATCAAATCTTTGTTATTTACAGCGTTGATTGTGGGGGCGCTGGCAACGACGATTCAAAGCTTCTTTTAACGTGATTTAGGAGGAAGAATGCAACGAAATATACCGTTATTTCTGGTATTTATACTCGGAATAATATACGTGTTGCTTACATTTATTGAAACGAGCTGGTCCGAAGGTGCGGTGCGGTTAGCCAGCAGTTGGGCGCCGCTGCTGAGTATGTGGGCAATTGTTCCGGCAACGTACGTGACGTTAGCCTCTTATGGGCGGCGTTTAACCAAGCGGGATCGAAATCCGACCACCCAAAAAGCGATTTTAGCCGGCGTAACCTATGTTGCCTTTTTTACGATGTTGATTTCCGGATTGAAAAGTAACGCCGAAGGCAGTTTATTTGACTGGATGTTTCGGAATATTCAAATTCCGGTGACCTCAACCATGTTCTCTCTGTTGACCTTTTATATTGCCAGTGCCGCGTACCGTGCCTTCCGCGTCAGCCGGGCACATACCTCGTTACTGATGGTCTTTGCCGTATTAGTAATGGTCACGAACACGGGGATGCACACCTACATCCCATTCGGTCAATATTGGAATGAGTTTAGTACGTGGTTTCTGATGACGGGTAATGTGGCGGCGAAACGTGCTATCCTGATCGGGGTGGCGGTGGGTATGTTAGCCACAAATATCCGTATCATTTTCGGGATTGAACGCTCGTGGATGGGAGGTGGTGCCTAATGTGGAAAAAGATTTTTACGACCCGGGTTATTATCAATACCGTTGTCTTAATCTCTGTGGTTTTAGGGGTTTATCTCCCGATCAAAATCACGATGCCGCTTTCTCCCGAAGTCCAAAATGCGGTACATCTTATTGAAAATGCAGAACCGGGCTCTACGGCAATGATCTCCATCAATTATGCCGGTAGCTCGATTGCCGAAACGGAACCTATCGCCGTTGCGCTCATCCGTCTGTGTTTCCTTAAAGACGTGAATGTTATCATCTGCGGGTTTTTCCCAGAGCCGGCACAGCTTGCCGAAGGGGTGATCTCCACTCTGGGTAAAACCTATGGCAAAAAACCCGGTGAAGATTATCTAAATTTAGGGCTGTGCTATCCCTATGATGCCTTTATTTTGGGATGGGGCCGGGATTACAAACAACAAACCGGCAGTATCAGTGTGGGGGATATGGTTCATTTAGACCCTTCAGAATACACGGATTTGGTGACCTCAAACCCATCTGTGGAATCCGTGATAAATTCGATTGCCACCACGATTGGTGAAGACCGGTACATTGCCGCGCATTTGCTCGACCAACATCAAGAAGAACTGGGTGAAACCGTGTACCAACTTCTGAAAGAACAACTGGAAACGGTGACGCGAGACGATTGGCCTATTTTACAACCGATTGATGGGTTTGGGGATTTGCTGTTCTGCGCTGATATAACCGGTACCAGCAGTTATCAATCTTGGATCATCTGGTCTTCCGATTATCGGGATGAGATTACCTATTTCGCCGGAACGACCGCCATTTCCGCCCCCGAAGCATATCAATTTTTGCAGGCGGAACAGATGATCAGCGTGATTCCGGGTTATCGAGGTGCGACCGAAATTGAAACGTATGTGAATAACCAGTACCAATCTGCAGATTTGTTCCGAAAACAGATGGAACAAGCCGGCTTTCCAAAGGAAGTTATTGCCGCCTATGTGGGGGGTGCCTCTCGTGGAATGCCCTCGTTGGCGCTGGTTCATGCCTGTATCTTGATTTTGGTGCTCATCGGGAACATTCAATATTTTCTTAACCGCAAGAAGGAGGCATAATCGATGTTAACGACAACAATTGCGGCGCTACTAACCCTGGGGGCGATGTCTCTCGTCTGGAAAGAAAATATCGTTTCCCGATTCATCGAACACCTAATTTTAGGAATTTCGCTTGGTTATGGCGTTGTTCTTACCTATCGCCAGATTTTCCTCCGCTTGTTTTGGGTGCCGGTGACCACAGATTTTGCGGCGAATTGGATTCTGATTCTTCCAACGTTAATTGGGGCGTTGTGGTTAGCCCAACCGTTTCAAAAAGTGCGCTGGTTATCTCTGATTCCGTTGGCGATGGTTCTGGGCGCCTTCTCCGGGTTAGGTCTGGAACGTATCATGTCCAGTTATATTATTGAAGCGCTGGAAGGTACGGTTAAATCGCTTTATGTGGCGGGTGACCTGCAAAAATCGTTTGATCATGTTGTGATTTGGTTAGGTGTGGTCTGTATTCTCAGTTATTTCTATTTTCGCCGGATTCACAACCCGGCGTTGGAAAAAGCACATGAATATACCCGCATCGTTGGTATTTGGTGGTTGATGGCATCCTTCGGGGTTTCCTTTGGTTTCACCGTGATGGCGCGTGCCGCTCTGCTCATCTACCGGATTCAGTTTTTGACCCAAGACTGGATCGGGGAACTGATCAAGATAGCAAGCGGTGGAGGTATGTAAGTCCGTTATTAGACCTGAAAGGTACGCCTTTCAGGTCTTGTTTTAAACTCAAGGTTTGGAGGTTCGCACGGCATGATACGCCGGGTTACACACGTTGTAAAATATTCGAGATGGCTGTTGATCCTTTCTTTGCTCTTCGCGTTGCCGTTGATGGCAGAGGAAGGTATCGAACGGCTTATTGTTTTGCACACCAATGATATCCACGGGAACATCACGGAACGGGATGCCACATGGATGAATCCCAAGTTCCCCCCCAAAGTTGGGGGTGGCGGGCGTATGGCACGTTATATCAATGAGGTTCGGGCGGATGCCGAAAAAGAGGGGGCACATGTTCTACTGGTAGATGCCGGAGATTGGTTTCAGGGAACCCCCGTCGGGATGTTCGACCAAGGCAAAACCGTGATTGAATTTATGAATCTGCTCGGTTACGATGCGGCAACGTTCGGAAATCATGATTACGATCTGGGAAAAGAAAATGCCCAACGACTGGCTGAAATTGCCGACTTTCCCGTGCTTTGTGCAAACCTCATCGATGAATCTACCGGTGAACTGGCAGATTACGTCGTGCCGTATATCATCAAAGAATTTAACGGTATTCGAGTGGCGCTGATCGGTATTGCGAATCCAGATACCAAAGGCTTGACCCCACCGGATGCCACGAAAGGCTTACGGTTTGAAAAAGTGGCGCCCACCCTGAAAAAATATGTCAAAATTGTCCGCGAACAGGAAAAGGCAACCGTCGTAATCGCCGTTGCCCATATCGGCTCACCGTATGTTTCGGAACAGGAGCAGTACCGCAAACGCGTGGAAGAAGCCCTCGCCGCCGGTAAACCCTACGAGCGGGAATTTGCCATTAACGGTGTGGAAGCTGCCGCACTGGTAGAGGGGGTTGACCTGATCATCGGAGGGCATATCCATTATGGGTTGCGGAAGCCGTATGAAGACCCACGAACCCATACCTTGCTGACTCAGACCTATGCCAACGGTTCTGGTGTGGGACATATCGAGCTCCAGATTGATAAAACCACGGGACATCTGATCGATTATGAAATTCCGCCGGAGGGGGCAGAGGTGACGCTTTTTGCCGACCGGTTTTCGCCCGTGCCTGAAATTGCCGCTTTTGTGGAAGAACGCCGCGCCATTGCGGAAAAAGGAATGGACGAAGTTTTAGGTGAAAGCCTTGTTGATTTAACCCGGGGCAATTACGAAACGGTGATGGGTAATTTGGTCACCGATGCCATGCGGGAAATATCCAAGGCAGATGTCGCGTTGGTGAATCGAGGCGGACTCCGCGCGGATTTACCGGCAGGGGAACTCACCCCGCGTAAGATTTTTCAAGTTCTCCCCTTTCAGGAGACGATTGTCAAATTTACGGTGGATGGTAAAACCCTGAAAGATATTCTGGAAACCGGCGTAAAGGGTCGCCGGCGGGACTTAAACATTAGTGGGGCAAAGATTGTGTTTGATCCCAATCTGCCGGAGATGCAACGGATTACCGAGTTGACTATCGGTGGGGAACCCCTTGACCCCAATAAAACCTACGAATTTGTGACCTCCGCCTATTTGGCAGAAGGCAGTATCGGCTACCAAATTCTGGCGGATTTACCCCGCCAAACACTCTATTTTACCGTTTCGGAAGCAGTGGAAGCATATATCCGTAAAAACAGCCCCATTAGCCCTAAAATTGAAGGGCGCATCACCAAAATCGGTGGTGACCGTTAAGCCGATGAAGGAAAGGACGGCGCTATGACAAACGAAATAGAACCGACCGCCGAAAGCACACCGCTCAATGATGAACATCAGGCAATGATGGTACTGCTACAAACGCATCTAAATCAGGAATTGGATGCCCAAATGGCAGACATCCGGCACACGTTAAATGTGGCGCTGGATACATTGGAAGATAAGCTAATACAAGTGATTTTACCCCTGCTAAATGAACGATTAGAATTGCAGTTGGACAAAATTTCTGCCTACTTTGAACTCAAACTCGATGAACGGCTCTCCAATGGTATTCTTGATTTGCACAAACTGGATAAACTCCATAGTGAAGTTGTGACCCAAAGTGCCTATTTTAGCAATGTCTTCAATCAGTTACACACCATTACCCAAGTGACGGATGCGATCCTAAAATCGACCCGGCAGCATCTGGACGTTTCACGCCGGATTCAAGAGGAGTTAGACGTGCTCAAAAATGAAGTGGAACGGTTGAAAAAAACGTCATCAAATGCGACGATCCAAGACCGCTTGCATAGTATCGAAGAGCGCTTGGAGCAGGTTGAACATGATGTCCAACGGAATGTTCGCAGTAGTTACGGTGATGCACTGGTTTAGGGTCTTCGTCCGGGATAGCAATAGAAAAAGCGCGATCCGATAATTCGGATCGCGCTTTTTTAGTGAGTTGCGGGTTCCCTCCCCCCCTTTCCTCGACTATCACGTTTTATTTTCCTGTGCCCAGATCAACGCATCAACCAATTCAGTGGAGCTTTTTTCCATCTCAAACACGAACCGCTGGACTCTCCCGACCAAATAGTTGTAGAAGATCAACACGGGGATGCCCACTGCTAAACCCACGGCGGTTGTCAGCAACGCTTCCCAGATACCGGAGGCAAGAATGGAGGGATTGACGTTGCCTTCCAATTCGGCAATTTTCATAAAAGCCTGAATCATACCAGTGACCGTCCCTAAAAAACCGAGTAACGGCGCAATTCCGGCAATGGTTGCCAGTGTACCCAGTCCGCGTTCGAGCATATAAATTTCCGTTTTACCCGCGTTTTCAATTGCCTCACGGATAACCTCCCGCGGGCGGTCATGGCGCTCTAAACCGGCTTTAACGATGGTGGCGATAGGTCCTTGTTTATCCTCGCACAGCATCAACCCGGCTTGCGCATTGCCCTGCGAGACGGTATGTTTAATCCGCTCCATAAATTTTTCAGTATCAATTTTCGCGCGGTTGAGGACAAAAAGACGCTCGATAATAATCACAGTGGCAATAAATGAACAGATTGCCAGCGGGATCATCAAAAATCCCCCTTTGAGCAAAATCGAGAGTAAACTCATGGTTTCTTGTTCCATCTGGTGCCTTCTCCTTTCAAGTCACCTCGCCGGTGACGTGTGCCTTATTGAGTTCGCGCATTCGGCGGCTAAATTGCCCGCAAACTTGGATTGTTAAATGAGGGTATTTATTAAGTACTGTTAAAAATTTTTTACCATCGATGACCAGCATTCGTCCTTCTGTAACGCCAATGATGGTGGCTGATGCTGGCAAGGTTTCACCAACGAACACTTCAATTTCCCCGAAATAGTCACCATCCTTCAAGTAGCGAAAAATCTTTTCAACCCGTTCTCCCTCTTTGGTTTCTACCGTTTTCAACATGGCGAGTTCACCGTTAATAACGATATAGAGGTTGAGAGCCTCTTCGTGTTCATCTTCCTTGATGATGATCTGTCCCGGTTTAAAGCTTTGTATCCGCGAGAATCGGCCGATGAGTTCCCGCTCATCGTCCGTCATATTGGCAAACAGATCAATGTTTTTTAGGAAGAGATTTCGTTCTTTCGCCGTTTTCATAGGTTACTTTCCGTTTTCACCCCAAGTGGGAAGCTGGGCATAATGGTCATTGACGACCAATTTCATTGTATCCCGAACATTTTTGCTGAAAACCCGGCAAATTTCAATCGCCATAGTTGGGTTGCGCTCCATTTCGGCGCGGAGTCGCCGCCCATCAATCACAAACAGACGGGCATCGCCGTAACTGGTCTCAACGGTGGAAGCCGCGACCGGTTTGGTTTCGGGGCTAAAAACTTCAATATCGCCAAAGTATTGCCCTTCTTTTTTGAATTTGGGGATGGAGACACCTTGCGGATTGAGATTACTCATTTGCGGAGGCATTCCACTGACGACCACGTATAGTTTGGGGGAGTCCACGGGTTCATTTTCTTTCATGATAATGGTTCCGGCATTTACTTTTTGCTCCTCGCAAATGTCGGCGACGCGGCGAATATCTTCTGCCATCATGTTTTGGAAGAGGGGTACTTTTTTCAAAAAGAATATTTTCTCCAGCGGGGTCATGGGGCGATCGGGGTCTTCCGGGCGGTTGGGGAAGACAATCCGGTTGACTGCAACTTTCACATTATCTCGTACCAACAAATCTGGATCGAGGCTACAGGATTCACTCATGATCCCCATCAGTTTTTGTTCGCGAACTTCACCGATCAGATAAACGGCACATGCCCGCACAATGGGGTTGGAACTTTTTAACAACGCAACCAGCACACGCTGGACATTTGCACCTAAACCTTGTTTCACACTCCGAAACCGGTTCAAAATGTTCTCATTATGGGGGGATTCCATCAGGGGCAGGATATGTTTGATCAGACTACGGCTGCCGATCCGGTCACCGAAATTTTCCAGTGTTTCCAGTGCATTTGCCCGGATGAAATTATCGGGGCTTTTAATTTTGCGGGCGACCAACTCCAGCGCGTCAAGCTCTTGAGCCAGTAGCCCGACGGCTTGGATGATCTGATCCTTTTTGCGGTCATTTTCTTCTAACAGCAGAATTCGGATCATGGTGCCGGCTTTGGTATCTTGGTAGGGCTTTGTATCCAGTAGTGCAACATAGAGTAGGTTGCGGTAAATGGTGGATATTTCTTCTAAGATGTACTGTTCGAGCCGTTCTCGTTCCCGCAATTCGCCCCGCGAGGCAAGGGCGCTGATTGCAGCAGTACGGAGCAAGTCATTATCTGAAGAGAGCAGTTCGATCAATGCTTGCTCACCTTGCTCCCCTTCCACACGACCCATGACATGGACAATTCGCTGTTGGAGGTCCGCAGAAGCATGACTTTGTGTACTGCGCAGCCAGACTAACAACGGTTTCAAGATGCGTTCACCGTGATTGACCAACGCTTCTTGCGCGGCCTCCTGAACGGTACTATCCCGATCCGACATCGCCACAATAAGGGGACGGATGGCTTTATCCTCTTGAATCCAGCCCAGTGCCCGGCAAGCATAGCGGCGAATATCCGTGATGGTGGTTTTGAAGGTCTGGTTGATCTCGTTGACCAATGCTGGCGCCGGTATTTCGGCGATGGTTTTCAGCGCCGCTAACTTTCGTGAAGAAGAGGTATCGTTGAGCAAGTTTCGCAAAAATTCAGTACCCGTTTCATCGCCAAAGTGCATCAGTGTTGCGGCAGCGGCGGCTCGTAATTCCATGTCGCCGACGGTATCTTCAAAATAGGGTTTTATCACCTCCACGGCGGGGGCATAGTTGAGCCGGCACAAGGCATGGATAATGGCGAGCTGGATCGGTTTTGGCTGGCCCGATTTCAATAGTTTTAGCAATTCGGCGGCGGTTTGTTCATCCCCAATTTGACCGAGTGTGCGGATGACTTCCAATTTCACATCACTGAGGCTGATGTTGCCAAACAGATTCAGCATTTCGGCGGGTATCCGCGGGTTGCCGTGCCCTTGGGTTGCGATCCGGCGGGCGGCATGGAGTGCTGTCTCTTTGTCCTCGCCGGTGAGGGAACGCAATAACGCATCCACCTCTGCCCGGGTTTCTTTTTCAAAAACGATTTCATCTTTTTGTAAATCCTGCATCAACGCTTGTAAGTAGGTACGTCCTACCCGAAAACCGACATACAAAAAGGCTAAACTCAGCATGAAGGGTATCAGCATGATCACGCCGTACCAAGCTTCCAAATCGGGATGGGTCATGGCGCCGGTGATGATGGCGGCAATTCCGCCGGCAATCGGCACACCCACCCCGTCGGCAAAGGCTTTGGCTCGCCCCCGTTTATCCTCCGAAATGGAATTGTACATGGATTGGTAACCGGGACTGTAGATGGAGAAATAGATCAAGTCCCGGCTGATTGCCATCATGACCACCGTCCAGTAAAGGAAACTGCCGCCCCCCCATGACGCGGCTAGTACCAATGTTAAAAAGCCGATAGCATAGGTAATTGGCGCGGAGAGCATGGAGTTGTGTACCCCGACACTCTGGATGATCTTGTTGGAGAGCATTAATTGGGCGAAGAGGGCGCCAAAAAAGGCAATCCCTTTAAACAGACTCATTACGGAGGTCATCTGATCCTGCGCGTGCCGGTCTGCCAACGCACTTTCAAACGCCACATCGGTGGTGTACGAAAGCGCAAAATAAAAAATACTGGCAAAAAAGAGGACTTTTGCCAGCGAGATTTCCGACCAGACGATTTGAGCGCCTTCGATCACATTTTGCACGGCATCCCGAAGCGTGAAGGAGCGCCGCACCGGACGGGAGACCGCAATCCCTAATTTGGAGCGATTGTTGATGATATAATAGCAGATAAGCGTACACGCAAATAGGGAGAGTATCCACAGGACATAGATATGTTCCGTGCCGATGACCGTTGCCAAGCGGCTAATCACAAAATAACAGAGAATCGAACCAATGGTCCCGCCGCTGGTGACGATCCCAAATATGCGTTTTGCCCGCCGGGTGTCACAGATTTCTGCCGCTACCAGCCAGAACAGCATAAACAACAAACCCCGAAAGGCGTTCGTCAAAACAAACAAAAAATATAGAATCCACGTGGGGGGATTATTGCCAACAATAATACGGGAGATAATCGCAACAACCGTTAAGCCGGCTGTTGTCCACATAAACAGAACGGTCTTGTTGAGCTTGTCCACGAATGCGGAAATGGCGATTGCCGCTGTCGCCCCTAAAATCGCATTGAAAAACAGCATCGGTGGCACTTTGGATTTGCCGATCAGGCTGTAAAACAATGCCTTGGTGGGCATATCTGCCGCCCCCAGTGCCACGTTGAGCGCCAACAACAAGCCGAACAAAAGCAATAAAATTGTCCAATCATCGGGACGAATTTTCAGAAATCGTTCGGTGTTCCGTTTTGCACGTAGGAAGGATTCAGATTCGAGATAAGCCGAAGCAAAAGCGAAGCGTTCTTTCATCGCTGAAACAGGTCATCCGCAGGTGGGAAATAACTTGAAGTCCATCAATTTAAGGCTTAGATTTACAATATCTTGCAATTATTTAGAATTAAAATAATATCAGTGATAACCTTAAAAGTCAAGCAAAAATACGCCCCAGACCGAACCACCGCCAAGGGCATACAGAGGCGTATCTGTTCCCGAAAAAAACTCTTGTCTTGGGAGTGGATTTGACATACGGTATCTAACGTGATTTCCACATTTCGCTGCATCTTGCAACAAAAGGAGTTGATTTGCTCATGAAATGTCCCGTTTGCCAGATCGAACTTACTGAAACCGCCATAGTTTGCCCCGATTGCGGCGCATCGCTTGCCCTGCCAGATGATTTTCTTGGATTATTGGTGGATACGAACACAAAAGCAAACCGGCAGAATGATGATCCACCGGTTTCCGTCTCCCCGGCGACTCCCCCAGCGCCGGAAACCATCACGCCGGCTGAGGTGCAAAAAAAAATCAATGACCTACTGCAGCTAACGCTGAAAGAGGGCGCTACAGACTTGCATTTAGAACCGTACAACGGCGGGATGCGATTTCGTTTCCGAATTGAAGGCGTGTTGAAAGAATGCCATCCCCCCCTTTCTGCTATGTGGGCAGAACAACTGCTCTACCGCTTGAAATTGATGGCGTCATTAGACCCGCATCGAGATGAAATCCCCCAAACTGGAATGCTGATGTATAAGTGGGAGGGTGCCGAGCATCGGTTCCGGGTCACGACCGTACCAGCATTTGATGGCGAAAAAATGGTACTGCGTTTGTTTGCTCCCGATGTGCAACTTCTGAATTTGGCAAGTCTTGGTTTTTCTATGGAACAACTCGACCGAGTTCGGCAAACCTTAGAACGCCCTCACGGCTTGATTTTGGTCGTTGGTCCCGGCGGGAGCGGGATTACAACAACACTGTACGCCCTTGTGACCCACCTCAATACCACTGATATGAACGTCATTACCGTGGAAGACCCCATCTCGTGGCACATCGAAGGCGTAAATCAGATGGCAGTCGTTCATGAACAGGGTCTATCATTTCAGCGCATCTACAAAACCGTGCTCCGGCAAGACCCGGATGTGATCTTGATCGGGGAAACGGAGGAACTAGCAGTGGAGAAGCTAGCGGTCGATACCTCTCTCACCGGACATATTGTCCTGAGCCAAATGCCGGTACGGTTTGCGATTGATGCCATTCGTCACTTGCGGGATTACCCGATCCACAACGATGTTTTGGCGGAGTCGCTCCTCTTGATTATCGCTCAACGGCAAGTGAAACGAATTTGTCCCCGGTGTGAACACATCCCCGATGATCAAGCGGCATTTTGGTGGCGTAAAATTCAAGACCATGCCCGTACGCACCGCAATTTTGATCTAGCGGAACTTAAAAAGGGCGCGGGTTGCGCGATGTGCCAATACTCCGGTTATTACGGGCGTACCGGTATTTTTGAGGTCTTCCCCATTGACCCTGTGCGCGAGATGATCCGGAAAGGTGTGGCGTTGGAAGCTATCGAAAGCACGATTCGGGATTTAGGTCACCCCTCTTTAATAGAACGGGGACTCGCGGCGGTACAAGACGGGCGTACGACGCTAGCAGAAATTTACCGGCAAGTGATTACGGTGTAAAAGCGACGCATCATGTCATACCCGTATAAAATAAACCCGATATACCCTCTCCATTAATTTACCCTGGATTCGCCGGTAACAGCGGGCGAATCCTCATTTTCAACTGTCATAAATTGCATATCATATAATTTTTTATAGAGACCCCCTTTGGCGATCAACTCGGCATGGGTCCCTTGCTCCCGAATTTGACCGCTTTCAATCACCAAAATTCTATCCGCATGTTGGATGGTAGAAAGCCGGTGGGCAATGACAATCGTTGTCCGATTTTGCATCAAGCGGGAGATGGCGTCTTGTACCAATTGTTCTGATTCGCTGTCGAGGGCGGAAGTGGCTTCGTCGAAGATCAAAATCGGTGGGTTTTTGAGTAGAGACCGGGCAATTGCCAGCCGTTGGCGTTGTCCACCGGATAAAAAGACGCCGCGTTCCCCAATCACGGTATGGTAGCCTTCCGGTAGTTTTGTGATAAAATCATGGGCATTTGCGGCTTTTGCGGCAGCGATCACCTGCTCTTGGGGGATGTCATGGCAGCCGTAAGCGATGTTATTAAACACGGTATCGTTGAACAAGATCGTTTCTTGTGTTACAATACCCATCAATTGCCGCAAAGACGCCAATTTCAAATCTCGCAAATCGATCCCATCGATCCGGATGCACCCTTTCGTCGGGTCATAAAACCGGGGGATCAGATCAACCAGCGTGGATTTCCCCCCTCCGCTTGGACCCACCAATGCCAGCACTTCACCGTGCTTAACGGTAAAATTAATGTCTTTCAGTACCGGTGAATCCGGTTCGTAAGCAAACCAGACCGCCTCAAACTGAATCGAGTCCGTAAACGTTTTTATGTCAATCGCATCTGGTTTTTCCTGAATCGTTGGTTCAAGGTCAAGGAGTTCGATCACCCGTTCCGCCGCACCCACACCCCGTTTCATGCTACCGTAGGTTTTGCCAATCGCCTTAATTGGACTCATCATGGAGAAAATCGCGCCTAAAAAGACGAAAAATTGCCCCATCGACATGGGGGACGTGGTGGAAAGAATCATATTACCGCTATACCAGAGTAGCGCAATTGCCACGGATGTGGTGAGCACTTCTCCGATGGGGGAAACCGTTGCCTCAATGCGGAGCAACCGCGAAAAGGTTGAGCGATATTGGTTATTTTTATGAGCAAAGCGTTTGATTTCGTAATTCTCCATCGCAAAGGCTTTGACCACGCGGATGCTGCTGAACGTTTCCTGCAATACACCGGTCAAATCGGCGATGCGCTGTTGGGAACGCTTACTATAGCGTTTGATCCGGTCAACCAGCCGTCCGATGGCGACAAAGATGGGCGGCATCAGCAAAAAGACCACAAGGGATAATTTGAGGTTGATAAACAGGGCAATGGAGAGATAGATAATCACTTTGGAGATGTGCTGGATCAGCCGTGCTACGGAACTCACCGTAAAACTGCGCACCATCTCAATGTCGTTAACGATGCGGGAGATCAGCTCGCCACTGGGTTGCTTATTGAAAAAGTCGAGCGAAAAGGTTTGCAAGTGTGCATAGAGGTCATCCCGTAATGCCGCGAGCATCCGCTGTTCTACGTGGATGAAGGTGACCCGTTGCAGATACAGCACTATACTTTTGACAATGACTAACATCAGCGCCACCAAACAAAGGAAGCTCAGCATATCTTGTTTGGAATGGGTCTCGGCGAAGTCATTCCAGATGGATCTTGCCTCTTGTTGGGCACTGTTGAGAAAATCCGGTTGGTGGCGATGTTTCCACGTTTGGGCGGCGAGTTGTTGGATCGATTCCCACCCGTCGGTTGCCGTTGTGACGACCCCTTGCGAGGATACCGGATCACCCTCTCGTAAAAAGACAAAATCCATCACCGGATAGAGCATGCCAATGGAAAATCCTTCAAAAAGTGAGGCTATCAGAATCAGGAAAATACCCAGTACGGCACTTTTCCAGAGGGGGATCAAATAACGGGAGAGACGGAGATATTCTTTCATGAATTATCAGATAGGCGACGCGAATCAAGAGATCGGTTTAGTTAAGATAGGACTCGTACGTCTGGCGGAATTCATCAAAGGGGAGGTCTGCTTTGTGCCCCATGTCGATCAATTTTCCTTTTTCCAGCACAGAGAGCCGGTCTGCATGGTGATACCCTTTTTCCAGATCGTGCGTGACCAAAATCGCAATACGAGCGCCCGTATGATTTTGGCGGAGCAACCGGTCTAGGGTGTTTTCAGCAGACCTGTCCAATCCGGTGAACGGTTCATCGAATAAAAGGACTTGGGGGTTATGCAACAACGCTCGCGCAATGGAAAGCCGTTGCAACATTCCCCGTGAATAACTGCGTACCGGCTGGTGTGCTTTGTCTTGTAAATTGACCTGAACCAGCAATTGATCGATGTGGTTCGTGGGGTGGGGAATATCATATAGTTTGCTGTAAAATTCTAAATTTTGGCGTCCGGTCAGATCCGGGTACAAAAATGGGCTATGCGATACCACGCCCAACTGCCGCCGGTAGGTTGCCGGGTCGGCAAGGATATTCTTGCCCGCATAGTAAATGGCGCCGCTGGAGGGTTTCAGAATCGTGGCTAAAATGCGCAGGAGGGTGGTTTTGCCGGCGCCGTTCCGCCCAAAAATGGCGAAAAATTCGCCGGCGTACACCTTGAAATCCACATCACGCAGGGCGACATACCGCCGAAACGACTTGGAAACATGCTCGACTGTGAGAACCGGTGCGGTGGTATCAGTCAAGGGTATTCTCCATCTCTTTCAGGACGTGGATCAACCGGTTTTTGAGGTCGGTGCGCCGCTTTTGGTAATCCTGCTTGTTCAGTTGGCCGGCGGCGAATTCATCATCCGCGCGCGCCATTGCATTTAACAAGGCTTCGCGTTGACGTTCCAATGCCTTACGGCTATTCTCACTGGGAACACTTCCCACATTCAGCGGGGGATGGTGGCTGATCTGAAACAGTAACATCATAAACAGTAAACCGAGTCCGGTCAGAATTACCGGAATCCGGATTCGATTTTCGCTTATGATATTAGGGCGGCGGACGATTTCGCCTCGTTGGGTTGAATGATCGTGCTCTGCTGCGGTGGCTTCTTGCAATTCCTCAAACGATCCCCCGGAAAAATGGATTTTCAATGTACTGTTGGCAGGGAGCGCCGAAATCACATAAAATGCAAAGTGCCGTTCGGCATCTTCCCTTTCAAACCGAACCTGATTACTTTCCACTTTTATATCCTGTGGGACAACAAACAGATTGGATTCCGCGAGCGGGTACGGATAAAAATCTATCATTTGGTAGGCATTGTCGGTATAGGGGACATCGTAAACCACATTGACCTCAGTCCGTCCCGGTTTCAGTGGAAATTGAATACCGTACAACCGGTACTGTTCGGTTTCGGTTATGGAAAAGGGGAAATCAATCGTGGCAAGCCCGCTAATTTCTATTGTACCGCTTTCTAGCCCCTCCAGACCGCTTACTTCTGTTGTGGAACTGGCATCTGCTAACTCGTTAAGTGTATCAACGGGTGGTGAGAGCGGTTTTAAGGGTAAGCGGAGGGGCATTTCACCTTCGGTTGTGGCGGTTAGCGAGACCGGGTGATGTGGATCATTGAGTGCAATACTTGCCGGCAAAGCAAATACAAATGTCCCTTTACCCGGTTCATGGATTGTCTTCAAACTGTTGTTGGTAATGCCAAACGTGCGGTCGATCCGCAACCGTTCACCATCCACAGAACCCACAATAAAATGGGGGATCATCACTGTCACATCTTCCCAATTGGGCGTCGATTCGTATATTGTTAAATTCGCCTTGATGACCTCTTCGCCGGCAGGACGAATATTGAGATTATATTTCACGCCCTGATAATCTGCCTGAATCAGGTAAACTCCCCGTAGACTCAAATCTGTAAACGTAAATTCCCCGGGGGGGCTTTCGATGGTTTCATGAACTTCCATCTCATGTTCCCCCGGCATTTTCAACACAACCCGATCCGGTGTACCGGGGTCTCCTGTTGTCCCGTTGGTGATGGTTCCGCGTATCGTTACGGCAGAGACGATACCCGGCAGTAGCAAAATAAACAGCCATAAAAAAGATTTAGTTTTCATTATGAAGAGCTCGCCTTTTCCGTCAAGGGTGTTCCGCATTGATTACAAAAATTATCACCAATTTTATAAGATGCACCGCATTGCGGGCACGTTGGTTGTGCCAATGAGGTTCCGCAAGTGGAACAAAATTTGGCATGAGGCGGGTTGGTATGATTACAGTTGGTACAAGTTAAAGGTGTATCCTCATTCATCTCAAAGGTGGGTGATTCTGCGATAGAACCGTCTCCGGGGGAGCGCTGCCGGCGTTGGCGGACTTCCGTCTCAATCCAGCTATCCCACTGTTGGTGTTGCTGCACTTGGTCTAGTGCGCTTAGCACGGAGGCTGCTTCTGCTTTGAGCTTTTGCCGGAGTTCCTGATAATCCGCTTCCCCGATTTTTCCCATCTGATATTCCAAATCCAAATCGTGTAAATTTTGTAAGACCGCCGTTTTTTGCTCCTGTAAGCGATGCCATTTGGAATACTCCCCAACCCGTTTCGGTTTGACGGTGGGGGGTGAAAATAATGGTATGACTACATATATCCCCGCCACGGAGGCTAAAAGAATAATGACAACAAGGGTTGCAACCATAACGAACCTTTTTCGGATAAAACGTTGAACAAGTAGTGAATTTATAAGGTGTTATAGATAATTTGATCCGGATCGGCTGTCAAGCGAAAAAGGATGGTGGAATGAACACAGGGACTTGATGAAAAATCAAGCCCCTGCTTTGTGGGAGGAGGATGAACAACAGAAGGTAGCGTTTATTTGATTGGTATGAGATCAGTAAATGATGAACTGATGTACCCGGTGCTTGCGACCTGCTTCCGTGGTCGTTGTTGTGTTTTTTGTCTTCATGATTGCCCCCAGCAAATATGAATGATGATTAAACATTGGATTGATACTGTTTGGCTGGTAATGCAACTCACGATCCAGAATTGTAACATATTGTTATAAAACGGGTTAGTTAAATATTGATGTCAGGGTGAAAATTATATTGTCAGCCGGTGGGCGGGGTAACGTTGCCGGAATGACCTCGCGTTGTTGGGAAGAACGCAGGTGACCACAATATTATCACTTGGGGGAAGGTACCGGTTTCCTCTTTTGCCGGATCAAGTGGATAATTTCATGGATTTCATTGTGGCGCATAAGGTGCGCGATGCCCACAAAGCTGATCAGACTCAGGATTAGTGGGATAAAAAGTACCAGCAAACGTCCCCAAAGGATTGATGTGGGGAACACCGCATAGCACCCTTGTAATGATATCCAACAGATGCCGCCCATTATGGCAGTTGCGACCAGTGTTTTAATAACACTGACCCCAATTTCCCGGTTCACTTTAAGCCCCAAACGGTGGTTCAAAATAAGCCATAGCAAGACCACGTTGAGCGTGGCAGAAAGCGCCGTTGCGAGTGCGAGTCCGCGCAATTGTAAGTAACGCATCAGAATGATGTTCAGCGTAATGTTGGTCAGCATGGCGACTGCCGCTGTTTTGACCGGAGTTTGGGTATCTTTCATGGCATAAAACACCGGAACAATTCCTTTGACAAGTCCATAGGAACACAAGCCAAAGGCGTAAAAGGTCAATGCGCCGGTGGTCATCGGTAAAGAGCGGGAGGCATCAAAAGCACCGCGTTGTAGCAGTACCCGAATCATTGGGTCGGCAAGTAAAATCAAGCCCACCGTAGCGGGTATCAAGATCAGCAAAATCAAGCGGATGGCGTGTGAAAATGTTTTTTTCAGTTCGGTAACATTATGGTGGGCGGCGTGTTCCGAAAGCGCCGGTAAAATGGCCGTACCGATGGCGGTGGCAAATGCCCCAAGTGGTAGTTGCACCAATCGATTGCCATATTCCAAAGCGGCAATGCTACCATCTTCCAATAAGGAAGCTAAAAATGTATCCGCAAAGAGGTTAATCTCATAAATAGCGATGCCAAACAGACCGGGGATCATCAGCTTGACAATTCGTACTACGCCCGGGTGGCGCCAGTTGAATTGGGGGCGGTATCGCAGTCCTAACTTGAACAGTGCGGGGAGTTGAATTGCCAATTGTCCCATTCCGCCGATCAATCCTCCGATAGCAAACCCAAATACTTGCTGTTCTGGCGTGTCGCCAAACAGGGGACTAAGGACAAACGCGGATAAGATCAAACTGATATTGAGCATGACCGGTGCTAGTGCCGGTATAAAAAATTGGCGGTGGGAGTTTAGAATGCCCATGGCGAGCGCGGCAAGACTGACAAAAAAGATGTAGGGGAATAAAATTCGGGTGAGGGTAACTGTTAGGGTGAGCTTACCGGGAATGAGGTCAAAACCACGGGCAATAATCTGTACGAATTGGGGGGAGAATATCACGCCTGCCGCTGTTAGGGTCAGTAGTACTCCCATCAATAAAGTAATGACATTGTTGACCAGTTTCCAAGCGGCGTCCCGGTTGTGGCGGGTCAGATATTCGGTGTAAGTGGGTACAAACGCGGCACTGAGAGCACCCTCGCCCAGCAGTTGCCGCAACATACTGGGGATACGAAACGCCACCGTAAAGGCATCGGCGGCCATTGAGGTACCCAAAAAGTACGCCTTTACCATATCGCGGCACAAGCCCAATATCCGCGAAATCAACGTGGCAAAGGCGATTTGACCCGCCGAACGGGTCGTCTGTTTACTCATCGGGCATACCGACCTCAAAATCTTCCGGTTTTGCCTTATCCAGCGTGAAGGTAAAGGTGGACCCTTTTCCTAATTCACTGATGACTTGAATGGTTTTCCCGTGCCGCTCAATGATTTCTTTCACAATGGGTAAACCAAGCCCGGTCCCGGTGATGTCGCGGGTTACTTCGTTTTTGACACGGAAGAATTTATCAAACACTTTATCGGCGTCGCTTTGCTTCATACCAAAGCCTTGATCGATGACAGATACGCGGACTTCATCCCCTTCGTCTGTTACGGCGACGGTCACCTCCCGGTCTGGCGGGCTGTATTTGACGGCATTGCTAAGGAGGTTCATCATCACCTGTCCAATGGTATCCATATCGGCGTAAACGTAAACATCATCAGCGTAAAAATCCGGATAGATGGCGATATTTTTTTCACTGGCTTGCGCACTAACCACGAAGACCGTATTCATCAGAGTATCAATCAGGTTAAATGGGATCGGGGTAATCTCCATTCGGCCGGATTCCAAGCGGGATAGGTCGAGAAATTCATTGATCATGTGGGTCAAGCGGTCGGCTTCACTAATAACGATATTGGCATAATTTTGACGTTCTTCGGGGGGTAGGTCTTCATCTAGCATCAGTTGGGAGAAGCCCTGAATAGAGGTCAACGGGGTGCGGAGTTCATGCGAAACGACGGAGACTATCTCCGATTTCATGCGGTCAATTTCTTTTTCGCGGGTGATGTCCCGCAAAGCGGTCACCACGCCGATAATTTGATTTTTGCCATCTACAACCGGTGCGGCAAGTGCTTTTAACGCCACATTTTCCATTGTTTGGGCGTCCACAATGCTGATTTCGACCGCATGATCCTTCGGCTCATCTTCGGCGGATTTTTCCGGATAGAGGGTATCGGAAATCAGTTGGTCGAGCTTGTCACTTTTTACGGATTCAATGAGTAACCGGTGTTGGGCGGTGGTAATATCAACCCCAAACCACTGTTCCGCTTGCTTGTTGAGGAACAAAATCCGTTTTTGAACATCGGTAGCAATGATGCCATCGGCAATATTGCGGATGATTGCCTGAATTTTTGCTTGTTCACTGATCAATTTGTTGACATTGATTTCGTCATAACGCCGCAATTCCGCCGTCATGTTGTTGAATACTTTGGCAAGTTCGCCTAATTCGTCCTTATTGGTAATATGAACCTGCTGGTTAAAATTTCCGGCGGCGACACCTCGGGCCGCTTCCACTAACTGGGCAATGGGGCGATTGAACGCATCCGCAAAAATGAAGGCAAAAATCACGGCTAAACCCAGACCTACCAACATCCACGACCACAGTTGGGTTCGCATTTGTTGTACAGAATAATACGCCTCTTTGAAGGGTTCTTCCACAACGACTACCCACGGGACTTTTTTGGCAAATGTGGCGGCACCCAACATCTTCTCGCCGTTGAGATTGGTAAACGACTCGGTAATGATGGCGCCGGTTTGGGCGGTCAGTACTTTATTGATCAGGCTGATCTGGTGGAGATTTTCTGCTTTTTGGACACGTTTGATATCGGGGTGGAACAGTAAACGTCCATTCTGATCCACTATATAGGCAATCAAGTGGCGGCGGTGGTCTTCATTGTGCCCTGTAATGGAATGTTCCTGAATGGCATTTTGTAGAACGCGGAGGTCAATGATGCCGGTGAGGGCGCCGACCCCGATAAGCTCCCGTTGAATCGGTACGGAAATGGTCAAAAATGAGGTTTCTAATTCCGGTGATTTAAAGACTTCATCAATTTGGATCTCTTGGGTTTGGAGTGCTTTTTGGGTGGGTTTTTGCAGGCTTTGGATCAGCTGGGCATACGCCTGATTTTTTTGTTGGATATCGCGTAGTAATGTCTGTTTGATGGCGGTATTTTGGCTACCGTCATAAAAGGTGATTTGTAATAAAACGATGTCCTCGTAGCTTTCGACCAACGTAATCAGTAGATTTTCAAATTCTTCCCGCTCCAAGGCTTTCCGTTCCTGAGAGTTCGCAATTAGGAGCATGGCATCCAGCCATTTTCCCATATAAAAATCGACGGTTTTTGCAATTTCATGAGCTTTATCGCTATGTTTTTCAAGGATGTTCGTCTCTTTGGCGGTATGGGCAATGTTGATGATCCGAAGCCCGGCAACCAACAGGGGGACAGCGGCAAATAAGATCAATACAATCAGGAGTTTGTGTAGAATTTTGAGTCGCATAGTTGTGGTCTTGGAGATGAAAAATAGCCAATAGGCGCATTTACCTCTTGGCTATTTTACACAAATTGGCGTAAATGTAAAGAAAAATTATCAATACCCTTCTGCCCGAAGGGCATCCAACCGGGCGCGGGCATCTAAATTGTCGTGGTCGAGTTGGCTAGCTTCCCAGTAATGGCGGG
>RFFQ01000143.1 GCA_003697105.1 Gemmatimonadota bacterium | reverse complement strand
GTTGAGGTTCAGGTGGTACGCGCTAACTCACCACAGAACTTCTTCTCGGTCGTGCTCAAAAGCAGACAATATCAACAGATTCAATCCACCAACCCTAACACCGGCATTGTCACCTTTGAGAACGTGCCGTATGATAACTACGAAGTTGTCGTGCGGGATATTTCATCTGGAAAAGTTATCAAAGAAGGAGTAGGGGTGGCGTTAGATGCGGAATACCGTCGCGTAGCAATCCCGTTGGAAGCGGTTCCAGAAAAACAACCCGAACCGAAAACAGAAGAAGGACGTTTGGAGATTCGTGTTACAAGGGAAGGAGCGACGGATGCCCTGAATACGTACATAGTAATGCTTGTTTCTGAAAACAGGAAAAAAATCATTAATCATACTGATTCCTTCGGTCAAGTTTCCTTTTCAGACCTACCGTTGGGAACATACCAAATCACCGTCCTCGAGCCGGGTTCCCACGAAATTTTAAAAGATGATATCCAGGTAACCTTAACCAAATTATTTCCAGAACGGGTGATTCAAATCAGCTTATCTGCCCCCGCTGAAAAACCTGTAGAAGAGGTCGATCCCGCTTCTATCCCCAAAGGTACCTTTGATGGACGTATTGTGTGTTCGGTAGATGATGCGAGTTGCCCTACCTGTACCGAGAAGATTTATCGGCTGGAATTAGTTAATTCGGAAACGAAAAAGCGATATTACCGTTGGACAAATCATGGCACATTCCGGTTTGAAGATTTGCCCTACGGGGATTATACGCTACAAGTTTATTCCTCACCAATGGAGCAGGTTTGCTGTGATAAACCGATTGCGGTGCGGATTAGCGAGCTTTTCCCGAATCCCACTCGTGTCATTAAGGATTTGAACAATGCTTGTTGTCCCCAACCGGCAACGACCCGTGATGATAATGGTAACAAGCCTAAGTTTGGCTCGGTGTTTATCTCGGTTAAAGGTAAAGGAGATGCCAAACCTCCCTTTGAGGTGGCATTATTGAGCCGCTCTAATACCCAAAATTTCCGTTACAAACAGCCAACTAACAAATACGGCGATGTCTTTTTTGATAATGTTGGTTTTGATGTCTATTATGTTTACATCTATGAAGGTACGTTGCCCGATGGGCGGCTGTTGAGTTCGGATTATACGCTCACGGTTTCGGAGCTAGACCCGCATATTCGGAAGACGTATGAGGTTGGCGCCGAGAAAAAGGCGCCAAAAACCGGAACACTTCAATTGACGGTTACCTGCCCAGATGGCTCTTATAAAGCACCTTTTAAGATCACCTTGCGAGGGGCTTCTAATCCGGCGAGTCAGATTTATACCAAAGTAACCGACGATGATGGGCGAGTGTTCTTTGAAAAATTATCCATTGATCGCTATCGGGTAGAAGCATACGCAGACCCCTTTACGGATAAATTTATTCAGGGGGAACATCAGATCGAGATTTCGGAGTTAAGTCTGAACAAAATTATGACCCTTGCCATTTGTGGTGAAAAAAAGAAAAAAGATGTTGGTGATTTGGAAGTAACGGTCAAATCTCGCAATGCCGGTAAGTGTGCCGCCCCATTTTATATTCGATTGGTCAACCTGCGAAACAGCCATACCGTCGATAACATCAAGGCAAGCAGTAGTGCCCCGGGTAGTGTCCGTTTAGATGGGGATGTATTGTCTGGGGGTAGCGCCTTTCGGATGACCTTTACAAATTTGGAAAAGAGTGTGTATCGGGTTGAGGTCTATGCCGATGAAAGCCGCCTGAAACTACTGGATAAATCGATCAATGTTGCGGTTGATGCGGTACGCACCGAAGTTGAAGTTGAAGTGTGTGATAAACCTGTGAAAAAAGGTGGGGAGATCGCCGGAAAAATTCAAAAACCGTGTCGTGACACTGAAATTTATATTGTTGACCTGATTAAGGATAATAAATTGGTGGCTTCGGATACGACCGGAAATTCCGATAACTTTAAATTCCGTTTCCCTAATCTGGAGTTTGGAAATTACTGTCTGCGAGTGTATTTGGCAATCGATGACCCGTACCGGTATGTAGAAAAATTTGAGTGTATCGATGTAACCCTCTCCGAATTGTTACCAGTCGCTTGGCGGGATGTCAAGATCGATTGTCCGAGCCAACAGACCAAAGGTTCGTTGATGGTGATGATCGAAGATTGCCAGAATATAGGTGAATATCGCGTGGTAATTACAAATCAGAGCACAAAAAAAGTGAAAACTTCGGATGCCAGTGACAACCGTAGCAGTTCGCCCCGTCGTGCTAACCTGAAATTTGAAGGTCTTGATCTGGGTGTTTATGCTGTGACGTTATATTCCAATAATGTGGAACAGGCAAATGTTAGCAAACTTCTGGGTGATTCCGTGACGGTTGCGCTCACGGAAACCTTTCCTCACCAAGCTGTCCGGTTTAATACCTGCGAGAAACCGAAACCGGAAGACCCTCGCCGGATTGTGTTGCGGATCAACCTAGAGGATAAACCCGAATTGAAACCGGAAAAATATCGAGTTGAATTGACCGATGGAGAGAATCCCCCGTTTGAATATCAATCGATTAAATTCACGGATGACAAAGGTGAGGTTGTTTTTTCTAATTTAAACTTGACAACATATCGACTCTTCGTGTATGATACATTCGGTAATCGAATCTTATCTGGGGAAGACTGTCTAGAAGTCACCCTGAGTAATCGCTCGCCGTCATGGTTAATTGAAATAACGCTTCGCCCGGATAATGCGGCAGAAGCACGTTCGTCTCGTAGTCGATATGAGCGGAGTTATGGTGGTAATCGTACAACAACAAATTCTGACACACCAAGCCGGTGCCAGAAGTTACCGCTTTACCCCTAATTCTCTTACGATACTATGATTTTTCTATGAAAGTTTGAGCATTGGGGACGGTGCTCAAACTTTCTGTTTATATGGGTTATTTTTTTGAGTGTTCCGGGGGGAGCGCCATTTTTATAGCCATTTCATTTTATCACTGCTGATATATTGGCTTTCGGAGGGGTCAGTATGATGCAAAGAGGCGCTACAACTTATATTATTATCGTGTTTTTTATTTTAATGGTCGGGGGATCCCCCCAGGTGTTTGCATCTGGGAGCGTGGGTTCCCAACCTCAACTGTGGGTTCTCTCTATAGGCATTTCAAATTATGAGGCCCCCACATTTCGTTTAAGTTATGCTCACCGCGATGCCTTGGTCTTTCTACAAGAATTAAGGCGGCTTAATCATTCTTTACCGGATTCCCGTGTATTAAAACTGATTAACCAATCTGCCACAAAGGACAATATTTATGCCGCCTTGGAGCGGTTGAAACGCTCTGTGAAACAAAATGATACGGTGATCATCTTTTTCAGTGGTCATGGCACGGTGGTTTATGACCCGGATTATGAGCGCAAATTTCTCAATGGACTTTTACCGTATGATGCAGATCAACTCGTTTCGACGAATGATATTCCGTATACCGAATTTACCAAACGGGTGGCTGAGATTCCATCTGCAGAGACGGTCGTGATTATTGATGCCTGCTATAGTGGCGGAATTACAAACGTTCTACCGGTAGCCGACCCGTTTGAGGCAGATAACTTAAACGCCTCTAAACCGAATGTCACCTATTTATTGTCCTGTGAAGCCAATCAGGTTTCAAAAGAATCACATACTTTGAAGCATGGTATGTTTACCTATTTCTTAGTGCAAGGGTTACGGGGAAAAGCCGATCTCCCACAACGTCCGGGATCCGGACAAATTGATGTTGTGGAGTTATCCACATATGTGCAATATAGCATGGCACAAGCTGGGCATCCACAAAAACCAATTTTAATTCGTGGCTCAGACCAGCCGGTTTTTTTTACCGGTTTTGAGCGGCAATCTCAGCCATATCAAATGGCTCCTAGCTCCTCAGGTTTGACACCACCACAACCGAAAATCTCGGATAATGGTTTATGGCCCCGGTTATATGATTTAAGAGATTATCCCGATGAAACAAGCAGTGTAGAAGTCGGTGACTTGGTGGTCAAAACCAACCCTCCCGGAGCTACTGTTCGAGTCGATGGTATTATTGCAGGGAGTTCCCCCCTGAAGTACAAGCTTCCCCCGGGAGAGCATGGGATTCATATTTTTCGGGAGGGGTATGAACCGGAGATAATAACTGTTAGAATTGAACCCGGTCGAGTCCATGATGTTTATGTTAATCTTCAACGTTAATGTAAAAGGAGTCTCTCAAAATGAAACTTCATCGATGGTTTGCATACGCCTGTCTTGCCCTAACAGGTCTTTTCTTGCTTACCGGTTGTGCCGCCTCCAAAACCGATCGGGGTAGCTTGACGGATCGGGATATTGCCACGGCATTGACCGATCTGGATCAGCGAGTCAACCGGCTAAATACCGCTGTGACATCTTCGAATGACCGGGTAAATCAATTGCAAAATCAGAATGCGCAAATCGTCCAGCAGATTTCGATGTTGGAAGCGGATTTAACGTCCATAGAAGAGCGCATTACGCAGTTGACCGCCCCACAAAAAGAGGATACCATTGTGTTACCCCCATCAGCGCCCGGGGGGATACTCAATCGTGCCCCTAGCGAAATGAAAGCGGAATATGATCGAGCACGCCAATTGATGAAAGATGGTGACCGGACGGAAGCTATTGCCCTGTTTACCCAACTGGCAACGGATTACCCAAATACTGATTTAACCGATAATTGCCATTATTGGGTCGGAGTGGGGTACTTTCTGATGGGCGAGTATAATCAAGCCATTACCGTTTTTGAACATTTGTTGGATTCATTTGATGAGAGTAATAAGCGCGAACATGCCCGGATTATGTTAGGCAAAATTTACCTTAAATTAAACCAACCCGTTGAAGCCCTTAATCAATTTAAAGCATCACTGCATGAACAACCGGGAGACTATCGAGACTTTGCTAACAACCAGATCGCGAAGTTAGAAGGCTAACCGATTTTCATAATAACCTGAAACGTAAAACCCCGCATTCCTCAAGGGAATGCGGGGTTTTTCCAAACTATCTGGTCGCGGTTAATCTCTTTATCTTTGACCAACCAATTTGTTGATTCGGTGAATAAAATCATCCATCTCAAAAGGTTTAATGATGTAATCAGCGGCATGTTCATCGTGAAGTCCTTTGCTGATTGATTCATCATCCGCTTTAGCGGTCATTAACATTACCGGTATTGACCCGAGCCGCTTATCGGCTTTCAGAAATTCCATCACCTGCCATCCATTTACGCTAGGCATCATAACATCCAAAATAATCAAATCATAATTGGCGTCCGTCTCCAACATTTTGATGGCCGTCCCACCGTTTAAAACTCCCCGTGCTTCATAACCGATATTGTCTAACAGCATTTCAATCATGGTGACAATCGTATCATCGTTGTCAACAATTAATACCCGCTTTTTCATTAGTTCTCCCTTATTTCAGCAGGATTATTTTGGTGTGCTGCTGATAGTGTGGCGTGGAAAACATGACCGTATAGATACCACTTGGTAGTGTTTCTCCCGTTTCCGCCATCCCGCTCCAGTTGATCCGATAATAGCCTGAGGGATAAAACTTGTCAACCAGAATTTTGACAAGTGCGCCTTTAATGTCGTAGATAGAGATAGTTACGGGCGATCCGTCCGGTAGCGCAAATGAAAAACCGATATTGGCATTAAATGGGTTTGGATAGAGGCTGAATGCCGGCTTTTCTGGAGTGGAAACGGTCGTCGCGGGGTGTTCGACCGGAACGGGGTCTTGGGTATAGGTATAAGCACGCATTAGATAATTTTGTTGGGTCGAAGCACGCCAACCCACCGAATTTAAGTAATAGTAAGACCGGTTTCGCAATTGATCCCGGTCGCCACCGACGCCGGGTGCCCCGGGCGATGTTTCTGACCAGTGCATTACCACCCAAAAATCACTGCTCACTGACGGCGGATCATCGCCGGGGATGATGGCTTCTGCCCAACCCGGACCGTCTTCTGTTAATCGGATAGGATACGGCCCCGCGATAATCTCATCCGGTAGTCCACTGCGGTGGCTATAAATTGCGACCTCAAACGGTGTTGTATCACTGACAAACACCGCTATTTTTCCAATATATGACGGTTCTACTGCCGGTGTACACCGGACGGCAAACTTGTTATCATCAAAATTAAAACTGGCTACATAAAACCCTTCTGCACTACCATCATCGTAGCTAATTTCGGTAAATTCCGGTGCTTGATAGACCCAGTCACTCACTGCCGGACTGTACGGACTCAAATACCCGCTACTATTGAATGCCTTCAGTTGGTATGTGTACCAGCGATAGGGCAACACCTCCGCATCAATCACCGATTCCGTTCCCGGCGGGACCGTTTGCCATAAATCATAATTCCGAAAGATATGAATTCCTTCCAGATTCATCAGTGGCGCATTTGCACGATCCAAGGTCGGGTCTGTCCATGTTAGGCGGAATTGAGCTGTACCAACGGGGGTAAGTGTTAAGTTACCGGGTGCTTGTGGTGGCGCATCTAACGTCACCGGGACATGAATCTGCCCAAAGTTTTGGGGATCACGCCAATTTTCAACCGGTTGGGGCCAATATCCATTAAAATCGCCGGTTTCCGCGTTAGAGACAAACAACCAAAGACGCGGCATCTGTTCCGGCAAAAACACCTGAAGTTGCTCCGGTTGCATAAATCCGAGTGGGAGGGCAACCTCATAAGCCACATATCCGGCTTGATCCGAAATCCCGACATCAGTAATGGGCAGTGTAATGGTTTCATTATATCCTTGATCATGCCAAGCACGAAAGTGGACGGAATCTGCTCCACTGGCGTAGTGCCGAACCCAAAAGTTCCCTTCTTTCAAATCCCAATCTGGTGCGGGATAATGACCATCGCCGTTATCATCAAAATACAATCCCACCTGATCCCCATCGGTCAAGTGTTGGTCTGCTCGATTAGCAACGGCTAGATAAAGCTGGTTCTGCACGTCATCCACTTTTATTTTAGCAGTGACCGTTCCCGGCGGGTCGAGCCGTCCTTCAAAAAAACCGAACACATCGGTGATGTCAAATTCATACGCATCAGCCCACTCTGTCGTGTCGATAATGCCGTCAAAGGTGGGCACTGTGTAGGTCAGGGGGACCTCGATTTCAAATTCAATGTAATCGTCGTTTAGAGTACCGCTATCTTCGTTGGAATATGGGCTTTCTCCCGTCTCATAAACCGCCGTAACCCGATAATAGTATGGTGTCTGTGGAAAGAGATCGAGTGAATCCGCATAGGTTGTTTCCGTTGTCGCCGCGAGATCAAGCAGAAAATAGGGACCATCGGGCAATGAACTCCGGTAAATCGCATAATAGAGGGGCGTTTGGATGTCGCGAAAGGGTTCACGGGTTTGATCCCAGCCAATTTGTGCCCGTTGGAGACCCCTCATTGCCTGAATTTTCTTTTCCGGGGGTTGGTGCACCCCTAAAACGGTTTGAATCTGCTGTTGCCGTTGTGGCGATAACTGTCCCTCTCCGTCTTCCCAGCTAAGTAGAATGTGATCAAGGAAGGCATCATCCGTTGCCAATAGATTTTGGGGTGGGTTTTCTACGACACTCAATTCAAAATCTAAATTTTCAATAATGTCGTTCTCCGCAACGTCTATATCTCGCTGAAATTCAAAGGTGTAGCCGGGTTTGCTTGCCTGAATATCCCATGTCCCTGCCGGGATGTAACGCATGGTGAACGATCCATCCGCCCGAGTTTGGGTGTACCGGCTGGTACCGAGCACTTGGATCGTTATTCCGTGAGGGTCTTCGCCGTTTGGTACGTAGGCAGTACCCTGAATTGTGCCTCCCCCCGGATCGAGTCGCAGCAGGTACACATCACCACCGTTCCCCCACTCGCGGGCATGAACATGCTTGCCACCAAAAATGGCATACTGCCCATCATCGGCTAGATCCAGTGAAAATATGGAACCGGGGACGCTCTCCGAGAAAAAGAGTTCTCCTGTATCGCCATTGTAAACACGAATTTGATCTTGAGGAGCACCATACTCGCCCCAATTTCCGGCGACCAACAGTGACCCCTCCGTATTAAAGCACAATCCTTCCACATAATCCCCTTGATGGATGTCCGTCCAAATCGGGTATGGATTTGGTGTGTCGAAAACCGCGATCTGTCCTTGATAGCCTCCCGGGATAAAATCGAGTGTTCCGGCTGCAATTCGTTGCCCATCTGCTGAGACCGCCACGGCAGTGACCCAATTTGTCCGGGCGGTATCCCGCCGGAAACGGTATCGCCACAATCGCTGGTATGTTTCATCCCGCCAGAGATATACATTGGCGTAGCCATTGAAATCACCGGTTACCAATACCGCACCGTCCGCGGAGATAGCCGGTGCCGTCTGACCGTAAAAATCAGTCTCAAATTGAATTTGTCCGGAGGCGGCATCAAACACATACACGCGGGTATAAGTGGTCAAGGCGATAATTTGATTATCTGCGGAAATAACTACATGTTGCATCAGGTAATTGTCTTCTGCGTTTAAATCCACATGCCAGCGTTCATTTTGGTCTGCATCCAGTACCAGCAAACGATGATCTTCCAGATTTGCCGTTTCATTGAGGGCGAGGGCTGTAAACTCACCATTGGGGGCGACACTCATATCGGCGATGGAATAGTCTGTCCCACTGTCATACGTCCAAGCAATTTGCCCGTCGGTATAATATCGATTTACATAATTGTACGTAGCCCCCATGATGAGACCGGCGGTGGTTGACGAGCGCAAATGAGCGCCGTCCGTATGGGTTTGGACGGAATCTACCCATAATGGATTGCCATCCCCAAAGGTCAAAAAGGCTTCAAAACGGCGATTGTTGAGTGTCCAGCCCGTAAATGCCAGCTCACCATCACCGGATAACCCCACGTTAGAAGCGATGCCTGCCTCATCAAAGCGAGTCCACAGGATTTCCGTTTCGCGATGTGTTGCGGTTGATGGGGGGTTGCGGGAGATTACCGGTATTGGGTATTCCATTCCGTCAACAATCAAAACGGTTTTTTGGAGTTGGTTTCCATTGGCGTCCACCATCTGGATCGATTGCCGCCCATTAGTAAACTCCACCGCGAAGGCAGAAGCCGCCATCAGTAAAACCGGAATTAACAGATTGAATCGAGCTTTACGCATGATATAACCTCTTGTTATAATTACAGTTAGGTTGTTTTTAACAGACTTGAATCACGACGAGTGTTAAATCATCACTTTGATCGATTGTTTTTGTGAAGCGTTTTACATCTTTGATAATCAATTGGATGATGTCCGCAGGAGAGCGGTTCGGATTATCGTTGACGATAGTTGTCAGGTGATGGAGGTCATACAGTTCACCCGCTTTGTTGGTTGCTTCGATCAACCCGTCGGTATAAAATATTAAAATATCTCCGGTTTGGAGCTGGATGGCGCGCTGTGAATAGGGGATATTCGCACGAAATCCGAGGGGATAGCGTGGTTCCATTGAATCCAGTGGGATTTCGGTTCCTGCCCGGATGAGGAGTGGCAAGGGTTGCCCCGCGATGGAGTATTCCATCCGTTTGTGCTGGGTATCAATTACCGCATAAGCGGCGGCGACAAACATATCTTTTTGTAGGTTGCGCACGAGCCAATGGTTGCTTTCTTGCATCACCGCCGCGGGTTCTATCCGGCTTAATGCCTGAATTTGGAACACGCTCTTTGAGGTTGCCATCACAATGCCGGCGGGGATACCTTTGCCGGATACATCCGCAATGACGATGCCCAGTTTATTCCTGTGCGGTGTTTCTTGGAAGTCGATAAAATCGTAAAAATCGCCACCGACTTCTCGGGCGCTTAGGGCGAGCGCGGCGACATTTAGGGTCGGGAAATGGGGAGCCGTGGCCGGTAGCAGATGGTGCTGAATCTGTCGAGCGATGCGTAATTCTTGTTTGATTCGTTCTTGATCGCGCACTTCATCGTATAATTGGGCGTTACGGATGGCGATGGCGGCATAATTTGCTAATGATTTTATAATAAACTGGTGTTCCTCATCAAAATCATTTAGATCGGTGCTTTCCAGATCGAGTACACCCAATACGGTGTTGTTGTGGATAAGGGGTACGGCGAATTCTGAAAGCGTCTTTTCGAGGCGTTCCACGTAATGTTTATCTTGATGAATATCCACACTCAGGTAGGGGGCTTGATTGCGGAAGACCCAACCCATAATACCGCTCTGGATAGATTGCCGTTGTCCGATCATTTCTTGCTTAAAAAATTCACCACCACCGACTTTGGTGACCAATTCTTGAGTTTGGGGGTCATACAAGGCGATAAAAAAGCTTTTATTGCGCTCACCCAAAATTTTCAGACCCTCGGTCATGATCAACGAGAGTACTTCCGCTAAATTTTGGCTAGAGTTGATGATCTGCCCAGCCTTACCGAGAACTTCCAGCTCAAAGCGGCGTTGCTCAATCTCATTTTCGACTTCAGCATACCGTCTGGCGGTATAGACGGCTTTTGCGGTGACGCGCGAGATACGCATCCACAATTCCTGGTCCAATTGGCTAAAGGGTTCGGTGGTTAGCCCTCGTCCGGTTACTACCCCCACTGTGACGTTGTTCCAGATCATAGGCATGGCAACTTCAAAGTGGTAAAGGGTTTTTTTCTGCTCCGCCTCACGTGGTTCTTCACGGTGGGTAAGGGCTATCGTTTGGGTTTTCAGGGCGTCACGAATGACCGGATGGTGGGGGGTACAATGTGTACATTCACCATTGGGTTGAATGTAAGGGCAACGAAAAAATGGGAGTAGCTGCTGGGTTTTGGTATCCGAGATCAGAATACAGGTGGTATCCAGCACGGGGATGAGGCGCTCAATTTCTTGTTGGATGGTCTGAAGCAGTTTCAGCAGATCGAGTTGCCCACTAATGGAATCGCTAATTTGCTGCAGGGTGGAAATCCGTTTGAATGCATTTGCATAGCCTACCGCCGCGGCGGCACGGGTGGCAAGAAACTCCAAAAATCGAATATCGTTGACCGAAAAGGCTTCATAACGATGGCTGTGGACATCAAGTACACCGACAATTTCATTTCGGATTTTGAGCGGGATGGCAAGTTGGGATTTCCGTCGTTGGAGGTGTTTTCCATACTCCGTGCCGGCGTATTGGGCTAATTTTTTCCCATGAGCGCGGTTCATATCCAGATTGGTGATATAAACATATTTGCCGGTTTTTGCCGCTCTTCCACACACTCCCCGCGAGGTGACCGGTTTACGAGCCTCTTCCGGTGGTTCCTTCACGTTCCATGAAGCGATGGTCACCAGTCGATTTTGGTCTGGGTTGATGACTTTCAACTGTCCCGAATGTGCCTTGACCACTGGCAGTCCCCGTTTCAGGATAATGTCACAGGTTTCGCGCAACGTGGTCGCTTTACTGATCGCTTTTTCAATGCGATAAAGATGATCCAAGATGTTTTTCATGACTGGAATAGCCGGTTAGGGTTGTCGATAGCGTCCGATTTTCTGAGAATATAGTGTTCTACGTTCAAACCGCAATCTTTTTGTTTATGCTTTGTGTTAATTTCGAGTAACTGTTGGGAAAATCCGATCCATTGGGTTTCGTGATGAAATAGTCCCGTCTTTGAGTGCAAAAATATGTGGCGTATCTAATTCCTTTTTATTCCAAGCGATTTAGTGGATTACGTCATGTTTTACGTTAGGTGTTTGCGGGCACACATAAAAAACCCACCGGTACATCCCGTACCGGTGGGTTTTCAGGGGGTTAGCCTTTTACCGCGTACCTATCCTTGGCGGCGGATGTAAGCGGGAATGGTCAGATCACCTTTATCATAGGTATTGGTTGTTGAGCGTTGTTGGCGTTGGTACTCATCTGCTTCATGCCCGCTGTTTGCCCGACGCCGGATGACGCCCACACTCCCGTAATCTGGCAATTCCTGACTTTTCCGTGCTCCCATTGGGATCACGTTGCCGGCGGCTTTGTGGGCAATTTCTTCAAAACCGGTGGCAATGACGGTGACTCGGATTTCGTTAGACATATCTTCATCAATCACAGAACCGAAGATGATATTTGCCTCGTGTCCGGCAGCATCTTGCACAATGGCATTAACGTCGCGCACATCATGTAGGGTCAGATCGCGTCCCCCGGTGATATTGACCAGAATCGCACGAGCGCCTTCTACGGACGTATCTTCCAGAAGCGGACTGTTGATCGCCATATGGGCGGCTTCTACGGCTCGATTTTCGCCGGTGGCATAGCCTGTACCCATCAGCGCTCGCCCCATATTTTGCATGGTGGTGCGAACATCGGCAAAATCCAAATTGACCAACCCCGGACGGGTGATCAGTTCCGAAATACCGCGTACCGCATTGAGCAAAACATTATCCGCAATGGCAAAGGCTTCTGTGAAGGTCGTTTGCTTACTCACGACTTCAAAAAGCCGTTCATTGGGGATCGTAATCAAGGTATCCACATGTTCTCGCATCTCAGCAATTCCCTCTGCCGAAGAGCGAAGGCGCTTTGGACCCTCAAAATCGAATGGACGGGTCACAACACCGACCGTTAATGCTCCTTGACTTTTGGCGATTTCGGCGATCACCGGAGCGGCGCCGGTACCGGTACCGCCACCCATTCCCGCTGTGACAAAGACCATGTCTGATCCCGAAAGGGCTTCACTAACCAGATCGCGGCTTTCTTCAATCGCTTTTCGCCCAATCTCCGGGTTTGCACCCGCGCCCAACCCTCGAGTTAATTTGGCTCCGATCTGTACCTTGTGCTGCGCTTTGGATGCTGTTAATGCTTGTGCATCCGTGTTTGCTACCAGAAAATCAACTCCCTTCAAGTCTGATGCAATCATACAATTGATTGCATTGCCTCCGGCACCCCCAACGCCAATGACTCGAATGTTAGCGTGTTGATCAACGCGATCATCAAATTCTAACCGCAACGCCATTGCGCACCTCCAACTTGTAATGTGTAAAACTTAACGGATTAAAATTCCTGCTTTATTTAATTTTTAGCAACTACCACGATAGATTGATCGTTGGCTATTTTAGCTCACATTTTACATTAAGGGCTTGATTTTACGTTAATTAATGACGTAATTTTTTCAAAAACCTTTAGCTACCATACTCGATCTAAAGTAATTTGTCAAGTAGATTTTTATCTATTTTGATGTTTTTTCTTCTTAAGTATTGATTTTGCTCAAGTGTTAGGTGATGTGGTATAAGCGATTTGTAAATTTATCAGTTAGTTACGTTTTCTTATTTTGTTTTGGTCGGTAAAACATGGCTGCGATAAAAAATTACACACAAAGCTCCAATTTCTGCCAGATAAACTAATAAACAAAAGTAATGAGTGTAGATAGCTAAACTATTAATT
>RFFQ01000142.1 GCA_003697105.1 Gemmatimonadota bacterium | reverse complement strand
TAAACGCTATGGAAATCGCCTGACAAACCGAGCCAAATCACTACGATTTGGCTCATTTGATTCTATTAACCCATTTGCAAGACCGGAAGCCGGAATAATCGGGTATAGAAAATTTGCTTGACAGTGTTGAAACGTCTATGATATGATCTTTAAAGCATTGTAAACCGCTATGTTTATCACCTTCAAGGTTGGGAACGACCATGTTTTTTAAGAAAGTCACACCGGCGGTGGGGCTGGATATCGGGAGCCATCTGATTAAAGTTGTTGAATTGAAAAAAAGCGGCAAAGGGTATAGTCTGGAAAACTTTGGCGTCAAGCCGTTGCTTCCGGAAGCCATTGTTGAAGGTGAAATTATGGACCGGGACCTTGTGATTGAGACCATCCGGGAACTGTGGGAAGAAACCGGTCTGAAAACCAAACATGTCGTGACGTCTGTCAGTGGTCGAGCCGTGATCATGAAACCGATCACGATGGATAAGATGAAGGAAGAAGAAGCCCGCGAGGCGATCCGGTGGGAAGCGGAACAACATGTTCCATTTGATATTGATGAGGTTTATTTAGACTTACAGATCATTGATGACCAAAGTAGTGACCGGCAGATGAGTGTGTTACTTGTTGCTGCCAAACGAGATATGATTAATACCCGCGTTGACTTGATTCGGGAAGCCGGGCTGGTACCGGTGATTATTGATTTGGATAATTTTGCCATGATGAATTCTTACGAAGAAAATTATGGCATCTCGCCGGAAACCATCGCCTTAATCGATGTTGGTTCGGAGGTTTCTAATTTGATTGTCATTCGGGAGGGTCACCCTATCTTTCAAAAGGAAATTTTTGTTGCGGGTAAGACGTTTACGGAAGCCATTCAACGAAATCTCAACCAAACTTACGAAACCTCCATCGCTTTGTTAAAAGGAGAGCCGGTGGACGATGTCTCACCGGATGAATTGCAACCGATTCTTGAATCGGTAGTGGAAGACCTTGCGAACAGCATTGACCGGTCGTTTTCATTTGTTCGCACGGCGAGCGCCGATGGCGTGGATCGAATTGTGCTTAGTGGAGGTAATGCGCGGATTGTAGGGTTAGCAGATTATCTCGGACAGCATCATGGGGTACCGGTTGAAATTGCTAATCCGCTCAAAACGGTAGATTATGATATTGATATTTTTCGTGGGGAAGACCCAGAGCAGATTGCTCCATTGTTGATGGTTGGTATTGGTCTTGCCTTAAGAAAGCCGGGTAAATAGCATGATTAGAATTAATTTATTGCCACCGGAAGACCGGGGAAAAGGCGCCGATATAGAAGAGATCAGCGGTGGTGGAGGTCTAAATCTTCTTGATTTACGCATTTTGATTCCGGCGGTTGTGTTGGTGGTTGTCGTAATGGGTATTTTTATCTGGTGGCGCAGTCTGGAAGGTCAAAAAGCCGACCTTAACCAACAGATTGCTGAAGTCAATGCCGAGTTAAGCCGCCGCAAAGCAGAAAAACAAAAGGTTGAGGCGTTGGAAGAAAAACGCACTATGACCAATGAACGGCTAAGAGAGGTTGAGCGCCTCGATCAAAATCGATTTTATTGGGTGCAAGTAATGGAACAACTGGCACATTCACTTCCGGAACAAGTCTGGATTACGGAAATCAGAGACCAATCCTCTGCTGGACGACCGGCGATCTTGCTAAAAGGTGAAGCGTTTTCGAATGTGCGCGTGGCAGAGCTGATTTACCGGTTAGAACGAAGTGATATTGTGGCAGACCCCGCCGATATTGAATTGATGTCTTCCAGAACGGGTCAAAAACAACGGACCCTTGTCGGTGATTACCAATTGTATGAGTTTGAAATGCGGATAAAACTGGTTGCTCCAGAGTCCTTGGGTGCTCCTTTGGCAGAAGACCATAGCTAATTGTTTAGATTGAGGTGAATCATGGTAGGCATAAAACATCTGATTTTCGCCGTCTTGATCGGCGGTATCGCCTTTTCGTTATTCAGTTGTGATCAAGCCGAAGATGATCCAGATAATTTTGAACTGAGCGGGACGGTCTTGCAATCGCCGTTAATTCCGGTCGGAGTACCGGAGGTCATGGTAGAGGTTTCTGTGCTTGCTTCGACTGCAAACGGTGACCAAGGCACGTTTACAGATGTGCTTTATACGGATGAAAATGGGGTGTACCGGTTCAACCAGTATTTAACGTTTCCTACCCAAGATGACGACGGAAACTTAACCTATGAACCGTTTTATCAAGCGTTTGTCTCTTTAACCTACACGTTTACGGATACAAAAGGTCAGACATTCTCGTATAATGTTCAAAATATTTTTGTCAGTGTATCTGAAGAGCGGAATTTACAGCCGGTGTATTTGACCCAATTTCAGTGATGAAATAGGGAGAATCCTACCCGTAAGTTAAGGTGGTGGTAATCACATGAATGACATTGATTTGAAAGACCCTGTAATACAGGTGTTGTTGGTGATGATTTTGCTGATTTTGGGGGTGGCGTACGGGGGTTATAACTATTTGTTAAGTCCGGCGAAAGCAGAAGTGGTAAAAAAACAAGAAGAGCTTTCTAAGTTGCAGAATGATCTCGACCAAGTTCGTGCCGTTGCAAATCGATTACCCATGATTCAGCAGGAATTGGACAAACTCAATGAAAAATGGGAAGATGTGAGTGCACGGTTGCCTAGCAAAAAACAAGTTGCCCGGTTGATTGTTCAATTGACGAATACCGCGGTCACGCGAAATGTCACAATTAAAGAGATAAGACCGGCACCGGTAACTTCGGGCGGTAGTGCGGTTGTCGAAACGCATCCGTTCCAGATTAAAGCGACCTCAACTTACCATGACCTTGCCGAGTTTTTTGCTGATGTTGCGAACTTTAAGCGGATTGTGAAGGTCGAAAAAATTAGCATTCAGCCGTTCAAATCAAATGAGAGTGACCAAAATATCCAAGTTGATTTTACGGTAAACGCCTTTGCGTTTAAGGAAGGTATGGCACCGCCGGGTGGCTCTGACAGCGATGGAGGTGAGGTGGATGAATTTGAAGATTGGTAAAGTGAGCGTGCTGTTGGGTGTATTGCTTGTCTTGAGCCTCATGACGTTGAATGAAGGACATGTTGATGTCTTTGCTCAAGAAGATGAATGGGAAGAACCTGCTGAAAGCTCCGATGAAGGGTTTATCAGTGGTGCGATTAATTGGGTTAAATCGTTGTTTGGTCAGGAAGATGAAGTTCCTGTCAAACCCCAGCAGCGCCAACCCAAACCGAAACCCCGTCCTAAACCACCTGTTGTTGCGGATTCTCAGGAAGCCGGGAAACCACCTATTGGGAGTCTTGATACCACGGATATTGGTAAACCATCAATCCCGACAGAGACGTCCAAACCGGATGTATTTCAGTTCAAACCAGATGTTAAAGAAGAGGAAGCGGTCAGCGAGCCAAAATATGTGTATCGCCGGAGTTCGGCTCGTGACCCGTTTGCACCTTTGATTAAAGACCAAAAGCGATCCTCCAGAAATAATAGTGAAGGCCAAGGAAATCTGCCCCAGCCCGAAGGTGAACTGGATGTTACGAGTATCGAGCTTTTCGGTATTTTGGATGGTGTTGATGGTCGTGTCGCATTAGTCCAAGATGGCAATGGATTTGCCTACTATCTTCAGGAAGGTGACCGGGTGAGTAATGGTCGAGTTCACAGCATTCTTACGGATGAAATTATTTTTGAAGTTGAAGATGAATTCTCCGGGAAACAATTATTATCAAAGACGATGAAAGTTGGGACGATTGTCAATCGAGAGGATCCGTTGATTGAAGACGTTCAGCGCCGGCTTCAGAGTGAAAACTCAAGGAGGGATGGAAGATGACGATAAGTCACATCTTCAAGTTGATGACATTTTGCATCATCTTATGCGTGGGTGTTGGACTTTCCAACAGTTGGGCGTATGAGATATCGGACATTGATATTCGACAAGTGGGGGAAACAACGTATGTTACCATCAAAGCCGATGGTCCGGTTATTTATGAAGATTTTATGATGGACCGGCCCCACCGGATCGTGATCGATTGTAAAAATGCACAAAATAAAGTCCGAACCAGTATCCTCGAAAATTTAGAAGCAAAGGGGATCACCGCTATTCGTGTGGGGCAACGAGATTTATTTGAGGAACTCCCCGAACCCACCGTTCGGATTGTGATCGATTTGGCAGAGCGCGCCTCATACCTTATCCTGACGGAAGAAAATAACCTCATTGTTGCCATTGACACGATGGGCTTTAAAGAAGGTGAAGGCTTGCCCACAGAGACACCGTCCCCACCCGAATCGAAACCCCAAATGGACCGTACCAGTTCATCCACTAATCCTTCTCCGGTTTCTCCCGATGGAGATTATTTACCTCCGGTGCAAACCGGTACAGATGACCGCCCCGCCTATGTCGCAGGAGATGATTTTATTGTGGTGGAAAATCCGCAAACCCCGGGGATGGAAGAAGACGCAGAAGATGCCGCTCTGGAAGAAGAGAAATTGATCTCATTTGATTTGATCAAAGCGGATGTGCGTAATGTACTCCGATTCTTAGCGGATTACGGGAATGTGAACATTGTGGCAAGTAATGCCGTCGGGGGGCTTATTTCAATGCGCCTAATTGATGTGCCGTGGCGCCGGGCGATGGACCTCATTTTGGATGTGAGTAATTTTGTGGCGATCGAAGAAGAAGATGGAATTATTCGGGTGGTCACTAAAAATGAATTTGACCAAATTGAACGCCAGAAATTGCGAAATCAACAAGAATTAGAGGAATTGTTGCCGTTTACCACGGAAGTAATTAAAGTGCAGTATGCAACCGCGAGCGAGATTCAGCCGGCATTATCGCGAGTTAAATCCCCCAAAGGCAGTATTCAAGTTGACCGGCGGACGAATTCGATTATTATGACGGATTTACCTTCTTATATAGAAGAAGCCCGGGCATTATTAACTAAACTGGATACGTATATCCCTCAAGTTGTTATTCAAGCAAAGGTGGTTTCCATTGCCCCCAATGCTACAAAACAATTTGGAATTAATTGGAGTGCCGGTAATTTTGGGAATCCGTTAGTGGATACCCATGCGGAAGGCGAGACAAGCTTTCCGTTGTTAGGGACGACCGCTTTTCGATTTGGTACTTTATTATCGACCATCGATATTAGTGCCATGATCCAGATGCTAGAAGATCAAGGACAGGGTGAAACACTCTCTGAACCGCGAATTACGGTGCTCGATAATGAAGAGGCGAAAATCCACGCGGGTCAAGGGCGTACCCGTACCGAAAAATCGCCGGAAGGTACTGAAGTTACTCAAAAAACAGAAGATATTGGGGTAACGTTACGCGTCACCCCACATGTGATCGCAGATGATAAGGTACTGATGGATTTATACGTTGAAGTGAGTTCTATCGCCCCAGAAGCTGCCGGTCAGGAGTTGATTAATAAAGATGATGCCGAAACACGGGTGATGGTGGATAATGGCGCTACGGCGGTAATTGGTGGCTTAATGAGTACCGACCGCAACCGCTCAAAAAGCGTTGTACCCTTTTTGGGACATTTACCAGTTTTTGGCCAGCTCTTCCGAAGCGAACGCAGTACCTTAAATAAACGGGAATTGATGATTTTTGTCACTCCTACGGTTATCAAGCCCCCGGTGAAAGAATACGAACGGGCAGATCGAGGATAAGGGCGGTCAAAAAACGGTCTTTATCAAAAAAATTTGAGAAAACGGTTTACCCCACGTTATGTTGGTAACGTTTTCAATTCTAATAATTTACGTATAAAGAGGTGGTTTTTGCCCACATAAAAAGTGCTTGACAATTTTATCTTTTTCCTGTAATGTAAACGAGAATTGCAGCGTATATCTGTTTATAGCGACTGATACTTTAGTAATATAGCTAGGCTATTACATGATGATTATCAGTTTTTCTCTACATTCAAGCACTACTGGCGGGGATTTTTATACATGGTGGTTTAATTGTATGAACTTTAAATGTGTTGGATAAGCCGCTCTGCGGGATACGGTCTGATACCGATACTCCTCAGAGCGGTTTTTCTATTTAAGGAGGTGATTACCGCGTAATATCTTCAGAATCTACCCCAAGTTGTAGTTGTTTTTTTTTCACTCTACATTATTTAATTCGTTTCTTTTTTTTCAAGTTATAAGGAGGTTTTTGCCTTATGAATTCTAAACAGTTTATCACGCTTGTGATATGTTTAGTGTTCTTTCTTGGTGCTTCCACTGCACTGGGTCAGACTATTGAAGTTGATCCGACTGAATTCGATGTAACACTCGATTTCGGTATGACGGATTATACGGAAATGATGACCATCTCAAATACCGGCGATGCGGACTTAACTTATAGTATCGCGGTTGAATTTGATGATAATCGTGCAACGGTCACTCCGAAAGAAACAATCATTGGTCAAGAATCCGATGTTCGCAAAGGTGACGATGTACGTGGTACCGGTACACCATCTTTGCGGGGTTCGGGTGGACCCGACTGGTACGGTTATAGCTGGATTGACAGCGATGAAGGTGGCGGTCCCAGTTATGAATGGAATGACATCAGCGAAAGCGGTACGCTGATCACCGGTCTGGGGGACGATACCAACGTCGGCCCGTTCGATTTAGGCTTTGACTTTGACTATTATGGTCAAACCTTCAATAGCATCCGGTTCTGTACCAATGGTTTTGCCACG
>RFFQ01000141.1 GCA_003697105.1 Gemmatimonadota bacterium | reverse complement strand
GGATGGTGATGGGCGATATCTGTAGAGACGTTGCACTGCAACGTCTCTACGGGGGTATCCTACCGAATCCAGATAAGCGCGTCGGTTTTCCACACGGTTTGGAGGCGCTGGCAAAATTTTTGGGGATGGTGATGGGCGATATCTGTAGAGACGTTGCAATGCAACGTCTCTACGGGGGGTATCCACCAAATCCGCATTATGGTGGGGGTTTTCGCATTCACGAATGGCTCGCTGCGGTAACCGAACTCTGCGGTGCGTGGGATTTAGGGAGTTGAACAAAAAAGGTCGAACCGTTGCCCCGGCCGGGGCTTTCCGCCCATACTCGACCCCCCATGAGTTCAGCTAAACGCTTAACAATCGCTAACCCTAAACCCGCAGAATGTCGGGTCTCCTCTACCACCGGATGGAGCCGGACAAATTTGTGAAAAATAAGGTCTTTCTCGTGGGCATCAAACCCCTGTCCTTCATCCTGAACTTTACAGATAATGTACTCATTATGCGCCTTCAGACTGATAGAAATTTGAGTGTGCGGTGGTGAATATTTAATCGCGTTGGAGATTAGATTCTCGAGAATTTGTTGCACGGCACTTTCATCCGCATAGACTAAAAACTCGTCTGGTGGGGGCTGAAAATCGATCTGAATCTGCTTTTTGAGGGCGTCATGGGTGTAAATCTCGATAACTTGCAAAAGAGGGAAGCAGATATCGAACACTTCATAGTTTAAGTTGATCCGCCCGGTTTCTAAATTATTGACATTCAGAAGACGATCCATTAACTGAAACATTCGTTGTCCATTTTTCTGAATATCGCTAAAGTAGCGATAGAGTTTCGCTTTAGAAAACTCCTCTGGGGAAGAATGGCTCACAAAATCCACAATTCCCAAAATGAAGGTCAAGGGTCCTTTCAGGTCATGAGAGACCATATTGAAAATCTCGATTTTTTCCCGATTCATCTCTTCCAGATGGGTCAGCGCCTGCTGGATATCCTCATCTGTTTTCTTCTGCCGGATTCGGTGTTGGGCTTGAGCATACGCAATTTCCAGCCGAATTTTCAGAATATCCAGATTAAGTGGCTTTGTAATATAGTCATCTGCACCGGCTTCCAGCAGAAAAGCCAGCTCCGAAGGGGGAGCAACTCCGGTGGAAACAACTATAAAGCTATATTTGCCGTTCGGCATTTCCCGCACTCGCCGGATAAAACCCACCCCATCAATACCGGGCAGACCAATATCCGATATAATCAAGGGATAAAACGTTGTCTGATAATGCGCTAAAGCACTTTCAGCATCCAGACAATCCGTTACATCATGCCCGGCGCGCCGGATCGTATCTTTGAGTAACCGGGTGACATAGGTATCATCTTCAATAATCAATACGTTCATCGTGTTACCTTCAATCGGGTAGATACGTTATAAATTTAGTTAATGAGCTTGAGAGGGTTTCGGAAATTCCACAATAAAAGCAGATCCTTTATTTTTACCGTCACTTTCCACCCAGACATTACCGTGCATGAGATCAACCAATCGTTTCACAATAGAGAGTCCTAAGCCCGTCGAATTTTCACCGCCGGTAGGTTTGGCACTTAGCCGTGCAAATTTCGTAAATATCTTTTTCTTATCTTCCGGGGTCAGCCCTTGCCCTTCATCTTTTATTTCACAATGGATATGCTCACCCGTGTCGGTCAACCGCACATAAATACTGCTTTCCGGCGGGGAATATTTAATCGCATTGGAAATCAAATTATCCAAAATTTGATCCACCGCATCCTCATTGGCTAAGATAAGGCATTTATGATGCGGAAGTTCAAAATTCATGGTAATTTGCTTATCATCCGTTTGGCTTTGATAACGATTGATTACCTGAACCAAAGCAAACCGCAGGTCGAATGTGCGTAAAGGAAAATGTATTTTACCAGATTCAATCCGATTTAGATCCACTAAGTTTGTGACAATGCGGAACATCTGGTTCGCACATTCTTCAATACTATTCAAAAATCCTTTAGTCCGGCTATCCAACGACTTTTCGCCCAGCATATTAATCAGTTGTACAAATCCCAAGATCGATGTTAACGGATTTTTGAGGTCATGTGACGCCATTCCGAGGAATTCATCTTTTTCCCGGTGGAGTTGGGTGAGTTCTTCATTGATCTGGCGGAGTTTTTTTTCTGCTTCCTTCCGCTGGTCGACCTCTTTTTGTAATTCTACATTTTTCAGGCGGTAAATTTCCGCTTCACGTTTCTTTTTTTCGGCATCGTATTTGGCTTGCATTTCAGCAATTTGTCGGCTCTGAGTGGCGTTGTACACCGCATCTCGCGCTTCTAGATATTGCTGCTGGTACATCAGAGCGGTTTTATAATCTTCTTGTTGGGCGTATAGTTCAGTCAGTTCGGCGTAAAAATTCAGGCTCAATTCTTTAGCTTTCAGTTCTTGCGCCAATTTCAAACCCCGTTCCAAATACTCAATGGCTTTACCCGATTGACCCGCCCGTTTGTAGATGGTACCTATCGTGCCTAATGAATACGCTAAACCGGCTTTATCTGCCACGCTCTCACAAATTTCTAGCGATTTTTGATAATACTCCAGTGCTTTTTGGTCATCACTCAGATGTTCATACACTAACCCGATATTATTGAGTAGCTTCGCCACTTTTTCCGTATCATTGAGCTTTTCCGAGAGTTGCAATGCTTTCGTATAATACTCTAAAGCAAGGTTGTATTCTTCCTGATTATCGTGTATCAATCCAATATTTTGGTAACAAGAGGCAATCCCCACGGGGTCATTGAGGGCTTCTGAAATGACAAGCGATTGCTGGTAATACTCCAGCGCCAATTCATTATTCGAGAGCCGGCTATAAACGTTCCCGATAGAGAGTAAGGTTTTTGCAATCCCCAACTTATGCTCCAGGCTTTCGTAGCGCTTTAAGCTATCCAAAAAGTAACGAAGTGATTGATCAAAATCACCTAAATAAAAATAGATAATCCCATTTTTAGAGAGCGCTTCTGCTTCACCAACCGGATCGTTTTCTTCCTGCGCCAGCAGTAAGGCATCACTGCCGTATTGGAGTGCCTTGTCGGTGGATCGAGTAGCATAAAAAAAACATAACTCATTGAGTGCATTTATCTTTTCTTTTCCGATTAGCTCCGGAAGTTGGGCTTCTAACAGGCGTATTTTTTCATTCATTGGGCAATCATCCTTATCGTGTGAGTTGAGGTAATCGAACGACAAAAGTGGTTCCTTTATGACGACCTTCACTTTCCGCCCACACCTTGCCATTGTGGGCTTCTACTAATTTTTTAACAATCGATAGTCCGAGTCCAGTAGAGATTTCGCCGCCGGTGGGTCGGGCACTGAGTTTAGCAAATTTGCTAAATAGCTTCTGCTGGTCTTCTGGGGTTAATCCCTGCCCTTCATCCTGAATTTCCACTTGCACATAACTGCCGTTGATAATGGATGTCCGAACATAGATTTTTTTGTTGGGTGGGGAATACTTGATCGCATTAGAGAGCAAATTATCAAAAATTTCGCGAACGGCATACTGGTCGCCTAAGATGGAACATTCCATCTCAGGTTTTTCATATTCAATTTCAATATTTTTCCGTTGGGAAAGTTCACGATATTCCATCACCAACCGGTGTAGGATGGTTTCCGCATTAAGACGTTCCTTTTGCAACTGCAAATACCCGGATTCTAACCGGTCTAATTCCAGCAGATTTTTGATCGCGATGTTCATCTGCTCGACTTTATCCGTAATGATTTGCAAGTACAGTTCCAGGTCTGCCACGTCTTCTGTCCACCTCGATTTCAGGATCACGCGTAGCAGATCGGCATTGATACCAATTGCGGTCAATGGATTTTTCAGATCGTGTGCCACAATCTCCAAAAATTCGTTTTTTGCCAGATTCGCCGCTTCAGCCCGATCTTTGGCGAGTTCGAGTTCCTGGGTACGCCGTTTGACCAATTCTTCCAGTTGTTCCTGATGCTGACGCAGTTCCATTTCGGCGGCCCGTCGCCGGGTGATGTCGGTCAGGGATGCCACCACACCCCTCAATTCGCTTGGCGGAGTGTCATAGATCGGTTGGGTATTGACTGATATCCAAATCAAGCGTTCATCGTCACGCTGAATGCCCATAATCATCTGATGGTACGGTTTTTTGGTACGTAATGTCAATAAAACGGGATGTTCCTCCGGGGGAAATGGGGAACCATCGTCCCGAAATATCTTCCGGTGGGACGCTGTGGGTGACCAGTTCATTAATTCGGTTTTCGTAAACTGCAATATATCCAACGCGGACTGGTTGCAGGCAATGACCCTCCCGGATAGGTCATGCACCACGATGCCTTCACTCAAGGATTCAATGACAGACCGGTAACGGCTTTCACTGCGTTGAAGGTCTTCGCGTGTTTTGCGGAAATAGACCAGAATCATTCCGATGGCGACAATCAATGCCAGCGTAGCACCGATCAGATACCCCCACGGGGCAAACCATTCCACCGGTCTCAAAAACGGGTAATTGAATTTATGCAAGCCCCACAGGATAAATGACCCGCCCGTGATCTGTGTTCCCAGCCCGCCCCTTTCCAAGTAGCGGAGCAGTACCACACCCGTCCACAACGAAACTGCCCCCAGAAAGGTGTAATTCGGGAGCGTCATATACCGGAAATCAAGTTGGGAAAAGGTGCTATAAAGCACCCATATCCCGCTAAAAATTGCCCAATATACCCAGAAATAGGGTATTTTTCGTTCTAAAAATCGGTATGTCCCCCCCAGTAAAAAAACCCCACTCATCAAGGCGGCAAGTTGATTGGCTACCAGCAAATACGGGTCAAGACCCAGTGGCAAAATCAGCAAGAGCATAAAAATAAGCCGGAGCGCATAAAATCCCCAGCCGATGCACCAAATCAGTAAATATTTTTGCCGGTCAATCGTGTATAAGTAAAAATAGACCACCGCTAAGATAAATATACTGATCAACGTCGCAACAATTGCAGGAAATAACCAATTCATATACATTCCTATTGAGAGCGGTTTTCGGGAAGTTCCACAATAAAAGTGGTGCCTTTATTTTTACCGGCGCTTTCTGCCCACACCTGACCACCCATCAAATCTACCAACTTTTTGACGACAGACAAGCCCAAGCCGGTGGAATGCTCCCCGCCGGTGGGTTTGGCACTTAACCGGGCAAACCGCTGGAAGAGCTGTTTTTTATCTTCCAAACTCAGCCCCAAACCTTCATCTTGCACTTCTAACCGGATCAAAGGTTGGCCCGCAGATGACGCCATCCTCTTGTACAACCGGATACAAATGGATTTCTGCTTCGGTGAATATTTAATCGCATTGGAGATCAAGTTATCCAAAACTTGCTGTACCGCGTTTTTATCGGCATAGAGATTCACCGGTGGGGGGGGCAGTTCTGAGAAAACGGTCAATTGTTTTTCGGCTAGCGGTGTCCGGTATTCTTCCAATACGGTTTTTAGGACCCCCACGAGGTCAAAATAAGTTGGACTAAGTTCAACATTTCCTGATTCCAACCGGTTGATATCCAGTAAATTGGTAATCAACTGAAACATTCGCTTACCACTACGATCAATCCTGGTAAAAAATTCCTGAAGTTCCTCTGGGGAAAAGTTTTCCATGCCATAGGCGGAAACCAACTGTGTGATCCCCAAAATATAAGTGAGTGGGTTTTTCAGATCGTGGGAAACAATTCCTAAAAATTCGTTTTTTTCCCGATCTAGCTTTTCTAAATTACGGAGAGCTTCTGCCAATTCCACATTACGCAGGCGGTAGATTTCCGCTTCTTTTTCTTTTTGTTCGGTCTCAAATTTGGTGCGCATTTCCGTGATGGCATTGGTTTTTTCCTCGTTAAACAGTTCCTTCTCCAAGTGGCGGTATGTTTTATACGCCGCTAAAGCCGCTTTGTAATCCTCCTGTGCCTCATATAACTCTGATAGCAGTTTATAAACTTCAATTTCCAAATCAACCGTATGAATTTCGCGAGAGATGGTTAAAGCACGTTGCAAGAGTTTTTCGGCAGAGTCAAACTGTCTCCGCCGGATTTCCACCTGACCCAGATTGGCTAAGGCGGTTGCCATCCCATCCCGGTCGTTCAGTCGTTGGTAAATCGCTAAGGCGTTTTGCTGGTAATCATAAGCTTTATCCAATTCGTTTTTTTGTTCATAAACCACGCCGAGGTTGGTATAACTGAGCGCTTTTCCGCGTTCGTCACCCAATCCTTCCCGAAGTTTAAATGCTTTCCAATGATATTCTAAGGCTAAATCCAATTTTTTTTGTTCATCATAAATCACGGCAATATTGTTGTAGGTTTTGGCTAACCGTCGTTTATCACCACTTTCGAGATCAAGTTTCAGACATTTGTGATAATATTCCAGTGCCTGATCGGTATCCCCTAGCCGGCTATAAATTACCCCTAAATTGTTATAATGGGTATGCCGGCTACCGGTCTCCCCTAATTCCTCATCTAAATTGAATGCTTTGAAGGCATATTCCAACGCTTGGGCATATTCTGCCTGATGATAATAGATAATAGCAAGATTATTGTAGTTTTTTGCCAGATTTTTTTTATTGTTAATTTTGAGATTGATTTCCGCGGCTTTCCGGTATGCATCTTTTGCTTTAACGTAGTTGGCAGTGGTATTGTAACATAATCCCAAGGAGTGATAACTTTTCGCCATCCCCTCCAAATATTCGATGTCATTTGCCAGTATGAATGCTTCTTTCGCGTATTCCATACCCTTCACCGGGTCTGCATCATAGGTTTCGCCACAGAGTTCGATCAATACATCGACACGTTCTTTGCCGGTTGCTGTTTTCAATTGCTGTAACAGAGGTTCTACCGGTTTAGCCATGAACGACACTCCTCAAGCGGACATACACCGTTGTACCTTGTTCTGGGACGCTCTCCAGTTGGCATGTTCCACCGTGAAGTTCAACCAGTTGTGTTGCCAAAGTCAATCCGAGCCCGGAGCCTTGTTGTTCGTGTTTATGCCGGTCAAATTGCATGTAAGCGCCGATATTTTTCAGTTGTTCGGTACTCATGCCATGTCCTGCATCGGTAATCGTAATGAGATAGGAGTCTCCCTGCCGTGCGCCTTGTACCGCAACCGGAGACCCCGGTGAGGAAAAGGTAAAAGCATTATCGACCAATTCTTGAACAATTTTTTCAAGGTTTGGCACGGTAATATAAACGAGGGCATTCTCTACCTGTAGCGATAAATCGCTCTTTCGTTTTTTTTCTGCCGCTTTGTCACGAGCCTGTTTTTCGATGATTTCCTGTGGGTTATAAATGGCTTGTTGTCGCAACTGATTCAGTTCCGCCTCATCTGCCAAAAGAACTTGAACGCGGGTGAACAAAATATAGTTTTCTATCAACCGGTAGAGGCGCTTGGACGCTTGATAAATACTCTCCGAGACTTTGGGGGCATTTTCCAGCAACTTTTCCGGTGATAACGCCGCTATTAGTTGGGAGTATCCCATAATCGTCGTTAGGGGTGTTCGTAATTCGTGCGGTAAGGATTGGCTGATGCTAAATCGGAGTTCTTGTAATTTTTTCTCGCTTAATTCTTTGATGATCGCTTGTTGCCGGAGGATGGTCAAATGCGCGTTGATTCGTGCTAGTACTTCTTCCTGCTGGAAGGGTTTGGTGACGTAATCCACCGCACCGGCGTTGAATCCCTTTACTTTATCCACCGTATCGGAAAGCGCGGTCATAAAAATCACCGGAATGCCGCGGGTATTCGGGTTGGCTTTTAGACGGTGACACGTTTCAAAGCCATCAATCCCACCGGGCATAAGCACATCCAATAGGATAATATCCGGTTTGATGCGTTCTACTTGTTGGATTGCTTTTTCACCACTTTTAGCAATGAATACGGCAAATCCTTCTTCTTTCAGATAATCATACAACACCGCAAGATTTGTGGGATTGTCATCGACAATCAAAATCGTACCTTTCACGGCTGGATCAGTCATGGCATTCCGGTACTCCTATTTGGTCTGAGATTAACGTACAAATTTCGTCGGTTTGAAAGCCGCGTAATAACTCTCGAATTCTAGTAATAAAAGGCTGGTACTCGGGATTATCCTTCAGGGTATCTAGTACCGCTTCAATTCCTGCCGGATTTCCCAAATCTGCGAGATTATAAATGTCTTTTAGGACTGCCGGTGGGGGGAGTACGAGGTTCGCCATATCCTCCGTTCCGGTATAGTGGATCGGTGCAAAAATCCACTCCAATTTCAGGTGTTCTCCCAAGATTTCCAGCAATTCATGAAGCCGGATCGGTTTCGAGAGAAAGTCATTACACCCGGCGGCGCGGCTATCCTCCCGGGTATGTTCAAAGGCACTGGCAGAGACCATGATAATCACGGTATCCTTGATTTGGGGGTGCTGCCGGATATAGCGTGTGGCCTCCAAACCATCCATCACGGGCATCACAAAATCCATCAGGATGGCATCGGGACGTAACGCCTCTGCTTGTTCAATCGCATCTTGCCCATTAACGGCTTCAAAGACCTCAAAACCCAAGGGCAAGAGCATATCCATAAAGACAATCCGGTTTTCCGGTTTGTCGTCGGCAACCAGGATGCGTTTTTGTTCACCGTAATAGCCGGTAATCGTTGCCGGTTCATCTTCGATCACCCAATTTTCGGGGGAAACCGGTGGCAAATCCAGATCAAACCAAAATCTGGAGCCGTGGCCTTCCTCACTTTCCACGTAGATACAACTGCCCATTTTTTGCGCCAGACGTTGGCTAATTGCTAATCCTAACCCGGTACCTTCCACTTGCAACCGTGCGGCGGCGGCACTGACCTGATGGAACGGTTGAAAAATATCGTCCAGTTTATCTTTGGGAATCCCAATACCGGTATCTTCCACCTCAAAGCGGATACGTTGGTAATGATAGCCCACGCGGAAGGTCACGTGCCCCTCAAGGGTGTATTTGATGGCATTACTAATCAAGTTGAGTAAAATCTGCCGGATACGCTTCTCATCTCCGAAGACGATCTGAGGAAGTCCCGAAAGGATGTCGTAATGAAATTCCAGTTGTTTATGTTCTGCCAAAATTTGCTTCATATCAACCAGATTTTTCAACATACGCAAAAAGTTAAATTCCGCCGGTTGAAGTTCTAGCTTTCCGGCTTCGATTTTTGAGAGATCGAGAATATCATTAATTAAGGTTAGTAGATGCTCCCCGCTACGTTGAATAATATCAACGGCATTGCGATGTTTTTTAGGCAAATTCTGATCCCGTTTCATGATCTGGGCGTACCCCAAAATGCCGTTTAGGGGGGTGCGGAGTTCATGGCTCATATTTGCCAGAAAGGCACTCTTAGCATGATTTGCCGCTTCCGCCCGGGCTTTTGCCTCCATGAGGTCCGCCGTTCGCTTTTTGATAATCTCTTCCAGTTGATCCCGGTGCTGGCGGAGTTCCGCTTCCGCCCGGGTGCGTTCCGTTATATCAATACCAACTTCCCAATGCAACAAATCGGGCAAAATGTGCTTCATGGAGTTATGAGACCACGCCACAATTCGTTCCGTACCATCTTTACACGTCAAGGTGGAGACCATATCTCGGAAATCACCGGAGATTTGACGCCACTCGGCAAACAGTTTTTTACGGTATTCTGGATCGGGATAGAGCATTTCCATTGCTTTGGGATTATCGACAATTTCGGCGGCGCTGTAGCCGGTGATGCGCTCACATTCGGCATTCCATGCGACAATATTAAAATCTTGATCGATTGCATCCAGCATGACCGGTATGTTTTGCAGGGCAATTTGCAGGCGGGTGGCACTTTCGCGGAGAGAGGCTTCCGCTTGCTTGAGTTCCGTAATATCCCGGGAGATGCTCAAAATGGCATAAATCTGCCCGGAGCTATTATACAATGGCATTTTGTAGGTATCAAAAATGCGAATACTACCGTCGCCAATCTGCGCCACATCATAGGAATTGTGGCGAGTTTCTCCCTGTAAAGCGGCTTCATCATCCACCCGAAATCCGCGCAAGGCTTCACTTTCATCCCCGAACACCAACTCTTCCGGGAAACCCAACTCTAAATCAGTTTTGCCAATGATCTGCTCTGCCGGTTTGTTGAGTGCCTCGCAAAAACTCTTATTGACCAGCAAATAACGAAACTGCGGGTCTTTGATGTAAATCCAATCCGGCACGGTGTTGATGATCGTTTGCAACAACCGTTCAGATTGATCTAGCGTCTGCTCCAATTCTTGAGTTTTAAGCCGGTAGATTTCGGCTTCCTGTTCCCGGCGCTGGGATTCGTACCGGGCTTCCATTTCCGCAATTCGTGCGGCGGTCTCCTGATTCAGAACTTCATCTTTAACCGCAACATAACTTTGGTAGCATTCCAAAGCCCGTTGGTAGTCGCCGGTAGTGGCATACATGCGCGAAAGGCTGCTATAGGCAATCTGAATCAAATCTTTCCGGTCTAATTGCTGGCTTAGCTCCAATCCCTCAGATAGATATTTTTGTGCTTCTGCCGGTTTACCCCATATCGTAAATAGGTCACCCATATAAACCAAGGTCTGCGCTTTGCCTTGCGGCATGTCATCCGCATTGACCGCTAACGCTTGCTGGTAGTAATGCAGTGCCTCTTCATAGTCGGTGGTGTGCTTCTTGTAGTAACTACCGATATTGTTTAGACAGATTATGACTCGATTCCAATCTTCAGCGGTTTTTGCAAGTTGCAAAGCACGTTGATAGTACTCTAGCGCATTGGGGGGATGGCCAAACTCAATCTCTAAATTCCCCAAATTGACCAACAGCGGCGTCAATTGCTGGTCATCATCCAGTTTATTTTGGTGGATTTCCAAAGCGCGTTCAAAAAAGTGCTTTGCTTTATCGTATTTTTTCAGGTCATAATAAACGATACCGAGGTTGTTCTGGGTCAAATACAGGGGTAACGGTTCTCCGATATTCTCCGCGAGAGCCAACGCATCTAACAGAATTTGGAGGGTCTTATCCAAGTGATTCACGCTCCAGTAGCAACTTGCTAAGTTCAGCATTGCCCGCAACTTACTACCGGAATCATCCAATTCATCACTAAGCAAGATCGCTTCTTCGGCGTACCGCTTGGCGTCCTCAACAGAGATATTCCAACACAGTTTGGCTAATTCATTGAGTAAATCAAGCCGTTTTTTACCGGAAGCCGTTTTGAGTTTACGTTTTAAGCGAGCAATTTCTTTTTTCATGGCATTTCATCACGGGTGGGGATGATAATCGAATAGAGCAATGTCCGCCCAAACAGCCGGATCGGGCGGCTGTACACCTCCACCTCCACGACCTCACCGGAGGCAATCCGGTGCTTAAATTTAAAATAATCTCGTTTTTCCTGTCGTGCCTGATCCATTTCGAGCGCAATTTGATCCTCACTGAGAGTGTTAATATCCTGAATCCGTTTGCAGATCAGGACATCACTCCGGTATCCATAAAACGTGCACGCGGCAGGATTTGCCTCAATGATATTCCCATTTTCCGGGTCGATGATGAGCATCACAAAGGGGCTATTCTCAAAAAAGCGTTGGTACGCTTCTGTCTCCTCAGAGGGGGTCTGCCGGAAATCAAGGTTCAAATCCACAAACATCAGGCACAGCAGATGGGGCTGGGGTTGGAAGAACTGTACCCACAAATATTTATCCAGTAACTCCGAGTAATACTCGCAATGGTGCGCCGTTTTGGTTAAGACGGTCTTCCGGGCAACCACTAACAATTGGGGATTAAGGTCTGGTACTAACTGTAGGATATTGTGCCCAATCGCCGTCTCACGATTCAATCCGGTGAGGGCTTCACATGCCGGATTCAAATCTACGATAACGTAATCGCACGGTTGGTGCTGGGTGTTGAACTGGACTTCAAACAGGATAAAACTACAGGGATGTTGCCGAAATATGGACTGGAACTGTTCTGCGGTTTGTTTTAAGGTTATCTCGGTGGATTTAAACGCCGTAATGTCATGCAAAATACCGCGCATAGAGGGGATATTCGGGGTAGATGTTTGCTCCGCGAACGGGTATTTCTGGAGCCACCGTACTCCCATCCCATCCGGCAACATCCAACGGTACTCTACCGGCGGGGGTAACTCTGCCGGATGGAACAAGGCTTCTAGCCATGCCTGCACGGTCTCCCGATCTGCCGGGTGGACGTGTGCCAGATAATCATCTACCGGAACAGGCGATTGTATCTGCAAGATATTACACAGCAGAGGGGTCAAGGTTATATGATTTTCCTTCGAGTCCCACTGCCAGATACCAATATGGGCACTTTGTTGGAGTAGGAGAAGATGTGTTTCGTTTTGTTCAACCACTTTTTGTAGCAGTTCAAAATTGCGAGTCGCTCGGTGCAATTTCGCATTTTCCTCGCGGAGTTGGTTCAATTCGGCAATCAATTGAGCTCGGTTTTTTTGTTGGTCTCGCATATGTCTTTCATGAAGAGGGTTCGTTGGCGGTTCCACCGGAGGTGCCTCATTTGATATACCGGTCTCCAGCAAAAACACCGCTCAGGGGAAATTGGGACAATAAACCATTTTCAGGTAATATCCTAGTAAATTCAAGACAAAACCACAAGCTAAAAATTCGGAATCGCCGAAATTTGGCACACGTTGATCCGCACGATGCGAATAGAATCTTCGGGAATTTATCTTGACGCTTTGTTAAAATACATGGTATATTCGCCAAAACACCATTTCAATGACCCCCAGAAACCCCAAATGATGATTCTGACCCTTTTATTCTGGCTGCTATTCATTCCATTGGCACTGATCGGACTCACGGGCATCCTTTTCCTGCTCACACCGATTTATATCACCTTTGCCCACCGGCGAAAAGAATACCATCAATTTCGCGTAACCTTCACGTATTTTGAAGGATTATTTGGTGTCGGTGCCCTATTTGAGCGGGACACCGCCTACGTGATCCGGATCGCTCGTGAACGGGCACTACGTCAACAAATTGCGCGACGAAAACAAAGAAAAGAGGTCAAACCGGTTACACTTGAAGAGCGAGTCACCAAACTGCGAGAACTCGAACTCCCGGAAATTACTCGCGAGGATATTGAATTTGCCGTTGACATGACGAAAAAATATTATGATGAAGTCCTACGAACGTTAAAACGATTGGTGAAACCTTTCCAGATTGATAATATCACCATTGACGGAACCTACGGACTTCATAATCCGGCGCAAACCGGTACGGCGTTTGGGGTGATCGAATCCCTACGCCCGTTCTTTCCGCGCCAGGCATATGTGAACCTGACACCGAATTTTCAGCAAGCCGGCTACGAAGGAGATGTTGAATTAACCTTCAAAATCCGTCCTTGGCATATCCTACTGGCAATTATTGCTTCGGCATTCGACTTCTGGAAAGAGTGGCGGCGGGGGGGTTGGCTTTTTCCACCCCAACACCACGCCGAACCTCCCCCAAATCAACCTGAATCCAAAAATCCATCATCACCCTAACCCCCACTGAAGGAGGTATCCCATGCATGACCACACCCATTCTTGTGATTGTCATCCCGAGCATCATGATCCCGATCATCACCACCATGACCCCGAAATGAATGAGTATATTCCCCCCCTTTACTTGCTGGCAGGCACGTTACTGCCGCCGGTGGAATCCGATCCGGCGACACTGATCCAGAATATTGCCGGTATTATTGACCATACGCTGTTGAAACCGGATGCCACATCGGATCATATCCGGCAACTTTGTGAAGAAGCGGTCACACACGGGTTTTACTCCGTTTGTGTCAATTCCGGGTTTGTGCCGTTGGCGTCGCAACTGCTGGAAGAAAGTGACGTTAAGGTGTGCACCGTCGTCGGCTTTCCACTGGGGGCAAATCTGCCCGAAATCAAAGTCATGGAAGCCGAAATAGCCCTCCTTGCCGGAGCAGACGAAATCGATATGGTGCTCCCCATCGGGGCACTAAAAGCCGGCAATTATGAATGGGTTATGGCGGATATTCAAGGCGTGGTGGAAACATGCTACGGCTACAACGCCTTGTGCAAAGTCATCATTGAGACCGCTCTGCTCACCGATGATGAGAAAGTGGTTGCCTGCCAACTGGCAAAAGCCGCCGGAGCCGATTTTGTCAAGACCTCCACCGGCTTTGCTTCTGGAGGTGCCACGGTCGCCGATGTTCAGTTAATGAGACAAACCGTCGGAAATACGCTCGGGGTGAAAGCCTCCGGCGGCATCCGGACCCGGCAAGATGCCATCTCCTTGATTGAAGCCGGCGCCAACCGGTTAGGGGCTAGCGCAAGCATCCGCATCATTAACGGCTAGGCAACTGTGGAAGGAGAAACAACATCTATGAAAATTGTACATGTTTCGGATTTGCATCTGCGGGATCACCTACCGGGTACCTCCGATTTTCCGTACCGTAAAAGTCGAGAAATGCCAGACCGCCTCCATGAACTCCTGCGCCAAATTCAGTTTGAAGACCCTGACCTGCTGGTGATTAGTGGCGATCTGCTGGATTATCCCTTGGACGAAATGGACAACCCCGAGCGGCAAGCTCAAGCGGAAGCCGATTTGTACGTCATTGCGGATATGCTCTACCCGCTTGATTTTCCGTACGTGGTGTTGCCCGGTAATCACGATCAATATGAGGTATATCACGCCGTTTTTGGGGATTTGCCGGTAGAACATACGATTCAAGGGTATCGCATCATCACGTTTTGCGACGCCGAAGCCGCCGATCACGTACCGGAACGCGTGGGGGAACAACGCGACCGTTTTGAGCGGGTTTTGCAAGACGATGACCCCCGCCCCCAAATCCACATCCAACATTTTGTTATTGCGCCGGAAATCGATCATGAATACCCGCATAACTACCGCGATGCTGCCGTCTTGCAGGATCAGATCGTCCATAGCGGCAAAGTGCGCTTGGTGCTCAGCGGGCATTATCACTCCGGTGTCAAACCGTTTCAGACCGGTACGACCACCTTCGCCGTGATTCCGGCGTTCTGTGAACGCCCGCATCCCTACTGGATTTACGAATTAATGCCGGATCACGTACAGTTCACGGCAAAAACTCTGTTGCCTGTTGGCAGAGAATTACCCGTCTTTTAACCTTTTTCATTTTTTCACAACACCCAAAGGAGGTTTCATGAAGTCATTTAGGCTGTTCCTGTGGTGTTTGGTGTTCGGTGTGGGAGTCGTGTCTGCCCGCACAATTGAGCATCCGGCACAAACTTTCGTGGCGAATCCGGCAGAAGATGCCGTACAGTCCGCACCCCGAACGCCCGGAGCGATGTTGCGCACCCCTCCACCGGAGGGAGTCAATGTGGTCGCGGAAGATATTATGTATGGCAATAGCTTCGCCAACTACCCGCTAATCTACGGCTACATCCCGCAGGTAGTTCGGATTACCGGCTCGGATGATGTCATGTCCCTGTTTGAAAGCGGTGATAACGATGAGTCCACCGCAACAGACTTACGCTATGGCTCGTGGACATCGGACTTTCAGTTTTGGGACCACCAATCTTTGCTGGGTGTACTCGCTCCCATTGAACCCACCGGTGTGCGGCGCAAAACTCTGGCGGTGACCTCTGATGGGATTGTGCATGCGTTTTTTGCCTATACCACCGTACCTACACCCAGTGACCGCAATTCGCTCCAAATGGCATATTTGACTTATGATCACCTCCTCCAAGCGTGGACGTACGAAGGCAACCTCAACCTGCCTTCGGAACGCGGATTTTCCTTCCCCATGGCGCGAGTCAACTCTCTTGACGAAATCTATTTGGGGTTTTACCGGTATAACTCGGCAGGTAATCTCTATTTTGACTGGAAGAATCAGGCAGGTGAATGGCAGGGTTTGACCCAAGTTGTGGGTGACCCCACGAATCGGGGCGAGAATTTCCCGCATATCGCAGTTGATCCGGTCACACACGATGCGTATCTGTTTTGGCATGGAGATGTCAACGGGGACGGGTGGCCCGACATGCGCGGTAAACGGTTTGACCATGAAACCGAGACCTGGGAACCTGCCGCCTTGGATGAAGGGGAAACCGTTTTGATTGGCGGTCCAGAGCATTTTTACTATCCCTACGAGAGTCCCGAAGAGGTCAACCCAGATAATGGCTGGCTAGCACCCTGTTTCCCGAATGTGGTTGTGGACCAGCAGGGATATATCCATGTGGTAACGTATGCCAATCCCATTGCGCCGGCAGACTTGGATCAAGGGCTACTTAGCGGATATTACGATGTTGGTTTTGGTGGGTTGATGTATTACTGCCGCAGCCAAAACCCCCGCGATATGAGCGCCTGGACAACTCCCCAAAAGGTCTTTGCAGATACATTGCACGAAGGGCTTGCCGGTGCAGGGTCGATGGCAATTGATGAGGATGACAATTTATATCTGGTCTATACCAGTTGGGACACCGTCTTGATTGGTTTGACCGAAGAAGGTGATTGGGGTGTTGGTTTAGGTGATGCGACTGAAGTCCGCATGAGTTACTTCCATTGGATGGGCGGAGATGAGGACGGTGAAGATTGGTGGAGTGCCCCCGGTGTCCTGTACAGCGATGCTGGCGATACCAGCGCGGGCATTTCGGCAAAAATACCGGGACCGACCACCCATAGCCACGCTCAGGCTGGCTGGGGGTTGGATGTGATGTTTAACCTGTCTTACGGCGCAGAAGGCTCTGCACCGGCATTCCCGCATGATATTTTGTACGTGCGAGCACCCTACCAGCCCGTAGAGTGGTACACCTCTGTGCCCGTAGAACAACAAAGTACCGCCGTACCGAAAATCGCGAGTCTCCATCAGAATTACCCGAACCCGTTCAACCCCCAAACCACGATCCGCTACGATCTGGCACAAGCCAGCCCGGTAAAATTGGGTATTTACAATCTGAAAGGAGAATTGATTCGCACTTTAGTGGATCAGTCCCATACCGCCGGCTCATACACCGTATATTGGGATGGTAAGAATCAGCAAGGTGAAGCCGTTGCCAGTGGAATGTACAGCTACCGGCTGGTCACACCAAACCAAACCATCAGCAAACCAATGATCTTGTTGCGATAATACAACCGACATTCCGCACCCCCTATGTTATGAATAGACATTTTTATATCGGGGTC
>RFFQ01000140.1 GCA_003697105.1 Gemmatimonadota bacterium | reverse complement strand
TCTGAAGTCTCCGCACAACTCCGTAATTCGCTGATAAATGCAGTTCGTTGGTTGAGCTTGCGAAGCCAACACCTTGAACGCATCGCCGGTCTCCTGCAGGTTATCGGTTAGGGAACGTTTAACTTGCTCAACAATTTAAGAAGTAAAGAATTAAAATTCAAACTAAAACGGTATTCAGCGGAAAACTTCTGCGGAGACTTCAGCTCCTCTTATAGCAATGAATGAAAATAGAAAGTCAATCATGCTATAATGTAAAAAGAGAATATTATGTCACCTCAAATTTTGGCGAAGGTATTGTATTATGAACCGGAATTTCGCTGTTGACAGGGTATGTAAAAATATGATAGATTGAAACTTCTGAATCCCACAATCCCTTGACAATCCACGAGATGAGAATCAATGAAATCCAGTTCAGACCTATTTTACGGGACATCCGACAGCTTGACCCGCCTGTTTTTTACGGGTTTCCGCTGGTGGCAGGACAACTACCTGACCATCGCACTGCCGTTGATGAAGGCAAATACGTTTATCGCCGCCATTTTGGGATATTTTTATGCCCAAATCAACATGCCGTATATTAGCGAACACCGCTTTTTTATTATTTCCATCTTGTTTATTACTTCTTTACTCTTTTTGATGGGATTACGCCTGTTTACCCGTGCCAAAACACCGCATGTCAAACCGGTAATCCAATCCCTGTTGGAAGATAAACCCGTAGAGGAAACGGCGGTGGAGCAAGCTTGGCAAGAGGTAATCGATCTGCCGGCACGGTTTTTTGTGTTTCAGCTAATTTCCGCCTTTTTTGTGATTGCCATCCCTACGATTTTGATCGTCATTCTCTTTCGTCCGGACATCCCAACGGCACCCTTTATCAAACATTCCCTTGTTGCCAGCGCAATTGTGATCACGATCATCAGCACGGTTGATTTTTTCATCATGGAACAACTTATTTTTCCGATAATACACTTGTTTCACAGCCACTTACGAGGGTTTCACCACCGGGAGATGCAAGTGGTCACCGTGCGGGTAAAAGTGGTTTTTGTGGTGTTGCTGATCGTCCTTTCCGCCTTTCTGATGGTCGGTACGGTATCCTACCAAAAAGCCGCCGACATCGCGCAGGCAGATGCGGCGCAAACCGAGATCATCAAGATGGAACTCAAAAACAACATGATCGCCATGGCGTTGGTCAGCATCATTTTAACCACCATTTTGGCATTATTGCTGGCGCGATCGATTCATTTTCCGGTGGTTTCGGTGCAGCGTGCCGTACAAGAAATCATCAGTGGTGACCTAACCCGCCGCGTACCGGTAGTCTCCCGCGATGAATTCGGAATGCTGACCAGCTATTTCAATCAGATGACGGATCATCTGGAAAATTTAGTAAAGCGCATCAATGATAGTTGGCACCAGTTGGATAGCACGGCGGAAATTCTGGCGATGATCGCCCAAGGACAATCTGCTCAGTTGGAAAGCCAGTCCAATTCCATTGTCAATGCCACTTCCACAATGGAGGAACTTGCTTCTACTTCGGCACAAGTTGCCGGTGGGGCAAAACAGGTGGTGGAAATTGCCAATCGAACAGAAACCAGCTCCCAGAAAGGGCTACGGGCAATGGGGGAAATGAACGCCGGTGTCCGCCAAATCGACCAGAAAAATAATGAAGTCATCGCGAAACTCGCCGATTTAAAAACGAAATTCGAGAATATCTACCGGGTGATGGATTTGATCCGTGACATTGCCGACAGAACCAAATTTATCGCGCTCAACGCCTCCATAGAAGCCGCCGGTGCCGGCGCCGTGGGCAAACGGTTTGAAGTCGTGGCAAAAGAAGTTCGGGATTTAGCGAGCAAAACCGCGGATGCCGTTCAGGAAATGCGCGGCATTATTCAGGAAATTACGGTCGCCAATAACGAGTTGGGCATCTCTTCAGAAGCAAAAACCCACCTGATTTTCGAAGGTGTCCACCTGACAGAAGTGACCTTAAAAGCCTTGCAGGAGATTGCCACCGAAGCCGAAACAACCGCCAGTTCCGCACGCCAGATTAGCAACGCGGTTATCCAACAAAATGCCGCCAGTGACCAGATGGTGACATTGCTTCATGAAATTTCGGAAGGGATTCAGGAAGTTGCTGATTCTGGGCGAGATGCCAATACCATCACCCAAGAGTTACAGAACCTCTCCAACCGCTTGCGAGAGGCAATCCAAACCTTTCAGCACAGCTAAGTTACGGATTCAAGTGGATGAGGCGCGGCGTGCCCACGGGTTGTAAGGAGACCATCAATTGTTCGGCATCACCGACTACCAAAATTTTGAGGTTCTCCGGGTGGAGGTACGTTTCAGCGACACGTTGCACATCTTGAGCGGTAACACGCACCACATTTTCGCGGTACGTTTGGTAAAAATCTGCCGGTTGTCCAAAAAATTCAAGCCCTGCAAGGCGACGAACGAGTTCGGAACGGGCATCAAATTGAAACACAAAGTTATTCAGCAGGCTTTCTGTCGCCAATTCCATTTCTTCCGGAGCCGGTGGCGCGGTTTTCATCTCCCGCACGATGCCCGTCATCACCTCAATGGCTTCACGGGTGGATTCCGTTTTTGTGGCACAATAGGAGACAAACACACCCGCCTCGGTGCCCTCCGTCAACCGGCTGTAAACCCCATACGACAACCCTCGATTTGAGCGGATTTCTCGCATCATGCGCGAGGTAAATCCGCCGCCCAAAATCTCGTTCATGACCAAAATCGGAAAATAGTCTGGGCTATTCCGCCGGATGCCCAAATGACCTAGTACAATTACACTTTGCTCTTGTACTTTAGGAACGACAACCAGTTCCGGCGAGGTCGTCGATGTGATGGGCGGTATCGCCGGAAACGAAATAGGTTGGGGTTGCCACGCCTGAAACAACTCTTCTAACTCCATTTCAATCCGATCCGGATCGAATGCGCCATAGACCGTCAAAATGATGTTATTTGGCTGATAATATCGCTGGTAAAAATCGTTCACATCCGTTTGCTGAATGGACTGGATAGTTTCCACTTGGGGAGTCATCGCCCAAGGGCTTTTCGCGCCGTAAACCAGTTTCAGCCATTCTCGAAAGGCAACTTGTTGTGGATTGTCATTTTGCCGCCGGATATCCTCAATCTGCTTCTTTTTGGTATGTTCGATGATCTTTCCATCTAATGCCGGATACATGAGCATATCCCGTAGTAACGCCAACCCTTCCGTTTTATCTTTTTCCAAAATGGAAAGTGACGCCAGAGAATACTCGCGGTCAGCGTAGGTTTCCAACCGTCCCGCCAAATACTCGATGTGCCGGTCAACGTCATCGCTGGTCATGGTTCGTTGAGGGGAAGCGATTCCACCGGTACGCACGGTTTCTGCGGTGATTTCCGCCAATCCGGTTAGATGGGGAGGCTCGTAAACCGTACCGGCACGGATGATGGCTCTCACATCCAGCAAGGGCAGTTCGGTATCCGCTTGGAGGTAAACAATCATACCGTTGTGGAGTTCCAATCGCATGGCGTTGGGAATATCCCATTCGAGGGGTTCAATTGCCAGTTCGTTAGGATGAATCCAAATTGTGGGGGAATGGCGTTGCCGGTTCATGAAGGGGTTACCTCCGGTCGTTGGAGGGTCGCTACAGTGCGATTCTGTGGGGTCAAATATGTTTGGGCAGCCCTCATAATTTCATCCGCGGTTACCTGCGCTAACCGTTGGCGATACGTCTTAAAATAATGCCAGTCCCCGGAGAGGTGTACCGCATAGGCGATGCGACTTGCCAGCCCCAAATTTGAGCCAAGCCCTCGCACGAGGGTGGCATCCAATTGATTTTTCAGTTTTTGCAGTTCCCACGCATCCGCGGGTTCGGTTTTGAGCCGTTCGATCTCCAGATAGACACGCTCTTCAATGACTGTTGGCGAGTGAGGGGCACGCGGAATCACATTAATGGCGAGTACGTTGGGATATCGATCCCCCGGCACCCGAAAACTGTTGACCTCTGTCGCAACCTCTTGTTGTTTGACCAATGCCATATAGAGCCGGGAACTACGCCCGTTTGTGAGCAGATTGGAAATAACATCTATCGTCACATCATCCGGGTGCGGGTAAGTGGGCACATGGTAGCCGATCAGGAGTTCCGGTTCGGCATCAAACTCAACAATAATCCGGCGTTCTTCCGTTTGGGGTGGTTCTTCAACGGTGACTTCTGGCGGCAAGTCTCCGGCAGGTAATTGCCCGAAATAGGTTTGCACCAAACGGATGGCTTCCGCACATTCAAAGTCCCCCACCAGTACCCCAACGCCGTTACCGGGCACATAATATGTCCGGTACAAGGCTTGTGCTTGTTCCACAGTCACCTGCGAGATGTCCTCCATCCAGCCAATGGTAGGCCACCGGTACGGGTGGCGCGTGTAGGCAGTTGCCAAAAATTGCTCATATAATTTTCCGCTGGGGTTACTATCAATGCGCAAGCGGCGCTCCTCCATTACCACATCTCGCTCAGAATAAAACTCCCGAAAAACAGGATCGGCTAATCGATTCGATTCCATTAAGCACCATAACTCCAAGCGGTTGGCGGGGAGGGAAACCAAGTAGCTGGTGGTATCCTTACTGGTACCGGCATTCAAATTATTGGCGCCGTGCCGGTTGTAAATTTGCCAAAATTCATCTTTGATCACATATTGCCGGTGTTCGAGGTTGAGCTGTACCAACTGCTGGTATAGTTCTTCCAGAAGGAGTTGGTCTGGCACCGGTTTTCGCTGTTCAAGGGTAAATTGGCGTGCCAGTTCGTCAATTTGATCGAGGATGATCTTTTCGGCTTGGTAATCTCGGGTACCGATTACACTGGTGCCTTTGAACGCCATGTGCTCGAATAAGTGGGATAATCCGGTCTGTCCTTCAACTTCATCGACACCCCCCACCTTAAATTGAATCACTCCAGAGAAAGTCGGCGCGGTATGCCGTTCCACAAAAAACCAGCGCATCCCATTATGGAGGGTAAGTTCCGTAATTTTATCGTCTAAATCCATTGTATCCTCATTGAAAAATAAACCGCCAAGCGAAACATAGCTCAACTTGGCGGTCGGTATGTCTTCTGTGGAATTTTGTTATACCCGACGGTTCGCTTTCAGGTATTTTTCGATCTCCTTGTACGCTTCGGTTAAATCTTGCGAAATTTTCGTCGCCATTTTCACTTTTTCAGGGTCACCGGCGTGACGGTCCGGGTGATATTTTTTCATTAGGATTTTCCAAGCATCCCGCACAGTTTCATAATCCGAATCATAAGGTACATTGAGCCGCTCGTAATACTGCGCGATGCGGGGGTCTTTGCGCCGGCGGGAGGAATGATTTGCGGACGTAGAACGGCGTTGTTTCCGCTCTTCCCGCTCTAATTCCTCAAAGGCATCTTTTAGCGGATCGTCGTCATACCGATCCGGATGGATAAAATCGTTAATATAGGCTTTTGCCAGACGAAACAAACGGTTAGAGATACCCATCGCAGACCCACCTTATGTTATATTAGAGGATTTTAGTGATGATCGTACGGGTCGTTAGGGTTGAAGCGACGGCTTCCGATTGAAACCTATCAAACGCCGTACTTTCAACACGTTGCGTTGCTTCTATTTCTTTTTGTAACACACATCCGTGCAGGGGCGCAAAGATAATCACACCGGTCAACTCCCCGACAGATACAAGCGAGACGGCGTGGTCTGTATTCTCCACGTGGATGTTATCTGTTGCAAAAGCACCCGCGCACGTAATTCGCAACGTGGGAATCTCTGATGTGGTGTCAATGGATTGAAGCGTATAGTAAACCGTCAAGGAATCCGTTCCGGGGTCATTCAACGGTGATGTTACCTGCCATTGATCCCCGATTTTCACAGGTTGTTCCGGTATAAAATCGACTAAGTGGCGCAACATTGACGCCGGATCAATTTTCGGGGAAGGGGAATTTGATGCTTCATAAATATCACCTTCCGGTGTAAGACTCACCAACTGCGAGGAGAGTACGTTGCCCGAGGTATCCACGGCAGAGGTCTCTACCAAAAACCCATTCGTTTGCGGTTGTTGCACTGTCACTTGCAATTGAAGTTGGGTCGTGTGGGGCACTGCAAACGTGGTATCGAACACACTGGCGGTAACATCGGTCTGCTGGTGATACGCATACACCCATTTTTGACCCGTTTCCAGCGATAACCGCAAGGGAAGTCCATTTTCGGTCACCGCGGTGACGAGATCATAGCGGGCACAGCCTGCTAAAAGCCCGATCAGGAGTAACCCTATCCCCAGACGCATGTTATTGATCTTCTCGTACCTCTTGAATCAAACGTTGGATAACCTGATCGCTATCAATACCATCCGCTTCGGCATTGAAATTGGTCACGATGCGATGCCGCAAGACCGCTAGAGCTAATTCCCGTACGTCGGCACATTCGGGGGTATAACGTCCCTCCAAAATCGCCCGTGTTTTTGCACCTAAGATCAGATACTGGGAGGCACGGGGTCCCGCTCCCCAACTAACCCAATCTTTGATAAACGACGGCGCATTTTCGCTCGTGGTGCGGGTACTACGGACTAACCGCACCGCATAATTAACAACATGGTCCGAAACCGGTACCCGGCGCACCAACTGTTGGAGTTCGATGATCTTTTCCGCGTGGAGAACGGTTTCCAACTCCGCTTTATAGGAACTGGTCGTGGTTTTGACAATTTCGATTTCCTCTTCATACTTGGGATAATCCACGAACACATTGAACATAAAGCGGTCTAATTGGGCTTCCGGCAAGGGGTATGTTCCTTCTTGTTCGATGGGGTTTTGGGTTGCCAGCACAAAAAACGGTGGGGTTAGGTGAAACGTTTCTCCGGCGGCGGTGACTTCACGCTCCTGCATCGCTTGCAATAGCGCCGCTTGCGTTTTCGGGGGAGTCCGGTTGATCTCATCCGCCAAAACAATGTTGGCAAAAATGGGACCCTTGACAAACCGGAAAACCCGTTTGCCGGTGCCCATTTCTTCTTCCACAAGTTCCGTACCGGTGATGTCTGACGGCATCAAATCTGGGGTAAATTGAATCCGGCTAAATGACAAATCCAGCGTTTCCGCAATGGTACGGATCAACATGGTTTTTGCTAGACCCGGCACCCCAACTAACAGACAGTGTCCATTGGACAGCAAGGCAATCAATAGTTTTTCAATAACGTCTTCCTGCCCGACAATGACTTTCCGTAGTTGCGATGTGATCTGGTCTTTTGCGGTTTTCAGTTCTTCCACAGTTTGTAAATCTTGGTGATTCGTCTGGTGTTCAGGCACGTCTTAACCTCCGCAAGATAATTTCATAGTGTGAGTGTCAGTAAATACAATGTAAAATACGTGATGTTGGGATCGATCTGGCACGTTACACCTGCCAATCCTTTGAAGGCAGGCCGCGGTACATCGATCACGGCTTAATACGTCGTGGCATTGCTATTGATGCCTGTAACAGTATGGTCTGGGATGTGTTGCTCCATTTCTAGAATATACGCTTGGGCACGCTCCTTTAATTTTGGCTCCACACCCTCCATTTGCACCAATTCGGTATACGCCTGCCGTGCATCTTCCCACCGTTCAGATTTGCGGTAGGCTTCTGCGATACCCCACTGCGCATTATCTACCCAATCCGTATCGGAATACAAATCCAGCACCTGTTGGTAGTACAAAATGGCGGCATCGTATGCTTTTAAGGAGCGTGCATAGATATAGCCATTGTCGTATGTTTTCTTTGCCAATTTATTGCGGCATTCTTTCCGGTGTTGTTCGGCTTCTTCCGCATAGGGACTGTTCGGGTATTTGGTGATAAACCGGCTCAATTCACGGATTGCGACTTCGGTAGCCGTCTGGTCCAATTGAGATTTAGGTGATTGGTGGTAGTAGCACATTGCCAGTTTGAAAAGTGCTTCTTCGGCATGGGGACTTGTTGCATACCGGTTGAGGTAGTACCGGTATTCTGTCGAAGCGAGGATATAATCCCGCTGGTAGTAATGTGCTTCCGCCAGATAGAATTGTGCCGCTTCAGCGAACTCACTACCGGAATGGATGCGGACAAAACGTTCAAACCCTTCGACTGCTTCGCGATATTTTTTCTGATCATATGCATTTTTGTAGAGGTGGTATTCCTCTACTGCCGAGAGTGGAATGGGTTGGTGAGCACCACAGCCTGAAAGCAACAGACTGAGAAGCATTCCGAAAATAACAGATTTTAAGAGGCGTTGCATTATTATCATTCTTAGGTTAAGGTGAAAAAAAGAGCGCCCGTATCATTCGCGCGCTCAGCCAACGGTGTGGACATGCCGGAATGGTCTTATGATTGTGTATCTTGGGGGTTAGGCGGCAGATATTTAGTAAGCACAGCCCGGTTACCACGTTCATTATATTCAATTTTGTCCACCATCATTTTTGCCAGATAAATCCCTAAGCCGCCCGGACGTTTTCGCCGTTCAATTTCGGGTATGTTTTTCTCGCCTTTCAGCAATTTTTTGAGGATCACGTCCCCGTGATTCGCTTGATCCGCCCGGAAGCCTTCACCTTCATCCTCAATGGTAAACTCAACCCGGTCGGGATAAAGGGTATAGCCAAACTTCACTAACCGGTTTTGATCGCTTTTGTTGCCGTGTTCAATCGCATTTTGCATCAATTCCATCAAGGCGAAATCCACATTCATAACTTCTTCTTCGCTAAGGCGAGTTTCGCGGTACAACCGCGAGACGATCTGATTGACCTGCCGCATACATTCAATTCGGCTTTGCAAGGTAAAAGATACTTTTTCCGAAATCTGGTCTTGTTCTCGTTCCCGCTTTTTTTCTGCCAGTACGGTCTCAACCGTCTCTGCTAAGTCCTCCAGATTAAACGGCTTGGTTAGATAGCGATCCGCCCCAACCCGGTAGCCCTGAATCCGATCTTCTTCTTTGCTTCGCGCAGTCAACATGATAATGGGAATCGGGTTGTATTCCCGATGGGTTTTCAGTTCTTCACAAACTTCAATCCCATCTCGTTTGGGAATCATTAAATCCAAAATAATCAAATCTGGCTTGAGACGCTTTGCCTTTTCCAGAGCCATCTCGCCATCATACGCTTCTTCCACCCGATAGCCATTTTCTTCCAGTTGATAGCGAATCAATTCAACAATTCGTTTTTCATCATCAACAACTAAAATTCGTGGTGGGGTCATAATGTTACTTGGATTTGAAGCGGAGAAATTCGCAAAATTTGCCGTAAACTAACATAAGCCTTTCCCCTTGTCAAGGCATAATCCGAAACGCCATCATAAACGATTGGGAAAGGTGTTTTCGTTAAGTTTCACCTTGCTGGATTCAAAAGAAGCATTTATTTTAGGCGAATAATTTCGAACAGTGGGCCGTGTTCAATGCTATTTTTTATACGATGATACAACCCCTCGAATAGAAATAATTGGCTTTCCGGCTCAGATAGTTACGGTTACACCATTGAATGCTCACCGGCTCTCCGGTCTTTGCATGAAGTCACAGTTGTTCTTATTCACGGGACTTGCGCCCAACTTGGGGAACGACCAATCCGGCATCCACCACGGAATGGGACCCCTTTCCGCAAGGAGATTCAAACATAACCGGGGTAATCATTCGTTGGAATCGGCATTCCGCATTCTGAAATTGTAACCTATTGATAATGGAGGCATTCCTAAAATTGAATGTCAAAAAATAGCTCCAATATTATCAGCTACTATGGGGTGTGGAAGGCTGGTTAGGGCTTTCGTTAACTCAGATTCCTTATACTTTCACTTATTTCGGAGGTTATTATGAATTCCATGCTACGTATTGCGCTCATTTTATCTCTATTTTTGTTTACCCTCTCACAGGCACAAGCGGCGGTTCACGTCTCTGCCGTGCCCAATACATACACGGTTAATACCGGTGATGTGTTTGATGTTCCCTTACACGTTACCGACATTTTTGCGAGCGATAATTATTTTTCATTCGAAATGGATATGGCGTATCGCGATAGCTACGTTACTATTGGAGAGAATGACGTTGCACCGAGTGCCATGCTGGAGGGTTGGTCGCTAACGGTTCTCGTACGTGATGGGCGATTGATGGTCAATGGGTCTGGTTCCACTCCGCTGGAAGGTTCCGGTTTGTTCCTGACGTTGACGTTTACGTCCGTAGCAGAAGGAACCTCCACGCTGGATATGAATGATTTTACCTTCAATGACCGGGATCGCGCCTCGTTTGACCGTCCGGTGGCAACGATTACCGCAACCATACCCTTAGGTGCGCAGATCGCCGTGACCCCTACCGAACACGATTTTGGGAATGTACGGCTCGGTGAATCTGCAACCCAAACGTTTACGATCCTCAACACGGGAGACGCGGCGTTGACTATCAGTAACATCACGATAGGTGGGATGGATGCCGCCCAGTTTGCCATCACGGCCGGCGGTGACCCCGCCACCTTGCCGCCCGCCGGTTCCACAGAGACCACCATCGAATTTACCCCCAGCGCGGAGCAGTCCTACAGCGCTGAATTGCAAATCAGCAGTAATGATGCGGATAACCCTACCTTTTACGTGCCACTAACAGGAACCGGAGCACAAGTCCACACGGAAATTCAGGTTTTTATCCCTGATCCGGTGGAACGTTCCGTTGATGTGGGAGGTACGGTTAACGTCCCCATTCACCTTTCTATGGTGAGCGCTCTAGACGAAGTGATCGCCTTCCAGATGGAATTGACCTATAATCCCACCTATCTTAGCCTTTCACCAGAGGATGTCCAGTTGGGGTCGATATTGGACGGTTGGTCACCGATCATCAACACCGAGACACCCGGTGTGGTGACCATCACCGGGCAGAATATCAGCACTCCGCTCGTAGGTTCGGGTGAGTTTGTGACGTTAACCTTTACCGGTTTAGCAAACGGCACCAGTGACCTGAACATTCAGGAGATGACGTTCAATGAAGGTACACCGGCAGCCAGTTACACCTCACCGCTGGGTACGGTGATTGTGGGTACCGGTATCCCCGATAGCGGCCCGCAGATTGTCGTCACACCCAGCAGTTGGGATTACCAAACCGTGCGAATTGGACGAACCGCAACGAAAACATTCAGTATTTCTAACGCCGGAGACCAGACCTTGACTGTCTCGGCACAGACCTTGAGCGGTAGTCAAGCAGATCAGTTTGCAATTACCGCCGGTGGCGGACCGGTTGTGTTAGAACCCGGCGAAATCCATCTCACCAGCGTCCAATTTGCCCCCACCACCGAAGGTGTGCAAACTGCCACGCTCACCATCTCTAGCAATGATCCCGAAAATGGCGCATTTGAAGTTCCACTGCAAGGAACAGGTGCCTTGGGCAACCCTGAAATCACCATTTTTACACCAGAACCCACTCAATTTGACATCGCTATCGGCGAAACCGCCAGCATTCCCATCCATATCACCCAAGTGGACGCCATTGATGAGGTGATCGCGTTCCGGCTCGAATTTTACTACGATGCCAGCTTTTTGAGTATCACCGAAAATGATATTACCATGAGTGAGCTTGTCAGCGGTTGGACATTGATTATTAACGCCAGCCAACCCGATGTGATCATCATTGCCGGGAATGCCATCACGCCGTTGGAAGGCAGCGGGTTACTGGCAACACTCCAGTTTACCGGTGCGGCAGATGGTACATCCGAATTCGGGTTGACCTCTGCTCAATTTAATGAAGGTGAGCCGGCGGCAACGTATGACAATCCGTTAGCAACGGTGGTTGTGGGTACGGGGGTAGCGCTGGGTTTGACGATCTCTCCCACTAGCCTTGATTTTGGCTCAATTGAAGTGGGCCAGACGGATACACAAACCCTAACCCTCTCCAACGAAGGTGTGGAATCGATTACCGTCACTGATCAGACCTTTAGCGGTAGCCATCCCGATCAATTTTCGATTATTGCTGGAGGGGGGTCATTCACGTTGTTGCCGGGTGAAGACCATCAATTTACGGTTCAATTTGCCCCCACTCAACCGGATTTACTCACTGCTACGCTCACCATCAGCAGTGACGACCCCGAAAACCCGACCCTCGATGTTCCGGTGCAAGGTATTGGCGATCAGGCACATGCGTTTATCGATGTATTTATCCCCAACGGGGAAAATCTAACCGTTGATGTGGGCGGTCAAGTAGCCGTACCGGTGCACGTCTCACGGGTTAGCCCCTTGGATGGGGTGCTTGCCTTTGAAATGCGCCTTGGCTACAATGCAGATTATCTGAGTATCACAAATAATGACGTGGAATTTGGTACCTTGCTGGATGGCTGGTTCACGCAAGTCAATGCCAACACGCCGGGCTTAGTGATTGCTAATGGTTTTGCCATTAATGCACTGGAGGGTGAAGGTGAACTGCTGACAATGACATTCACCGGTCTTACCGATGGAGTCTCCGAGTTGACATTTAACCCGTTTGTGCTCAATGAAGGAGAACCACCCGTGCATTACACCAATCCGGTGGGGCAGATCATCATTGGAGAGGGGATCCCACTCATTCCAGAGATTGATGTCAGCCCAACAGCGGGTGATTTTGGTACGATTTTAGAGGGGGAAACGGCGGAGGTTGTCTTCACGATAACCAACATGGGTAACACGGAATTATCAATTTACTCTCAGGAGCTTAGCGGCGCCGATGCCACTGAATTTGCCATCATTGATGGGGGCGGAGCCTTGACGATCCCCGCCGGAGTGAG
>RFFQ01000139.1 GCA_003697105.1 Gemmatimonadota bacterium | reverse complement strand
TCTCTTACCATACGCCCGGAAGTGTTTATGCCGGATATCAGCCCAAACGATACCGATTAGGTGCCTTACCGGCGGCCGGCATCCTGCTGGGACATCTCTTAGGGCTAGAAGGAAAAAGCAAAGAACCCCCACCCATTGTCGATCAAAACTTTAGAAAAAGGCATCTGGCACTTGTGACGGTCTAAAATTCTCACAGGTCAGGTGATAGAACATCCCTAAGATGCTTAACCTGAAAATTTTCCGGTAGATACCTCTCCCCTACCCCATAAACCAGCCACAATACCGGCGAAATAAAAAAGAATATCGTGTTTTAACCACCGATCAACGGTAACGCAATGGTAAAAAAGCAAATAGTTGGATCATACTTCTATTTTTGAAGCTTACACCCCGTTAATATCGTGTTTTAAACCCTCGGCAGGTAGTGAAGCATAAAATGTATCTTAACAACCTGTTAAATCAGCAATAAAGGCAATAAATCTCAAGTAAAAGTTGAAAAGCAAAACAAAAGAACATGATTAAATCTCGTGTTTTGAACCCCATAATACCGTGCTTTAACCCCCGAAATCTCGTGTTTTAAGACCCTCAATAAAGGCTAATATCGTGTTCAAAACCCCGAAATCTCGTGTTTTGAACCCCATAATACCGTGTTTTAACCCCCGAAATCTCGTGTTTTGAACCCCGTTGATATCGTGTTTGAAGAACCTTTTTGAGCAACCAACTCCATTTTTATCAGTAAGTTACAATTTGGCAACAATATACAACAAAACAACTTTTACAACTTAAAACAATCTGGTGTTGGTGTCATTTTATTTTAGAATTTAAATGATTTTCAATTATGTAAACTTAAATTATACTGATATTGTTTTGAAATCAACCGCACCTGTAAAATGTACTTGCACCCCTACTGCTTTTTTGATATGATCGGCTACATACAGCAGGTGATAATATTCGGCATTCCAAAGCGAGGTAGGCATGACCACTCCTAAACGAGAAGAACTACTGGTTTTAACAAAAGATGAAATGAATTTGGCAGAGTTCCCCTTTGCCCTTCTTACCCAACGCCAAACGGGTGATCAGGCAACTATCAAATTTAGTCGTTATATCAAAGATCGCAATTCTGGTAAACTGGTCAAGCAAGAATGGATTGTCACGGGAGCTGAAGAGTACGGCTTGCCCATTGCCATTGATTATGACGTTTATCTTGCCTTAATGAAACTCTGGAAAGACCAAAATTTTGAGGGTGACCGGATTTACTTTACCCGTTACCAACTGTTAAAACTACTCCGGTGGAATACCTCCAAACGGGAATATGACCGCTTGGAACGATCCCTGGACCGTTTAAAAACCGTATCAATTAAAGCTAAACGCGCCTTTTGGGATAATAAAGCGAAAAAATACGTTACCCGTAATGTTAATCTGTTTGCCGAATACCATCTTTACGAGGAAAAAGCCGGTAAGAAAAAGAAGAATGATGGTACCCTGCCCCTTAGCTATATTGTGGTTTCCCCTGCGCTTGTAGAAAGCGTACGCAATGGCTTTATCCGCAGTGTTGATATTGATAAATATTTGGCGATGCGTACACCTCTCACCAAACGCCTGTATCGCTTTTTGTCCAAGATGCGCTATAATCACTACCCCGAATTTAAGATGTCTCTGCAGGAACTCGCGGATCTGTTGCCGATCCGAGATAAGCGGCCTTCCCACCTGAAACGGACCCTAAAGCGTGCCCATGATCAATTACGAGATGATTTTGATTTTCTTTCCGATGTCTGTTACCGGACGGAAAATGGAGACCTCAAAATTATTTATCGATTTGCTCCTGCCCGGAACGCTATTGAGGTGAAAAGTCAGGTGGTGGATAACGATGAAGCGGAAGAATTTTCCGAAACGGAAACCACGTTAATTGAAGCATTGATCCAACGCAAGATTACTCCTAAAGCAGCGGCTGGATTGGTCAAAACGTACTCTCCAGACCGGATTAAGGAGAAGATCGCTGTTTATGACTGGATGGTGCAGGTACATCACCGCCATATTTCGCAGAATCCGCAAGGGTATTTGCGCAAGAGTATTGAAGATGATTATAAACCCCCTTCAGATTATGCTGAACCAACCCCCCCACCTTCCCCGACGACTCCAGATACCGCAACCGGATGCTTGCCTTCGCCCCCTGACCCCTTATTGGATCGGTTCCGGGCGCTTCCGGCAGACAAACAGGAAGAGATACTAAAAGAAGCGGTGGCACAACTGGATGATTTTTTAGCAACCCAGTATCAGAAGCATGGATTAACCAGCCTTGCTGTTAAAGCCGCTGTAGAAGATAACATCCGCCAATTTCTGAGCGCGTCTTCTACTTAATGTGTTTCTTCCCAATGGGGTTATCACCAACTACACACTTCCATCTTTATAGATGTGCTGATATCGTGTTTTAAGCTCTGGCAATATTCTGAACGTGTGTATTTCGCTTTATCTGTATGTAAAGATTTATTCTCACCCAATATCGTGTTCTGATACCCCCTATATCGTGCCTATATTGTGGTTGGTGATGTCCATAATTCGCTTTTTCTCTAAATACACACTTCAGCCCCTCACTATATATGAATATCGTGTTGTAACCCCCGATGAGCTTAGAAAATATTGCTTGACTTCATTTGCCGGAGATATTATAGATTCCGCACATAAAGGGATTGAATAGTCCTCTAATCTTTTATCTTTATTTCAGCGAGGATATCCATGGTTTTGTTTTCCAAACCAGCGCAATATGGACTGCGGGCAGTGGCGTATATTGCTAGCTTAAAAGATAATGTCCCGGTAGCGGGGGAGATCATTGCACGGGAGGAGAATATCCCAAAACATTTTTTATCCAAATTGTTACAACAACTGGTTCAAGCAAAAATACTGACTTCGATTAAAGGTCCCAATGGGGGATTTTCTTTAGTGAAAGACCCCGCTACTATTACATTGTACCAGATCATTAATGTTTTTGAAGATTTGGATAACCGGTTAGAGAGTTGTGTGCTGGGTTTGAAACGCTGTGAAGAAGGGCACTCCTGTACCTTAGATTTGGTTTGCCATAATTTACGGAAAAGTATGCGCCATTATTTGACCGAAGTCTCCATTGCAGACTTTGCCTCCGCGAGAGTACAAGGGCATCAGTTGGACCGGTTGCCCTTCGATCTATCTACCACCGGAGCGGAAATTCGCCGTGGGTAGGGGCTTAAAGCACGATATTTTCCAAACATCTCTGGGGGTGGATACTCAATAATGTCACAAATACTCATTATCGGGTACGGTAATCCGATGCGTGCCGATGACGGTTTGGGTTGGGTGGTCGCTGAACACTTAGCCCAAACCTTTGCTTTAAACACGAATATTACCATCCGAACCGCTCACCAACTGACACCGGAATTGGCAGATGACTTAGCACAAGTCGATGTGGTGATCTTTATTGATGTTTCAATTGATTTGGCGCCGGGTGAGTTTTTAGCGACACCGGTTGACCCAGATACGTTGGAAAGTCGTCCTTTGACACATCATTTTAGCCCCACAGGATTGTTGGCACTCACGAAAACGGTCTATGGACGGGCGCCGTTAGCCCATATGCTCTCCATTGGTGCTGGATCGCTGGAGTTTGGCGAAACGTTATCCGAACCGGTTCAAGCCGCGCTGCCTAAGCTTTACAGCCATGTCCACTGGTTGGTTGATCCGCACCAGTCTTCATCCGTGCCACCCGTATAAAATAGTGGACTTTCACCTCGTTTTATGCTATATTAAGTCCTCAGTTCAATAGGTGTTCTTACTTCTACTTCCAGAGACCTCAATTATGCACGAATATAGCCTGATGCAAGCCTTGATGGATAAAACGATAGAGATTGCCGCCGAGCATGGTCATCCCAAAGTGGAAAGAATCAAATTGCAAATTGGTGAATTGCAACATATCGTGCCCGATATTTTGGAATTCGCGTTTGAGGTCATGGCAAAAGGGACGATTGCCGAAACGGCTGACTTGGTATGGGACGTTGTACCGGTGAAGATCAAATGCCAGCAGTGCCATACCGAGTTTGAACCGCACGATGTTTTTTGGGTCTGTCCCCAGTGTGAATCGAGTGGGGGAGAGATCAAACAAGGAGACGAATTTATTTTGGAATCGATTACATTTGTTGATCCTGCCGGAGAGCTTTGATGGCAAAAAGACCTTCAGGGTCGGGTCGTACAGGAGTCCTAATTTTTACTAAACGCATCAAAGATATTCCAGCCATTTTTAACTAATTCAAACGTATCATATACAAGGAGTATCGCAATGGAAGTTCAGGTTGTTCATAAGGTCTTAAAAGCAAATGATGATCTGGCGGCGATGGTTCGGGCGAAATTTGAAGAGTACGGCATTGTTGGGCTGAATTTGATCAGTGCGCCCGGTTCAGGGAAGACCAGTTTAATTGAAACCACTTTAAGCCATCTTAAGGCGGAGTTCCGTTTTGGGGTGATCGAAGGTGATCCCGATACCACGCGGGATGCAGAGCGGGTGGCGAAATTTGGCGTGCCGGTGACCCAGATCAACACGGCGGGGGGATGTCACTTAGAGGCAAATTTGGTGTGGCGCACTTTGGATAATTTTAATTTACATAATTTACAGATTATCATCATCGAGAATGTCGGTAATTTAGTCTGTCCAGTTGGTTTCGACCTTGGCGAAACCAAACGTATTGCCGTCGTAAGCGTGCCGGAAGGTCATGACAAGCCGATCAAATATCCCAAATTGTTCCGTACAGCCGATTTGACCATCTTGAACAAGATTGACTTGCTACCTTATATTGATTTTGATGAAGCTCAGTTCACTGCAGATATCAAAGCACTGAACCCGGACATGCGTATTATTCGCATGTCTTGCCGGACCGGGGAAGGGGTAGAGGAGTGGTTGGCGTGGATCAAGGGGCTGGTTGTGTGAACACTCGTTTACGGCTTTCCATTCGGGGTGTGGTACAAGGCGTGGGGTTTCGCCCGTTTATCTACCGGTTGGCGCACGAAATGGGGTTGGTTGGCTGGGTCAATAATTCGCCACAAGGGGTTTTGATTGAAGTTGAAGGTCATAAATCAGATTTACATAATTTCATAAATCGCCTGAAAACAGAAAAACCCGCCCTAGCGTGTATTCAAAGCTTAGAATCGCACTTTCTTGACCCGCTGGGCTATACGGCATTTAAGATTCGTGAAAGCGATACCCGAGGGCGTAAAGATGCCCTGATCTTACCGGATGTGGCTACTTGTGCCGATTGCAGACGCGAGATTTTTGATCCGCAAAACCGGCGGTATCGCTATCCCTTTACCAATTGTACCAACTGTGGTCCTCGTTTTAGCATCATTGAAGCATTGCCGTATGACCGTCCAAACACAACCATGAAGGCATTTCCAATGTGTGAGGTGTGTCAAGCGGAGTACGAAAATCCCCTAGACCGCCGTTTCCATGCACAACCCAATGCGTGCCCCGTTTGTGGACCGCATCTGCAACTATGGAACGCTGGCGGGGAAGTATTGGCAACCCATAAGGACGCATTACGGCTGGCGGAGGAGGCGATCCGGCAAGGAAAAATTGTCGCTGTTAAAGGATTAGGTGGCTTCCATTTGATTGTCGATGCCCGGAATACCTGTGCTGTTCAACGGTTGCGCAAGGCTAAAGCAAGGGATGAAAAGCCGTTTGCTCTGTTTTATCCCTCGGTGGAGATGATCGCGTATGATTGTGTGGTTTCGGATGCTGAAGCCGCATTACTGCAATCCCCGGAAGCCCCGATTGTACTCTTGTTACGCCACCGTAACATTTCCATTTCAACCGAAGTGGCGCCCGGGCATCCCTATTTAGGGGTAATGCTACCCTATACCCCGTTGCACCATTTATTGTTGGCGGATTTGGGATTTCCGGTAGTGGCTACGAGCGGTAACCTTTCGGATGAACCTATCTGTACGGATGAGCGCGAAGCATTACAGCGTTTGGCAGGTATCGCCGACCTGTTCTTGGTGCATAACCGCCCGATTGTACGGCATGTGGATGATTCTATCGTCCGGCTGATGGGCGGGCGGGAAATGATCCTACGACGTGCCCGAGGATATGCCCCGCTACCGATCTCGGTTTCTATGCTTAATCCCCAATCGAAACCAAGTCTGGCAGTGGGGGGACACCTAAAAAATACGGTGGCTCTTTCTGTTGGAAATCAGGTCTTTTTGAGCCAGCATATTGGCGATTTAGAAACCGCAGAAGCGTTTGGTGCGTTTCAGAGGGTTGTGTCTGATTTTCAACGGTTGTATGATGTCCAACCGGAGGTTATTGCCCACGATTTGCACCCTGATTACCTATCGACCCAGTTTGCGCGCAAACAACCCTTAGTGCAAAAGGGGGTTCAGCATCACGTAGCGCATGTGCTTGCGTGTATGGCAGAAAATGAGGTTGATCCGCCCGTGCTGGGTGTTTCGTGGGATGGTACGGGATACGGCACCGATGGTACTATTTGGGGAGGCGAGTTTTTCGTCATTACAGCCCGGAAGTCTCTGCAAGGGACGCATTTAGACTGGGAACGTGTGGCATGTATAGAACCTTTTCCACTCCCCGGTGGCGAAACTGCGGTGAAGGAGCCGCGCCGCTCGGCAATAGGATTGCTCTATCATTATTTTGGGGATGAGGTCTTTGGGGGGTGGGGGAGGGACCTGCCTTCAGTACAAGCATTTTCTGCGGCGGAATTGAAGATTATTCACTCCATGTTGAAGCAAGGGTTGAATTGTCCGATGACATCTAGTGTGGGACGGTTATTTGATGCTATGGCATCATTGTTGGATTGTTGTCAAGTGATGAATTATGAGGGGCAGGCGGCGATGTTGTTGGAGTTTTTGGCTTTTGAGGAAGGTGTGGGTGAGGTTTGGTTTGAAGATAATCAAAAAATTATGCAAACCAAAAATTATGCGCTTTCCTTAAAACCATGGCTGACGTATCTTATTCAACACATCCGCTCCAACACCTGCCGGGCAAAAATAGCTCAACTGTTCCATCAAATGTTAACCCAAATAATCGTCGATCAAGCCCAGCGGCACGGTTTACAAAAGGTGGTTATCAGCGGAGGATGCTTCCAGAATAAATATCTCACCGAAACGATAATAGAACAATTAAATCAGCATGATTTTCGGGTCTATTGGCACCAGCGGATTCCCCCTAACGACGGGGGAATCTCGCTGGGACAAATTATCGCCGTTCAATAGGGGAAAGGAGGGCACATGTCTCGCCAATTACGAACAGATTTAGAGCATGTTAAATCCATTATTCAGAAACATATTGCGATGCATCAAGATTTGGTACGTAAATTTAAAACAGAGTTGGACCGTGAAACCGAAAACCCAGAACATGTCCGCAACGAGGAAGAGATGATCTGCCGGAATGAAGCTATCATCGAGGCACTTCAAGGTATTCTGAAGGAAATTGAATCCATTTAAGCACCACGGAAGACCCCCTTCAAATTGTTCTGTGGATTCACTTTTTATATCAAAACAATGCAGGAGAATAATTATGTGCTTAGCGGTACCCGGTAAAATCACCACCATTCAAGACACCGGCGACCCCCTATTGCGCACCGGTAAAGTCAGTTTTGGCGGTATCCAGAAAGAAGTCAATCTGGCGTATGTCCCGGAAGCCAAAATCGGGGATTACGTACTGGTACATGTGGGATTCGCCTTAAATGTGGTGGATGAAGCTGAAGCAAATCAGGTATTTGAGTACCTGCGGGAAATGGGCGAGTTGGCAGAACTCACTGAAACCGGTGGTGACGCTTCGGACACATCTTAATCTAAGTATGATCTTACACGTATCTTTACATGGCGTCATCTTAATATACACACCTACGAACATAGCGCTTTTATTTTTCCCGAAATAAACATAAAAGCGCCTCATTTTTTACTTGTATAATGGAGTCAAAGGTATTAAATTCAATTTATCAAAATCAATATTGACTGAATAATCTGTTATCATTCATAGGTTTTCACTCTCGAAAGGGGAGAAATATGCAACGACAATTTATCACTCTGGATGGCAATGAAGCGGTGGCGTATGTGGCACACCGCATCAACGAAGTCATTGCCATTTATCCGATTACCCCCTCTTCACCGATGGGGGAGTGGGCAGACCAGTGGGCTTCGGAAAATGTCCCCAATATCTGGGGCACGGTTCCAACCGTAGTGGAAATGCAGAGCGAGGGTGGTGCCTCCGGCGCGGTTCACGGTGCTCTACAGGGTGGGGCGCTAACAACCACCTTTACCGCTTCGCAAGGTCTCCTATTGATGATTCCAAACATGTATAAAATCGCTGGAGAATTGACGCCGACGGTATTTCATGTGTCAGCCCGCTCTATCGCGGCGCAGGCACTCTCTATTTTTGGAGACCATAGCGATGTGATGGCGACGCGTGCAACCGGCTTTGGCTTGCTTGCTTCCGGGTCCGTACAGGAAGCGATGGACTTTGCACTGATTTCGCAAGCGGCGGCACTGAAAGCTCGAATACCGTTTGTTCACTTCTTTGAAGGCTTTCGGGTATCGCATGAGGTTTCCAAAATTGAGCAATTGACGGAAGACGATATGCGGACGATGATCGATGACCAATTGGTCTTCGAGCACCGGCAACGGTGTCTCAATCCAGAGAATCCGGTATTACGCGGTACGGCCCAAAATCCGGATGTCTTTTTCCAAGCGCGGGAAACCGTCAATCCGTATTATCAAAAGGCTCCGACGATTATGCAGGACGCAATGGATAAGTTCGCCCAGTTGGTTGGGCGCCAATACCATCTATTTGATTATGTCGGCGCACCAGATGCGGATCGAGTTATTGTTTGCATGGGATCGGGTAGTGAAGCCATTCATGAAACGGTGGATTATCTCAATGATAAAGGCGAAAGTGTGGGTTTGCTGAAAGTCCGGCTGTATCGTCCGTTTAGTATGGAACAATTTATCAAAGCCCTTCCGGCATCGGCAAAAGCCATCGCCGTGTTAGACCGCACCAAAGAGCCGGGTAGCCTAGGGGAACCCCTCTATCAGGATACGGTGAATGCGCTGTACGAGAGCATGAACAATGGCGGGGCGAAATTCGACGCCTTGCCAAAGGTTATCGGAGGACGGTACGGCTTGTCTTCCAAGGAATTCACCCCAGCAATGGTGAAGGGAATTTACGACGAACTGAAAAAAGACATCCCCAAAAATCATTTCACCATTGGCATCAACGATGATGTAACCCATACCAGTCTTGATTACGATCCCGAATTTTCCACCGAATCCGATAATGTGGTACGGGCGCTCTTTTATGGTTTGGGGTCTGATGGTACGGTTGGCGCCAACAAAAATTCGATCAAGATCATCGGGGAAAATACCGATAACTACGCCCAAGGCTATTTTGTCTATGATTCCAAAAAAGCGGGCGCGGTGACGGTTTCACACTTGCGCTTTGGACCCGAGCCTATCCGGTCTTCTTATTTAATCAGCAAAGCAAATTTTGTGGCGTGTCATCAAACAGTTTTTCTAGAGCGCTATGATATGCTAAAATCACTTGTTCCCGGTGGTACATTTCTCCTAAACACGCAAGCCGGTGTGGATGAGGTCTGGGATACGCTACCCCGGAACTATCAAGAACAGATTATCGAGAAACAAATTAAACTGTATGTGATTGATGCCTATGATGTCGCTAAAAATGCCGGCATGGGCAACCGTATTAACACCGTGATGCAAACCTGCTTTTTTGCGATTTCCAGCGTGCTACCCAAAGAAGAAGCAATTCGCGCCATTAAAGACGCCATCAAGAAGACTTACGGACGAAAAGGAGATCATATTGTTCAGATGAATATCAATGCGGTGGACCAAGCGCTGGCACACCTGCACGAAGTCGAAATTCCGGGTGCAGTCACCAGCCGCCGCGAACAGCCGCCAACGGTCTCGGAACGTGCGCCGGAATTCGTCCGCAATGTTCTCGCTAAAATTATGGCGGGGCAGGGTGATGATCTACCGGTCAGTTGTTTTCCAGAAGATGGTACATACCCAACCGGCACAACCCAGTGGGAAAAACGCAATATTGCGCTGGAAATTCCCGTTTGGGACCCCGACGTGTGTATCCAATGTGGCAAGTGTTCCTTGGTCTGCCCGCACGGAGTGATTCGCCAGAAAGTGTACGACCCCGATCTCTTGAAAGATGCCCCGGCAACATTTAAATCCACAGACGCCCGTGACAAAGCGTGGTCGGGGATGAAATACACCCTACAAGTCGCTCCGGAAGATTGTACCGGTTGTGAGCTATGCGTTGAAGTTTGCCCGGCAAAGAACAAGACCCAAACACGGCTCAAAGCGATCAACATGGCACCCCAACCCCCGCTACGCGACACCGAGCGAGAAAATTGGGAGTTCTTCCTCTCTCTCCCAGAAGTTGACCGGCGGAATATTGAGGTTACCAAGCTACCGCAACAACAATTACAACTCCCGTTGTTCGAGTTTTCGGGAGCATGTGCCGGCTGTGGGGAAACCCCCTATGTCAAGCTTGCGACCCAATTATTTGGAGACCGGATGGTGGTTGCCAATGCCACGGGCTGTTCCTCCATCTATGGCGGAAATTTACCCACAACACCCTGGACAAAAAATAGAGAAGGACGCGGTCCCGCATGGTCAAACTCCCTCTTTGAAGACAATGCCGAATTTGGGCTGGGAATCCGCCTCGCGATCGATAAAAAACAAGAATACGCCCGAGAGTTAGTCCAGAAACTCGCCGGTACTATTGGCGACGATCTGGCAACTGCCCTTTTAACTGCCGATCAACGAGACGAAGCCGGTATTTATGAGCAACGGGAACGAGTTGCCCTCCTCAAGCAAAAACTTCGCGATTTGGACACTATCGATGCCAAACAGTTGCTTACTCTGGCAGATAATCTGGTTAAACAAAGCGTTTGGATCATCGGTGGTGATGGATGGGCATACGACATCGGTTATGGCGGCTTGGATCATGTGCTGGCAAGCGGACGTGATGTAAATATCCTCGTACTGGATACCGAAGTTTACTCCAATACCGGTGGGCAAACCTCTAAAGCCACTCCACGCGGTGCTATTGCCAAATTCTCCGCTGCCGGACGCCCAGCCGGTAAAAAAGACCTCGGTCTGATGGCGATGAGCTACGGCAATGTCTATGTCGCGAGTGTGGCAATGGGGGCGCGGGATATGCACACCTTGCGTGCCTTTATCGAAGCCGAAGCATACCAAGGACCCTCGTTGATCATCGCTTACAGCCATTGTATTGCACATGGAATCAATATGGCAAAAGCAATGGAGAATCAAAAAATGGCGGTCAATACGGGTCAGTGGTTGTTGTATCGCTACAACCCGCTCCGGGCCGAAGCAGGAGAAAATCCCTTGAGTTTGGATTCCAAAGCACCGAAGAAAGCCGTTATTGAATATCTGAATATGGAAAATCGGTTCCGAATGCTCACCAAGAGTAAACCTGACATCGCCGAACGCTTATTCAAACTGGCACAAGCGGATGTGGACCGGCGCTGGAAACACTATGAGTATCTTGCGTCCCGATCCTCAAACCATCCAACGGACAAATAATTTCCGAACCCAACTCGGGGGTCGAACAAAAGGTCTTTGACCCCCGAAATTGAACTTTGAAGGAGAACGATCATGGATTTGAGTACCACCTATTTAGGCTTGAAGTTGCGTACACCCCTTGTACCCTCAGCCTCTCCCCTTTCGGAACATGTGGATTCGATCAAGCAGATGGAAGATGCCGGCGCTTCTGCTGTCGTCCTCTATTCCCTGTTTGAAGAACAACTGCGGATGGAAGCACAGGATTTGCACTTTCATACGACCTTTGGCACGGAAAGCTTCGCTGAAGCACTAACATATTTTCCTGAACCGGAAGAATATCGGATGGGGCCGGAAGAATATCTGGAGCATATCCGCAAAGCGAAGGAGGCGGTTGATATCCCGATTATCGCCAGCTTGAACGGCTCCACAATTGGAGGCTGGACCGAATTTGCCCGCAAAATGCAACAAGCCGGTGCCGATGCCCTAGAACTCAACATTTACTACATCCCCACCGATGTGAATCTGAATGGTACAGAAGTGGAAAAAACCTACGTGGATATTTTGCAAAATGTCAAAAGTGTCGTCTCGATTCCTGTTTCCGTGAAGTTATCACCGTTTTTTAGCAACATCGCCAATATGAGCAAAAAACTGGCAGATGCCGGAGCAGACGGACTCGTCCTGTTCAACCGCTTTTACCAGCCGGATATCGATCTGGAAGAATTGGAAATCACCCCCCATGTGATTCTGAGTACTCCCCATGCGTTGCGCCTTCCCTTACGCTGGATCGCTATCTTATACGGTCGGATCAATGCCGATTTAGCCGCCACTAGCGGGATTCACAGCGCAAAAGATGTCATCAAAATGCTGATGGCAGGGGCGAAAGTGACCCAAATGTGTTCTGCGTTACTTCGTAATGGCATCGGACATATCCGCCGCGTGGAACAAGACCTAACCAAATGGTTACTGGAATATGAGTATGAATCCGTGCAACAAATGCAAGGTAGCATGAGCCAAATCCACTGCGAAGACCCCACCGGATACGAAAGAGCCCAGTATATGAAAGCCCTTACTTATTACCGTAAAGAATATGCCTATATCTAAAAGCAAGAGACAATAAGCGATAGCGGCTGAAAAATAGAGCGAAAATCCCATCTTTTATTGAGTAAAAGATGGGATTTTACTTTTTAAATCTTGACATTCCGAAAAGTGAATATTATATACACAACCTTCGTTTTAGTAATAAAACTATAGTTCAATCACCTATACTTAATTTTGGAGGATGCGATGCGTCGTAGCTTAATTATTTGTTGGAGTTGTGCCCTATTGTTGATCAGTCTAAATTGGGTACATGCGGATCAGCGGTCTTATGTCTGGACATACCCGTATATCAGTACCGAACCCGGACACGCTGAACTGGAACACTATTATACCACCACCACACCTAATCTTGACCAACCAGAAGGTACCACAACTACAGAACATCAATTTGAGGTCGAAATAGGGATGAATGAGCGGTTTGATGTTGCGATTTATCAAGTTTTTAAGCAAGCACCCGATGACGCCCTTAAATACAATGGTTATAAATTGCGTTGCCGGTACCGGTTAGGTGAACGGGGAAAATGGTTCATAGACCCCCAACTTTATGCCGAATATAAAGGTAAATCCGATTTTCATGAGCATGAACTAGAAGGAAAATTGATCCTAGCTCGCGATTTTGATCGCTGGAACATCGCCCTGAACCCTGTTTTTGAAGCCGAATGGGAAGATAGTGAATGGGAAACCGAAACCAAGTTGAACGCCGGAATCTCCTACCATCCTACTAAATTACTGGCGGTAGGGATGGAACTGCAAACCAGTGAAGACGCAACCTACCTGGGACCGACAATTTCCCACGGTGAAGATGGGTTGTGGGTGGCGCTTGGCAGCGCCTTTGCCGCCGGTGATGTTGAAGAAGGCGCCGCCGAATTCAAATTACGGATGATTCTGGGTGTGGGTATCCATTAAGAGATCACGCGGTATTTCGCAATGTTTCAGGGTGATTGCCATACGGCAGTCACCCTTTTTTTTCTGTTGACAAACTCGGGTTAAATTGATCTGAAGTCTCCGCAGAAGTCTTCAGCCTAGCTTTATGTATTCCATAATATCAGCCCATTCGTCTGGGCTGATGCCCTGTTCTTTGATAAATCGCTCGA
>RFFQ01000138.1 GCA_003697105.1 Gemmatimonadota bacterium | reverse complement strand
TAACTACCAATACTACGCCTTTTTAGAATGGTTGCGCTTAATCCCGAAAAAATAGCGAACTTGCGGCAACATGCGACATCTCAGCCGGACAAAATTATTGCTCACTATTGCCGCCAACGTGCCTATGATCAGCATCGCCAAGCAGATTTAGCATTAGACCTCACACCGGCAACGGTGGCGATTTCCAAAAATAATCTGGGTAAATTGGTTGTGGAATTAACCGACCTGCTTCTGGAAAGATCGCCTGAAGGCTCCCTGCTGCAAGTTAAGGGTCATGCCCAGTACGACGTGTACAAATTGCGGCTAGAAAGTAGCGGTTACGTGCCTGCCAATGACGACCTCCCGATGCATTTGGGACTACGGTTGGCACGACGCATTGTGGAGCTACACGGTGGAGAAATGACCCATGAAACTACCCCGAACCAGCACTATTTTGAGATTTGTCTCCCGTTAGCGAATGATGCCGCATCATAAGCGAGTTTGCACAAACCGGTCTCCGAAGATAAAAGGAAGTTCCCCATGAGCACCGAAAAACCCATTTGGCAAGAGCACTTTACGGTACGTACATACGAACTTGACCCTACCGGACAGGCGTCTATCTTGACGATTTGTAATTATTTGCAGGACGTGGCAGAAAATAACGCCTTCCATCTGGGGTTTTCCATGAACAACATGCTGGATAAAAAACGAACGTGGGTGCTTTCACGCTTGCATGTTCAGATGGAGCGATATCCGCAGTGGAAAGAGCTGCTAACCGTCGAAACATGGCCCTCCGGTGCCAATCGATTATATGGCATCCGTGATTTTCGCATCCGGGATAAAACAGGCACCCTTTTGGGGCGCGCCACCACCGCATGGGCGATGTTCAATTTAGAAACGCGGCGTCCCGTGCGCATTCCACCACAGGTGGAAGACGCTGCGGAGACATTCCGCGGACGAGCAATAGATGATTCCTTCCCTAAATTACCTCAACTGAATCAAGTCGATCATCATCGAGTATTTACCGTGCGCCACAGCGATCTGGATGTCAATCAGCATGTCAATCACGTCAGCTATATCGACTGGGCAATGGAAGCCGTACCGCCGCTCATTTGGGAGTATCACCAACTCCGGGCGGTGGAAGTTCACTTTCGGGCGGAATGTTTTTACGGGGATCGGGTGATCTCGCAATGCCAGCATCTGCCCCAACCGGATGGGCATCATTTTTTGCATCAGGTACGGCGAAAAGAAGATGATCAGGAAATCACCCGGTTGCGCACTATCTGGAGGAAGGTCTGATGAGTACAACGGTACGCAGTTTTGTCGCCCAAATGTATGACCAATTTGTTAAACCGGACCCCGCACATATCACGCTGGAGACGATCCGCCAATCTCCGAACCGGTTAGCCCCTGCTTATTCCCAGTTTCGCGTCCACAAACGATTGCTCCTTACAGGACATTCTCATCAAGCGTGGCCCGATGTCGCCCTCATCGGGCATTTACATGCGTGGAAAGATGCCGCGGACTACGTCGATGACAAGTGGGAGCGTGCGTTCCACATGGCGGAACGGGTACAACGCGGTTTTGCTCGCCTGCTAGATGACTCCGGCGGCTGGTACTCCCTTGCCCCCAACACGCACGATCTCCTGATCCGGTTTTTATCTGCTTTGCCCCTGATGCACCGTCCTAAAATCATCACCACCGATGGGGAATTTCATACCATCCGGCGGCAGATAGACCGGTTCGCAGAAGAATCTCTGTTAGAAATCGTCCGGGTGCCGGCCTCCCCAGCGAATGAGCTTGCCCAACGATTGGTTGACGAGATCGATGAAAAAACGGCGGTGGTGTTGGTTTCCGCAGTGTTGTTTCAATCGGCGGAAATTGTACCGGATTTAGCTGGTGTGTTAGAACGCTGCCAGCATCTGGGGGCGGAACTCCTGATTGATGCCTACCATGCCTTGAATGTGGTGCCCTTTTCCCTCCCCCAACAAGGGTTGGAAGCGGCGTTTGTACTGGGGGGTGGTTACAAATATTGCCAATTGGGGGAAGGCAACTGCTTTTTGCGGACACCACCGGATTGCCAATTACGCCCCATTATCACCGGTTGGTTCGCTGAATTTGACCAGTTATCTCAGGGAAAGCGCAACTCTCGCGTGCTCTACGGCAATAGTGGTCTCCGTTTTGCCGGAGCGACCTATGACCCCACCAGCCATTATCGCGCTGCAGAAGTCTTCCATTTTTTTGAGGAACTCAATTTGACACCGGAATTTTTACGCGAGGTGAGCCAACATCAGATCGGTGTGTTAATCGACCAATTTGACCAGCTTGATCTGGACCCCGCCCAGATCGACCGTAACCGCGACATTCCGCGTTCCCAGTTAGGTGGATTTTTAGCGCTGACTTCACCTCAGGCAACGGAAATCCAGCGCAAATTACATGATCGCGGTCTCTTGACGGATGTGCGGGCGAATATTTTGCGGCTCGGTCCCGCACCCTATCTTTCGGATGATCAATTGATCGAGAGCATCCATCTGTTAGGTGATACCGTCCGGAATCAATCCGTTTAGCCCGTGATTTTGATTATTTACGAAGTGTCCGCGTTATGGGATATTGGGGTTACATGACTGCCTGTTCTCCTTCCTGCCTTATCTGCAGCTACCATCGCTAAAAAAAGAATTTTATCTCTATTTTTATCGTTTTTTCTCTTGACAATATCGCTTCAGTTGATTAGATATAACGCAAGTTTGATAACCCAAACAATTATAAACACGGTATAATAAAGGGACTCATCAATGATTCAAACCATGCCACTTTCCACCGGTACAACCGGTCAGCATTTACGGATCGGTGCGATCCAATCCGAAAATGCGAATGATATGTTGCGCTTACAAGAGCTAGGCTTTTTAGAAGGCACGGAAGTACAAATCTTAAAAAGCTCGGACCCGATGGTACTACGTGTCGGTGAAACCCGTTTGGGCATCCAACGGGATTTAGCCTCTCAGATTTCCGCCTATCGCTTAAAATAGGTTTCCTTCGCGATTTTATTTTTCGCAAGCCACAAGGTTGTTTTCTGCTTTGTGGCTTTCTTATATTTTTAATCTTCCATTTGGGCAATTGAGGATGTCAACAACACAATTACATACGATAGCCATCGCCGGTAATCCCAATTCCGGCAAAACAACTGTTTTTAATGCCCTGACCGGGTTACAGCAGAAGGTCGGAAATTACCCCGGTGTGACGGTCGAGAAAAAAACTGGGCAGATGACCCTACCTTCGGGTACCGTGGAAGTGGTCGATCTCCCCGGCTTATACAGTCTAAATCCGAAATCCATAGATGAACAAGTTGCGTTTGATGTCCTTACCGGTCGGGAAAAAGGGACCGCCATGCCGGATGGTGTGGTCGTGGTGATTGATGCCAGCAATTTGGAACGCAACTTATTTTTGTTTACCCAAATTATGGATTTAGAAATTCCCACTATTCTTGCTCTCAATATGATGGATGTAGTGGAACGGCGGCACATTCAGGTCGATTTGGATAAATTATCGGCAACGTTAGGGGTGCCGGTTGTACCGCTTATCGCCAAAAAGGGTAAGGGTATTGAGGAGTTAAAAGCGGCAATTCAGCACCTGAACCAACAAATTCCGCCAAAGCGGCAATGGAACTTGCATCCAGAGGTGGAGAGCGCCTGTGAATCTCTGACAAAATGGTTTGCCGAACACACGAACCTGAAACCGGGTGCCTGTTTTTCGCAGGCGTTGTATATTCTCACCAATGATAGTGCGCTGGAGTTGTGGGGGGGTAAAACGAGCGAACTACGGGAACGTGTATTCCAGTTGCGAGAAAGCCTCAAATCACAAGAGGTGAATTGGAAATCTGCAGAAATCACCGGACGGTACACTTGGGTACGGGGTATTTGTCAAGAGACTCTCCGGTACGAGGTGGGGATGACGCCCCACAAAAGCGATAAACTCGACCAAGTGTTGATTCATCCGGTTGCGGGTCCCCTGATTTTCATCGGTATGATGGCACTCGTATTTCAGTCCATTTACAGTTGGGCCAGTTTTCCGATGGACATCATTGATGGCTTTTTCGGTTGGCTGAGCGGTATTATCCATGGGGTTTTACCGGAGGGTGTCCTTCAGGGATTGATTGTCGATGGCGTGATCGGGGGTGTTGGCAACGTGGTGATTTTTTTACCCCAGATTTTGCTCTTGTTTTTCTTTCTGGCTTTGCTGGAAGATAGCGGTTATATGCCACGGGCGGCACTAATGATGGATGGCGTCATGCGCAAATTTGGCTTACAAGGGAAGGCTGTCGTGCCGTTGCTCAGTTCGTTTGCGTGCGCCATTCCGGGTATTATGGCGACGCGCACCATTGAAAACCAGCGCGACCGGCTTTTGACCATTTTAATTGCCCCATTAATGAGTTGTTCTGCCCGGATGCCGGTCTATGTAATTTTTATCGGAACCTTCATCCCGAATCAGCGGGTATTGGGCATTTTCACCGTAGCGGGATTGACCCTGTTGGGGATGTATTTGACCGGTATCGTCGCGGCTATTTTGATGGCGATTCTCTTCAGAAAATGGCTGGTGAAAGGCGAAGCACCGGCCATGATTATCGAATTACCCTCTTACCGGTTGCCTTCGCTCAAGTCCGCGCTTATTTTAATGTGGGTCCAATCTCGCGCGTTTCTGGTGAATGCCGGAACGATTATCTTGACCTTAACCATTGTGCTCTGGGCACTGGCAACTTACCCGCAAGTAGAGCAGTATTCTGTGGATTATCCCACGCAAATTCGTGTTTTAACCGATCAATTACCCGCGGCGGCGAATCCAGACCAACTGGCGATGCAAATTCAGCAGTTAGAGGCTCAGCAAGCGGCGGAAGACCTCGCCCATAGTTTTGCGGGGCGGCTGGGCAAAGTGATTGAACCGGTAATTGAGCCGTTGGGGTATGATTGGAAGTTGGGTGTGGGGATTATTGCCGCCTTTGCCGCACGGGAAGTAATGGTCTCGACGTTGGGTACGATCTACAGCATTGGGGATGCCGACGAAGAATCGACCGACCTGCGCGAGCATTTGCGGCAGGATTATTCCACCCTGACGGCGGTTTCCGTAATGGTTTTCTTTGTCTTAGCGTGCCAGTGTATGTCCACGTTGGCTGTCGTGCGGCGTGAGACCGGTTCGTGGAAATGGCCGCTTTTTATGTTCGGCTACATGTCGGTACTCGCCTATATCGGAGCCTTGGTCGTTTATCAAGGCGGGCAATTGCTTGGTTGGGGAGGTTAATCATGCAAGAGTTTCTGGTGATGGTGATCGTTTTCGGCGCTGCGGGATACTCTATCATGCGGCTTAGTGAGGCGTGGCGCCGGTCGAATCCAAAAAGTGGAACGTGCCGCTCCGGGTGTCGCTGCCATTCCGCCACCCCACAACACGATGTGTCTTACCTTTCCGATGAATCTTAAAAAAGGTGCTCCTAAAAAATGAGGAGCACCTTTTTTCCATATCACCGGTTTTACCAGCAATCCGCTCAATCCTGTGTTCTATTGTAACCGTGCCCGCGTCCGCCCCGGTGCCTGCGCACATCTTGAATCATTTCACGAATTTCCCGTTCAAAACGCGCTTCAAAAATCACATATTTCGCCTTTTGGACCGGGGTCAGCACCTCCATCATTTCCGCGCGGAGTTCATTCCGTTTTTTTAACGCCTCTTGCTCTAGGGTATCCAATTCTTCCAATGCGGTTATAATCTGACGTTCCATATCTTCACCCGGCTGATCCGGATCAACAATGGTGCTTAGCAAATTGTGTAATTCGCGTAATTTTTGTTGTTTCTGTTTGTGGGTTTCCTGTCGGTGATCATCTAAGGCGTTGAAGCGAGGGAAAAACTTTAAACTTTGTTCTTCGGACATATCCAATTCCTGCACCAAGCGGAATTGGACCCACTGTCGCAGACGTTCACGATGGTTATCGGGAGGTCCGCTCATATCATCGACTGGTGGTTGAGCCAGAACACTGCTCCCCCATACCCCCATTAAAAAAAATATGACAAAAAACACCGGTTTGAATTTCATCGCAACCCTCCTTTAACCGTGTTGGTTCAATTGTTGGAGTATCAATTTTATTTCAGGTTCGGTTAGATCATCAAAATAGCTATTGAATGTGGCAAATGGGTCATCAAAAAACTCGATCTCATCGATGCTTTGTACAAAGGTTGGATCAATTACATTGTCCAACAGTTCGTCCGTTTCGGTGGTATCGACCCACGTTTCGGTGGTCAAAACATTCGGGAGTGTTTCTGTATCCAACACAATGCCCGCAAACACGTCGGAGTCGATCAAATAGCTTTCCCAAATCGAATCCGGAATCGTGGCAATATTTACGGGTTCGGGGAGGGAGTGCGGGTATTGCCGGATGATTACCGTAAAGACCAGCAAAAAGACCATCACCAGTCCCACAGAGGGGATCACGCGGGGTAGCCATGCTTTCCAGACCGGTTCGGTGTTCACTTTTTGCCGGATGTGCGGTACAAAATTACCCAGTTGTACGGGTGAAAGCTCCGGGACTTCATCTAGTGCCAGCAAATCGAATGTCCGCTTTAATCCGGCAAGTGCATTTTGACATTGCGCGCACGTTTTTATGTGTTCTTCCACAACACGCATTCGTTCGGCAGTCAAGGTTTCTTCAATAAATTCGATTAAATCGTCGGTTGAGATATGATTCATGACTCAACACCTCTCTATAAACCGTGCTGGTATGCCGCCAGCAACGATTGTAATTTTTTGACGGCATGAAAGTAATTTGCTTTAATGCCCCCTTCGGATTTGCCTAAGATATTCGCAATTTCCTGATGGGTCAATCCTTCGTAATAGCGCAAAATAAAAACGGTTCGCTGTTGTGCGGGTAACTGAGCGATGGCTTCGGCAATTTTTTGTTTAAGTTCCTGATTGATCACGTCTTTCAATGGACTCCGTGTTTTGGATTCCAGTGGTAGATGCACGTCTTCGTTGTCTAGCGACACCGCATCTTTAAATCGATTCCGGGTTTTAAAATTGATACAGAGGTTGGTCACAATTCGATAAAACCAGGTATAAAACTTGGAGTTTCCCTTAAAGTTGCGTAAACCTTTATAAGCCCGGACAAAGGCATCCTGTGCTAAATCTAGGGCATCATCCTGATTTCGCACCATGCGATAGGCAATTTGGTACGCTTTTTCGCGATAGCGATTAACCAGTTCATTAAATGCCTGTTCATTTCCGTTCTGGAATTGGGAAACAAGCGTTTCATCACTGACCATCACAGACTCGGTGTCTTCAACATTCGGGGGAAAATGGATGTTATCGATCTACTTGATTTGACCCGAAAAGAGGTACCGGGTTTAAACTCATTGCTGATATGCCGGCAAAAGACGGCAAAAATCAAGAAGATTTGCGTAGAAGGGTGCGTTGCCGGTAAATTTCGTAAAGGGCGATACTGGTGGCTGTGGCGGCGTTTAAGGAAGAAATAGAGCCTTCACCGGGTAGGTTGACCCAAAAATCGCAATGTTCCCGCACTAAGCGACGGATACCTTTGCCTTCACTGCCAATGATAATCACTGTATCCATGTTTAAATCGATCTCATAAATGGCGGTTTTGGCACGGTCTGCCAACCCCACCATCCAAAAGCCCTGATCTTTGAGGATGTCCATTGTGCGTATCACATTTTTGACGCGAGCGACGGGGACGTGCTCTGCCGCCCCGGAAGCAATCTTCAACACCGTATCGGTGACAGAAGCGGAGCGGTCTTGAGGTAATAAAATGCCATCAACTCCGTAAAATCCGGCAGAACGAAGAATCGCACCTAAATTTTGGGGGTCCGTAATACCGTCCAGTAAAATTAGAGTGGGATGGTGCTGGCTTTGGCGGCATTTCTGGATCAGATCATCCAGTTCCACATATCGAAACGGGGCGGCAATTGCCACTACCCCTTGATGATTCGCCGCATGGCCAATCAGGCGATCCAGTTCTTTGGGTTTAACGTGTTCAACCAGCTTAATACGGTGGCGTTTGGCATGTTTCCGGTAGAAACCCAACTCCTCATGAATCAATAACACATGCAGTTCGTTAATCCGGTCGGGGCGAGACTTGATCAATGCTTTAACGCTGTGGTTACCAAAAACAATGCGAGGGCTTGCCATGAGTGCAATGAATGTTATCTAAATATATAAGAGGGAAATGTAAGGAGTGGAGCGGGAGACGGGATTCGAACCCGCGACCCTCAGCTTGGAAGGCTGATGCTCTAGCCAACTGAGCTACTCCCGCGTGTGGAGTGCTTCCAAAAAATAGAAATGGTGGGCAGGGAGGGATTTGAACCCCCGTACTCATTCGAGAGCAGATTTACAGTCTGCCGCCTTTAACCACTCGGCCACCTACCCACACATGGATCATCTTTTTGTGGAGCCTAGGATAGGACTCGAACCTACGACCGGCTGATTACAAATCAGCTGCTCTACCAACTGAGCTACCTAGGCACAGTTCAAATAGCTCATTTTGAGGTGGGCTATAATAGCGGTTTTTGCCGCGTTTGTCAATATTTTTTTCGATACTTTTTAGTTGGTTTTTATAGATCACATTCTCTATTATGTTTAGTTGGACTGGGGCACGTACCGTCCGGCCAGCCATTAGACTCCTATCGTTTGCCCAGAAGCGATCAAGGTTTTGCCCTGAAAGTCGGCATGTTGGACGTCTGTACCGATACGGCAATTTCGCCCGATGGTAATGCCTTCGGGGATGTGAGCATTTTTTCCCACAATGGTGATACCCGTGTTCAGGTGCGAGGGGTACAGGTAATTGGAGGTCATATCGTCACCGTACCCAATTCGGCTATTGGGGTGTACCACAATATGTTTGTCCAAAATGGCATGGTCCACCACACAATTTTTACCGATTTGAGTGTTGTTCATAATAATGGAATGTTTTACTACGGCGCCTTCTTCTACAACTACCCCGGGTGAAAGGACGCTGTTTTCCACTTTACCACGTACCACAGACCCATTGGACACCAGACTTTCCCGAATGGCGGCATTCTGCCCCACCAACCGTACCGGTGGTTTTTCCTCACTGCGGGTATGGATCACCCAAGATTGATCATGCAAGTTTAGTTCTGGGGCAGGTGCTAGTAAATCCATGTTTGCTTCCCAATAGGATTGAATTGTCCCGACATCGCGCCAGTACCCTTCAAAGTGGTAGGTGAAAATCCGCTTTTGTTCCCGGACTAACTTGGGAATAATATCTTTGCCAAAATCGTGAGAGCTGCCTTCTTTATGGGCATCCTCACGTAGTTCCTGAAGTAACGTTTCTTTATCAAACACATAAATACCCATGGATGCCAGATTACTTTTGGGGTGTTTGGGTTTTTCCTCAAAGTCGATAATCTGGCCCTCTGCATTGGTTTGCATAATACCAAAGCGTGAGGCTTCTTTGAGGGGAACGGGAATCACCGCGACGGTCAAATCTGCCTGTTTTTTCCGGTGTAGATCGACCATTTTCGCGTAATTCATCTTATAGATATGGTCGCCGGAGAGGACGAGCACATCACTGCACGGTTTTTCACGTACATATTGGATGTTTTGATAGATGGCATCCGCCGTACCTCGATACCAACCCCCTAAACCGCCCTCGTAACCGCGAGCCGGTTGTAAGAGTTCCACACCGGTATATAATCGGTTGAGATCCCACGGGTCACCGGCACCAATATGATCATCTAAAGATCGAGGGCGATATTGGGTCATCACTTGAATATTATAAATGCCCGAATTGACACAGTTACTGAGTGTAAAATCAATAATGCGGTATTTGCCACCAAACGGCATGGCAGGTTTTGCCCGTTTTTCGGAAAGAATATTCAGCCGGCTACCTTCGCCACCAGCCAGAATAATACCAAGCACGCGGTGCATGTAACCTCCTCCTTATGTCCCATCAGTTAAGTATGTATCGATCCATTTTTTAGCATACGTCTTTTCATCGTCAAGCGTGATTAATCTACCGTCAAGTTTTTCCTTGCGAATCGCGCGTAGAACATCGCCGACAGCCTTACCCGGTTTCATGCCCATTTTCAACAGCGTGTGCCCGTTGATTTGAGGTTTAACATGACGCAACGTTCGTAAATAGAGCGAAATATGAAACCGCGCTTGCGGTGTAGAAACCTTTGCCATTAACCAGAGCAAGGTCTCTTTGGATAGCCCATCTAGCAACTCCACCAGACGGCTTGGTTTTAAATGGTCGTGTTGTTCCAAAATATTGATTAAGTCACGTTCTTGCACCACCCGCAATTCATCAATTTTATTTTGAACCGACCGGGGGAAATGATAGCGTTCTAAAAAATTTTGGGCATCATCCGGTTGCAAAATGCTGATCAACCCCAGCAAATAGACTTCCCAGCTCACGATTTTATAGAACGGTATCAATAGGGCAAATTGGGTCAGGCTGGACTGAATCTGGCTAATAAGCCCGTTATAGGCATGAACGGCAGTCAATCCCGGATGGATATATTTTAAAATATTCCATTCATCCAATAAACGCAGGGCATTGTTTGGGCATTGCTCGTGCAAGATGGCAATAAGCTCATTACGGATGCGGTCATTGGAAATGGTTTCCAAGACGTTTGCCTTTAAGGCGGTTTGCATTGCCTCTTTGGTTTCCGCTTCCAGTTGGAAGTTCAATCGAGTTTGGTAGCGTACTGCCCGAAAAATCCGTGTCGGGTCATCATGAAAACTTTTGGGGTGCATAATACGAATAAGACCCTTTTGCAGGTCTTTTAAGCCTGAAAATGGATCGACCAGAGGCAGCATTTTCCGCTCCCGAATGGGGATCGCCATTGCGTTAAAGGTGAAATCCCGCCGCCGGAGGTCCTCCGTAATATTGCTTGATTTAACTACCGGCAACGCTCCCGGGTAGGGATAGTATTCGGATCGCGCCGTGACAATATCAATCCATCCTTCACTGGGTGCTTGTACTGAGGCGGTCTGAAATTGGGGATGGGTTTGAACATTTGTCAGGTTTAATAATCGGGCAACTTGTTTGGCAAATTGGATGGCATCCCCTTCCACCGTGATGTCAATATCTTCATTTTTTTCCCCCAGAAAAAGCTCGCGGACAAATCCCCCGACGGCATAGGCGGCAATACCGGTTTCCACAGAGACGATGCTGACCGCTTCAATAAATGCAATTGTTTCCTCGGTGATAAACCCCATCTGGTTTAGCACCTCAATATCCAACTCCTGATGTGTTAAACGCTTAGGGAAGATGTTCCTCCTTTCGATAATAATTTACGGTCTTTTGGATGCCCGTTTTAAGGTCATATTCCGGTTGCCAACCCAGATGTTGGGCGGCTTTGGTAATATCTAGTTGGCTACAGCGCAAATCTCCGGCACGAGCCTCCGAAAAAACAGGTGTTATCCCGGTACCGATTGCATTCTGAATCGTTTTCAGAAGGGTTAAGGTTGTGGTTTGGATTCCCGTGCCTATATTATAGGCTTCCCCATCCCCATGCTGGAGTACCCGTAAATTCGCCTGAACGACATCACCGACAAAAACATAATCTCGGATCATCCCTTCCGGCATATCCGGGAAGGTGAAAATTTTCGGGGTTTTGTTAGCGAGCAAAGCTTCGATAAAAATGGCAACTACACCCGCTTCGCCATGTGGAATTTGGCGGGGACCATACACATTGGCATAGCGCAAAATAGTGTACGGAAGATTGTATTGATGCCAATAGAAACGCAAATAATGCTCTGAGACGTATTTGGTGATCGCATACGGGGAAACGGGTTGAACCGGCATATCTTCTGTAATGGGGAAGGTCTCGCTTTCCCCGTAAATCGCGCCACCCGATGAGATAAAAATGACTTTTTTCACGCCGTATTTGACTGCGCACTGCATCAAGTTGAGTAACCCGATGACATTTACATTGGCATCGTACACGGGGTCCGCCACCGATGCCGGAACGCTCATCTGAGCGGCATGGTGATCAATAATGTCGATGGATTCGCGTTTAAATACGGCTTCCAATTGATCTGCATCCCGTATATCCACTTCGTAAAAGATCGCTTCCGGTGGCAGATTTTCCCGCTTGCCGGTACTTAGATTATCCACAATAATGACACGATGCCCTTCTGCCAAAAAAGCATCCGCGACATTAGAACCGATAAATCCGGCACCACCGGTGATGAGAATATTCATATCGTCAATCCTTAATGTTAGGGAATGGGTTGGGTAGAAAAGGTATGGGCAATCAAGTCTAACCGGGTCATGGCTAGGTATTTATCTTCACCGGGGGCATAAAGACACAGATCGATCATGTAAATGCGCCTATCTTCGGGCGAGTAAAACGTGTAGGAGCGCATGGGACCCCCAATGACATACTGTTCATTGACCCAAAATCCCTCGATTTTATACCCTCGTTTTCCTAAAAAGGTGACGGTATCAACTGTAGAGATTTCCCGATCCAGTTTATCCCCTTCATAGTATGTTCCGGTTAGTTCGTCCCGTTTGTTGAAACAGTAGTCGGGGGTTAGCGTGGTACTATCGGCTTCCTCCCAATAGACAAAGAGTATCCGGTCTAACCCCGGTACGCGCTTCCGAAACCAAGTGAACCCGCGTTGGTGTTCCGCGGTTTCAGGCGTAACAACTTCATTCATCTTGACATATCCCCGCGGGATACGAAGATGCCACCCGTACTGGTATTGAAAATGCCGGGCAAATTCGGTCTGTTCCCCGTAATTATACAGTCCGGCAAGGGTACGCTGCCGGTAAGCCTCTTCCATAATTTCATCGATTTTGGGATAATATTGGTGAAACGCTTTCATCAGCAGATCGGCATTACGGGCAATCAAGATAAACATCAATTGATCCGCGGCCCACGCATCCCGTTGGATAAACAATTGACCCCCCTGTTGCTCCGCTCTAGCTAACGTCCCATCATCCACAATATCGCGCACTCGTTGGGAAACCGGACCATCTGAATCCAGTGTACAAAACCAGAACATATTTTTGCGGACGAGATAATTTTTAAGCTGATAATTATCACCGCGAATAATGTCATATACGGTTTCATAATTGTACTGTCCGGGGGAAAGATAGACCGGCTTACTTAGTATGCGAGTGATTTCCTCGCCATACTCATTCCATTCGGCGTTATCCATCAGGACGAGAATGCGATCATAACTCCCAACGGACATGGGCTTACCGGTTTTTTCGTCCTTGGGCAAGCGCGGATTGCAAGAAGAGAGAATCCAGATGCTGAGTAAGCAGAATATTATTTTTATTTTCATGGTGTAATCATGTTGGGTTCAATAGTCCTAAAAATACTAAAGCCCCCTCATTTGTTGGTTTAAAGCGGATACGCATTCCACCCACCAAAAATAAAGCGACATAACGTATTGAGTTTCAATGATTGTAGAAGATTGGCTCGCCAAAGTCAATATAAATTTTGGTGAGCTGTCAGATTTTACCACCTCGTAAGATGGAAATAATCAGCCATAACCCTAAGACGGTCACAATCAAAAACCCGATGCTACCGATGGAAGTGAATAAGTCCAGCACACCACTGATTTTTCCACTGGCAAAAATCAGTGAAAAGCCGATGATCAGTGCCGATAAAATCATACCAAACACGAGCCGGGTGGTGATGAGTTCTAATTCACTCAAAATTTTTCGCAGGTCGCGCAGTTCGATTTCTTGCCGGATAGACCCTTGCCGGAATTTTCGCAGGAGTTGCCGCAGTTCATACGGTAAAATCTGGAGTAATTGGCTCACATCATACGCGGTGTAACCGGCATTTTTCACCAACCGTTTGGGGGAATAACGGCGGGCGATGATCTCTTTGGCAAAAGGGATTAACTCTTCAAACAGATTAAATTCCGGGTAAAAATCATGGGCAACACCTTCTAATGTAAGTAAAGCCCGGCTCATCAACACCAGTTCGGGTGGGGGTTTAAGGCGATATTTACGGATCGTGTTTAGGGTTTCGGTGATGATTTGGTTAATATTCAGTTGATCCAGACTACCGCTGGCATGCCGGTCTAGCATATCGGCAATGTCGAGCCGTAAGCGGTGGTGGTCTATCTCCACATTTCCGTTGGGGTCACCGACTTCAACGACCACCCGGGCGCACATGTGAGCGTCCTGATCCATCACGCCAAGGAACAAATCTGCTAACCGGTCCATCATCATGTAATCGATCCGTCCGGTCATACCAAAATCAATCAACACGATCACATTATCGGGGAGCAAAAAAATATTCCCATGATGGGGATCGGCATGAAAAAAACCATGTTTAAATAATTGTGTTAGACTAAGTTGAGCAAGTTGGGTTGTGATCGTGCGTTTTTCTGATGGTAGTAAGTGGGTCACCTCGGAAAGATGTTGGCCTCGGATTTCTTCAACGGTCAGCACCCGCTCCGTGGTACGCTCCCAGAATACTTTGGGGAAATAGACCGCTGGATTTCCAGCAAAATTGGCGCGAAACCGGTCACCATTTTTCCCTTCAACGGTGAAATCCAACTCCCGGCGAGTGACTTTTTCAAATTCGTCAACAATGCCGGTCAGGTTATAGTGACTGAGTTCATACAGGTCGAGTTTTTCTATCAATTCCGCCAGTCGCCGTACGATACTAATGTCGGACATCATGAGGTGTTCGATGTTCGGACGTTGTACCTTGACTACCACCCGCTCCCCAGAATGCAATACCGCCCGATGGACTTGTGAAATTGATGCGGCTGAAAACGGTTTGACCTCAAACTCCTGAAACAAGTTTTCCACAGGTTGGTTAAACTCTCTCTGGATGATCTCCTTCACTTGATGGTATGGAAAAGGGGTGGTATGGGCTTGTAAATGTTTGAATTCTTCGGCATAATCCGGGGGAACGAGGTCGGGTCGAGAACTGAGCATTTGTCCCAACTTGATGAAGGAGGGACCGAGCGCTTCCATCATTCGCCGAACACGCTGAGGTGGCGTTAATTTTGTCACGTCCTCTTCAAGGGGGTACGCCTTTTTGGCACGCCAACCGGGGGTGATCCGTTCGACTAACCAACCAAAACCATAGCTGACAAGCACGCCTAAAATGGTTTGTGCCCGCCGTAAGTCGCGAATTCCTCGAAAAGTGCCCTGAATGCTCGGTAAAAACATAATCTATCTTTAACTGGGGTAAATTTTTCCCAACGGTAATACAGAAGAGAATCCGTGTCAACCGATAAAAACACGAATCCAACTTAAAATTGATGGTGTGCCCGATGACTTTACGATTGACAATCCGTACTCTATCTCATATTATCCCAAAGACAAAATTTATTTCACCTTTATTGAGGTTTACGGATCAAGGTTTAAATTTGAATCTCTAACTCCTGATCCCTAAACCCTGATCCCTTAGACACTCAAGGAATAGCATGTCAAAAACTAACGATGCCAGTCGTAAGTATCTTGATCCGGAGGTTGTCTCCAAATTGCGCAATATGGAACTCCGTGCGCGTTTAGTTGTGGAAGGCTTTGTCACGGGTTTACACAAAAGTCCCTATCATGGGTTTAGTGTTGAATTTGCCGAGCACCGGCAATATATGCCGGGGGACCCGCTGAAACATATCGACTGGAAAGTTTTTGGCAAGACGGATCGATTTTATATCAAAGAATACGAAGAAGAGACAAATCTTAAAGCCTATATTTTGTTGGATTCGAGTGCATCGATGGGCTATCATGCGCCTAAAACGGTCAGCAAATTAGAGTACGGATCGTATTTGGCGGCGTCATTAGCGTATCTGCTAATTAAACAACAAGATGCTGTCGGGTTGCTTACGTTTGACAACCATGTCCGGCAATACATTCCCCCGCGTTCTATTCGCAGCCATTTGCATGTGTTGCTGGTGGCATTGGAACAGTTACAACCTAGTGAAACCACGAATGCTTCGGTGGCGTTCCACGAATTGGCAGAGCGCATCAAGCGGCGAGGGTTGATCATTGTTATCTCCGACTTTTTCGATGACCCGGAACAGGTGTTATTGGGATTGAAGCATTTTCGTCACAAACACCATGAGGTTATTGTATTTCATATTCTGGATCATGATGAAGTGGAATTTCCTTTTCAGCAGGAAGCCATTTTCCGCGATATGGAAACCGGCGAAGAGATTTTAACACAACCGTGGACTATCCGGAAAGAATATCGGGAACAAATTAACGCGATGAAATCGATGTACCAACGGGAATGCCGCGAACAAGCCATTGATTATATTCCCTTGACCACACGTACTCCCTTTGATTTTGCCCTGACTGCCTACCTCAACAAACGAATTCGATTGGGATAAATGATGCTTCTCCTGCCGCGGGAACATATCCTTTTTGAGCACCTGGATGTGGATTTTGTAGATTTTCGTAAATTTGTGGCACACATGGGCGAACAGCGCTTTTCCGGCTATATCCATTACCACAGCACTCATGAAGAAGCCCTGATCTTATTCAAGTCCGGCAATATGCCCGGCATTTATTACCGGTATGGTACCCAGACGGTGGTCGGTCAACGGGCATTTATCAAAGCGATCAATGAGATCGACCAATCCGACCGGTTGCATTCCCCAAGTGAACACGCCGTCGTTGATCTATGTGAACTCTCCCCCGATAAAATCTCACCGTTATATACCTTGTTCCACAATGAGCCGGTTCAAGTGGGACTGGAGAGTGAGTTGGTCGAATTACCGGCGTTGATCCATACCCTGCACCAGAAAACGTTCACCGGATGTGTCCGGTGCGCCCAAAATGACCGGGTGATTGCCTGCATTTTGTTAAATGAAGGGGAGCTATTGGGCGGATACCACCTATCCAACCGGCAAATTTCAACGGATTTAAGCCCGATCATCGCATTAATTGAAAAAACGGATTGTCTGATCGATATTTATCGTGCAAAAGCATAAGGTGGCACGAAAACCATGCCTTTTTTACCACGTGGAACCGTCCTTCACACCGGATTGGAAACTCGCTATATTCATCTGGAACGAACCTTAAAAAAATTAAAATTGATTGCGTTTTCAGGGTATTTGAGGTTCCAGTACGGGGCTGATGAAAGTCTCATTTTGATTGACCGGGGCGACATCGGCGGGTCTGTTCTGGAAGATAGCGGAAACCGTCAGGTTTCAAAAACTTTGCAACCCGAGATATTGGCACAAGCGCAACATCGTTCGGGTGAGGTCACCTTTTATGAGCTATCGCCTGAGGTGGCACATCATTGCCGCAAATTGTTTTCTGTACCGGGAGTTCACTATCCCCACGGAGATTATCCATTACAAATGGGGCTATTGCTGGCAAATCAAGGCAGTGGTGCTATCCGTCTGGAACATGGGTCCCATGTCGCGGTTATTTTTGCGGAAATGGGACGGGTGATCGGGCTGTTTCGGGACGATGACCCTGAATTGTTGCCGATTAAACCCCCAGATGAAATGACACAACAACCGGATATGCAGATGGTCGTGTTTGCAACCCCATCCCAAGCGCCTGAAACCGTACCATCAAGTCCCGCCGTACCTCAAACCATTGACTTCCGAGCGTCAATTTTGGTACGTGACCCCTCCGCTTTTGAGTTGGCGAATCCCACAAGCCCCAGCTACCAATCTTATCACCAACAATTTGGAAATACCGGCATCGATTTGTTGTTTCATCTCCGTGGTCAAAAAACAGGGGAAGAAATTGCCACGGCTCTGAATCAGCCCTATCATCACATCGAGCCGATCTTGCACTATCTTTGGGAAAAAAATTATATCAAGGTAACACCATAGGGGGATAATGTATGTCACCGGTTATTTTGGTCGTAGATGATAAAGAATCGTTCCGGTTGAATTTGGAGCGGTATCTCAAACAGTTGGAATATGAAGTCGTCGGGGCCGGTACGGGCGAAGACGCTGTTGAAATCGCCAAAAAGATTGTCCCAGATGTGATTTTGCTCGATCTGGTCCTGCCGGGAATGAATGGTATTGAGGTGCTAAAACAGATCAAAGACAATCATTTGGATTCCCAAGTGATTATCATGACGGCGCACGGCTCAGTGCGGAGTGCTGTCCAAGCCACCAAAATCGGTGCGGTTGACTATCTGGAAAAACCGTTTGATTTAGATAAACTTAAAATCACAATTCAGCAATTGCTGGAGAAGGAAAAACTGCGCCGTGAAGTGGAGTATCTCCGGGAAGAAAAACGGGGCAAGATCAAAATTGGGATGGATTATGTGGTCGGTCGCTCTAAAAATATGGAGTATGTGTATGACATCGTGGCAAAAGTAGCGCGGAGCGACACCACGACGGTACTCATTCAAGGAGAAAGTGGCACCGGTAAGGAACTGATTGCCAATTTAGTTCACTACCAAAGCCCTCGTGCGGAACAAGCCTTTTTAGAGATCAACTGCGCTGCCATCCCGGAAAATTTGCTGGAAAGTGAACTTTTCGGCTATGAACCGGGTGCCTTCACGGGCGCCAAGCGCCGGAAATTGGGGCTGTTAGAACTGGCGGATGGGGGTACCCTCTTTCTGGATGAAATCGGCGATATGCACCCGAATGTACAAGTGAAATTATTGCGCGTGTTGGAAACTCGCAAGTTCAAGCGGGTCGGAGGGACAAAAGATGTTTATGTCAATCTGCGGATCATTGCCGCCACCAACCGCGATCTAAAAGAGGCGGTGCGCCTCAATGAATTTCGGGAAGATTTGTATTACCGGCTTAACGTTATGCCGATTCAGTTGCCCCCTCTACGAGACCGGAAAGAAGATATTTTGCTGGTTGCCCGTGCCTTTTTAGATGAACGCTCCAAAGCGGTAGGCCGCACCATTCGGGGCTTCACGGAGGCGGCAAAAAAAGTAATGCTGGAATATAACTGGCCCGGCAATATCCGCGAATTAAAAAATGTGATTGAACGCGCCGTGATTTTGTGCAGCGGGTCGGAAATTGGTCCCGAGCACCTATTTTTGGATACGGCAACGATACCGATTGAAATCGAAAGCCATCCCTCTACGGATACCATTTTAGCTTTATCCGAGGAAACGGAATCCACAGGCATTTATCTGGATGAAAATACACCGGTACATGTGCGGCTGCCGGAAAAAGGAATGCCATTCAATGAGATGATGGAAATCGCCGAACGCGCCATTGTGGAACAAGCTTTAGCCTTAACCCACGGTAATCAGGTTCGAGCGGCGAAATTAGTCGGAGTGTCCCGCCAATCCTTCCGCTACCGGATGAACAAATTCGGTATCCGCAGTCAAGATATTATGGACAGCGATGAGAACGACGATGTCTGAAAAATATCTTTTCAAACCTTTTAACTTTTTTTCAGACGATTTATTTGTCTGATAAATAAAGGGTTATACCCTATAGAAGGTTTCCTTCCTACGACTTTGGGGCTGAATAATTTTCCTTTTCAATGAAATTCAGCCCCTATTATCCCTCTCACGCCGTTTACCAATCCCAATAACATCAACTATATCAGTAAGTTAGTAATTACGAATCTTCCTTCCAAAAATCTGGTATAGGCATTGCAATCTGCCAATTTACAGATCGACGAATACCCGTTCAACTGATATGAATTGAGGGGTTGCAATGCAAACATCGAAATATATCTTGATTATAGATGATGAGCGAATCTTCACCTTTTTGCTCGCCGAAGAGTTGAGCGAAAACCCAAATTATGTGGTTCATACAACCCATAGTGGTGAAGATGCCTTGAAAATGATGCAACATCAGACCTATGATTTGCTGATTTCGGACTTGAAATTGCCGGGCATTAGTGGGTTGGAATTTATCTCGGTTGCAAAAAAGGTGAGTCCCCAAACAAAAGTCATTTTGATGACCGCCTACAATGTCCACAAAATGGAACAACGAATCCGAGATTTGGGTGTTGATGAATACATCTACAAACCGTTTTCCATGAGCCGGCTTAGTGAATTGGTGGTGCGTGTTCTGGATGAAACGGACTTGGAACTGGATGACCGGACCGGTGCTTCCCCTGCTGGAATCGCCGATAGTACCGATCCGGTCGAGATGTATGCCAGTAAAACCACACCCTGACGGTAAGACACCGTCAGGGGGCGTTTCTTGAAGGAACAGCGGGAGTGGATGTTATGGCGGACGACCCTCCCATGCGGAATCCCCTGACGGTTTCTCCCAATGTAAGTTCTTTCACAACCTATGCGAACGAGAATTCCTCGATTACCGCTTTTATCCCCCGGCAAAACGGTAATCTCTCCTCCCTGGGGAATTCTCTTCGCATGACAAAATTCTGTGAGGAAGGTCGATGTGCTCACGCCTTCTCCTACAACCTCTTTGCTGAGAAATGACGGTGCCTTCTCCTTTCAAAGCAAGCCCCGAGCAAATCGACCTTTTCACAGAATGTTCATTTACCACACCAACGCAAACCACCAACGTTGGTGTTTTTTTTTGAGTGAACCTACCCAAGCGTCTCTTTTCAAACATTGTCCCATCCCTGATATAACCTGTTTTTGAGAGCCTCACAAACGGTGTGGTTCTCCTGCCTAGAAAAAAAGACTTTTTTATCATTTATACTTGACAGAAACCAAAAGTTAAGCTAAACTCCCAGATAGTATTTCACTCTATTTTAAAGGCGATTTGTATTTTGTGAAAGGAGCCGACGAATGATTATTGGACTTGCTAAGGAGCATCACCACCATGAAGCCCGCGTTCCGTTGACACCAACGGGAGTTCAAGTATTGACCTCGCATGGGCACGAAGTATATGTCGAAAAAGATGCCGGCTTACAAAGTGGCTTCCTGAATGATCAGTATATTGCCGCCGGTGCGAAAATCGTGTACTCCAAAGAGGAAATCTTCAGACGTTCGGATATCCTCCTCAAAATTTCCCCATTGACGGTGCCAGATTTGGAATTTATTCGTGACGGGCAGATGATCGGGTCTGCCATGCACCTTTCCATTGCACCAAAAGAGTTAGTTAAAGGGTTGTTAGATAAAAACGTAACCACGTTTGGTTACGAACTATTACAGGATCAGGATGGAAATTTTCCGATTCTAAATGCAATGAGCGAAATTGCGGGGGCACTGAGCATTCAAATTGGGGCGCAATATTTACAAAATAATTACGGTGGTCGTGGGATTTTGCTAGACGGTGTTGCTGGTGTTCCTCGGGCGATTGTCGTAATTTTAGGTGCTGGTGTCGTCGGACAACATGCCGCTTTAAAAGCCATGCACGCGGCGCAAGTGATTGTTCTGGATAACGATGTTGAAAAGTTGCGGAAATTAGAAGCCCTAACCCAACATCGGGTGACCACCAGTTATGCGAACCCCGTGACCATTGGTAAAAGTGTCCAGTTTGCGAACATTCTGATCGGTGCTGTTTTGCGGCGAGGACAGCGCGCGCCGTTAGTCCTCACTGAAGAGATGATTAAATCCATGAAACCCAAATCTGTTTTTGTGGATGTCGCTATCGATCAAGGCGGATGTTCTGAAACAAGCCGCCCCACGTCGTGGGAAGAGCCGACGTATGTCAAACATGATGTGATCCATTTCTGTGTACCGAATATTCCGTCCGTGGTGGCACGAACGGCGACACATGCCTTAAACAATGCGTTGCTCCCATTCGTTGTGGCATTAGCAGACTGTGGTTTGGGGGATGTCATTGCGCAAGTACCCTATTTTGCAAATTGTGTTTTTACCTACCAAGGTTATGCCACCAACGAAAGTATGGCAAAAGCCATAAATGTTTCTTACCAACCGCTGACAGATGTTTTGCGCTAAAGAAGGAGGTCGATATGGGATGGTATCAACGCTATCAAGAGCGACGAGTAACGGCGGAAGAAGCGGTTCAAGTGATTAAATCCGGGCAACGTGTCTATGTCGGAGCGGGCTGTGCCATGCCCCATGTGTTGGTAGATGCCCTGACACAGCGAGCTCCGGAACTTAACGATGTGGAAATTGTGCATATTTTAACTGTCGGAGAAGCAGACTATGTCAGTGAAAAATATGCCGATAGCTTTCATGTTCGGAATTTATTTATCGGGGGGAACGTGCGTAAGGCGGTGCAAGAAGGACGCTCCGATTATGTTCCAATTTTCCTAAGTGAAGTTCCTAGCTTATTTCTGGAAGGACATTTGCCCATTGATGTGGCACTCATAAACGTTTCGCCTCCAGATGAACACGGGTTTTGTTGTTTTGGGATTGAAGTCGGGGTCACAATGCCCGCCGCTCAGTCCGCAAAAGTTATTATTGCCGAAATTAATGATCAGATGCCTCGTTGTCACGGGGATAGCTTTATTCATGTCAGTAAAATTCATTATTGTGTGGAAACATCAAGCCCGCTTTCCGAACTGCCTCAAGGGCAACCTTCCGAACTGCAAAAGAAAATCGGGCAAAATGTAGCTTCCCTAATCGAAGATGGCTCAACCTTGCAGATGGGCATCGGTGGTATCCCCGATGGGGTTTTGCTCTATTTGAACGATAAAAAAGATTTAGGGGTTCATTCGGAGATGTTCTCTGATGGTGTGATTGATCTAGTGGATAATGGCATTATAAATAATGAAAAAAAGACATTACACCCGGGCAAAATTGTTGCTGGGTTTGTGCTGGGAACCAAACGTGTTTATGATTATATTGATGATAATCCTATTATTGAAATGCACCCCACCCAGTATGTCAATGACCCGTTTATCATAAGTCAAAATCATAAAATGGTTGCGATCAACTCTGCTATTGAGGTGGATATTACCGGTCAGGTATGCGCGGATTCAATGGGATGCCGGTTTTACAGCGGTATTGGCGGTCAGGTGGATTTTATTCGGGGCGCCGCTCGCTCGAAAGGGGGTAAACCGATTATTGCCTTGCCCTCAACCGCCAAAAATGGCACTGTTTCCCGGATTGTCCCTAAACTCAAACCGGGAGCTGGCGTGGTGACTTCTCGAGGGGATGTCCATTACATTGTTACCGAGTTTGGAATTGCCTATTTGCATGGCAAAAGCATCCGAGAACGGGTGAATGCGCTGGTAGAAATCGCTCATCCTGATTTTCGGGATGAACTGTTGGAATATGCCCAATCATGCAATTATATTTAAACATATTTGCCATTCCAACATGAAACCCCCCCTTCAGCCGCATCTGAAAGGGGGGTTTCTTCTGTTGGGGGGACCTGGGCTGTTTCATACCGCTTAGCAAGTGCTTTTGTCCTTCAATTTTGGGTTTAATTTGATTTGCACGGTTGTTTCCGATTCTGGAACACTGAAAATTCGCAATGTTCCTTCATGCAATTCGATTAAGCGTTTGGCGATGATTAGCCCCATTCCTTGCCCCTTTTGCTCGTAGAAGGCGCGTTCAAATTGCATGTAGGCGCCAATATTAGCAATTTGATCCGGCGTCATTCCCCGTCCCCGGTTTGTGATTTCAATTACATATTTAGGCTCTGTTGGGGCGGGCTTCTCATTCCCTGTTTCCAATTTAGCGGTCACTACAATGGGTGTTCCTGCGGTAGAGAACTTAAACGCATTATCCATGAGTTCCCATATTACTTTTTTTAGATCACTACTGGCGATCCAGATAGGTACATGCTCAATATCCAGTGTCAGGTCATCTCCTCGACCAAATTCGACGGCTTTTTGCTGGCACGGTTCTGTAATAGTTAGTACCGGATTTTCAATATATTGGTTTCGCAAGTAGGTAAGTTTAGCTTCATCTTCCAAAGTCAATTCAATTTGGGCATAGGTCAGGAAGTTTTGAATAAGCCGTTCCAGATTTCGGGCGGCATTGCGGATCGACTTTGACATCTCTTTGATTTGACTCGGTTCGAGCATCTCACTGTTTTCAACCAGCAAATTGGAGAATCCCAAAATTGAGGTCAAAGGCGTGCGGAGCTCGTGGGGTAACGCATGGATGATGTTCCCGCGCAACGTTTTTAGTTTGCGCTCGCCATTTTGGATCAAGGTCTCTTTCTTTTCTAAACGCGTGCGGACTGCTGCGAGAAGCTCATCTGCCCGAAACGGTTTCATCAGATAATCATCTGCGCCTAATTCCATTCCGCGCCGGAGGTCTGTTTTATCGACTCTCGCTGTCAAAAAAACAAAAGGGATAGTAGCCGTTGCCTGAAATTTCTGGAGTTCCGCAATGACTTCATACCCGTCTAAACCCGGCATCATGATGTCGCATAAAATCAAATCCGGTAGGTATTTTTTGGCAAGTTCAACCCCTTCCAAGCCATTCCGGGCACTGATAACATCAAATCCTTCATAGGAAAGGACACTTTTTATCGCTTCCCGAATGGCGTATTCATCTTCTATGGCAAGAATTGTTTTCATCGTACTATCACATCTCAAGAGTGACAAAACGAGTAGCATACTATAAAACTTAACTTAAACTGGATTTTACTATTCAGCAAGAGTTTTTTAGCCTTTGGCGGGTATTTTGTCGTATTCTGTACTCCCTGGCAGATGAAAGCGGTTTTAATTCCAATAGCGGGAACCTGCCCTGAAGAATACTATTTGACCCGAAATCGCTTATATTAAGGGCAAAAGATCAAAATAGCGCGAAAACATTTTTTTCATACCTGCGTGAAACACTTAATATAGCACACGTTTCATAGGTATTCTTCAGGGCTGGGCGGGAACGTTTGCGCTTGACAAACCCTGTCCATTTATGCTAATCTGCTGAATATCATTTAGATAGCCTCTGTTTTCACCCTTTTGAGGAGATATTATCATGCCGAAATTAAAAGTACGTGGCACATACCGAAGTGGTAACATCATTGAACTCGATCAAGACCTAAATCTGAGGGACGGTCAAGAAGTCGAAGTGGATATTCGAGTGCTGTATAAAGGAGAATACCCCCTAATTGAAGGTCAAGTAGCAGTATATTTGGCACGTACGGAAATTGAAGCTGGATTTGTCATCGAAGCTCTCGCGGAAGAGGGGATCGAAGCCACAATGTATTCCCAGCGCGATCATTGGTTGGTCACCACCATCGGCGGTTTCAGCATTGTGCGGGTACTCGTTGCCCCAGAAGATGTCAGTAAAGCCGAAGCTATTTTACAACAAATGGCAGAAGATGGACGCTTGGGTGCGGCAGAAGATGTGCACTTGGGTGACGATGAAGAGGAATAGCCGGTTTATGAGAACCTCATTGACCGGTCATTTCCGGGACCAATTCCCACTGACCGAACAGACCGTATTTTTTAATTGTGGGGCAAAATCCCCGTTACCGCTAGGAGCATATCGGCGATTGCAACAGTTTTATCAGGAGAATCTGATTGATGCGGTTCTGCCCCGTATCCAGATTTTGGAAGAACATTATCTCCACCTCAAAACTCACCTTGCCCAACTGATCCACGCCCAACCGGATGAAATTGCGATTATCCCCAATACTTCCGTGGGAATCAACATTGCGCTGAATGGGATCGATTTGCAACCCACGGATACGGTTGTTCTGCCTAAAAATGATTTCCCTTGCAACATCTACCCGTGGTTGGAACATGCCCGCCGTCATGAATTTGAGATTCAGTTTGCGGGTACGTTCCAGCATTGCACGACGGATGATATTCTAAACGCGATCACCCCTCAAACACGGGTGGTCTCAGTCAGTTTTGTGGACTATGCCACCGGTTATTGCATGGATGTGGCACGAATTGGGGCGGAATGTCACCGGCGAAATATCCTGTTTGTGGTGGATGGTATTCAGGGTATCGGGGTTAAAGAATTGAACGTCCGGGCGGCACAGATTGATCTGCTCACGTGCGGCGGACCCAAATGGCTGTTGACGCCGTTTGGAATCGGTTTTGCCTATATCCGGCGAGAAGCATTTTCCCAAATCCATCCCCAATTTGTGGGGTGGCTCGCCTATGATTGGGGAGATTTTACCGATTTTCGATCTTTAGACCGCCAACTACGCCCAGATGCCAGTCGCTACGAAGTTGGAACACTCCCCCATACTGCTATCGCCGCATTTGAGACCATTTTGCACGATTATTTTCTGCCGTTAGGTGTTCCTCACATTGAAGCCTACCTCTCGGACTATACTCATGAATTAATATCGTTGTTGGAATCCTACGGATTCCGCTATGCCGGACCCCGTGCCGCCCATGAACGATCCCAAATTTTACGGGTTGCCGCCCCCGGGGATACGACAGCTATCTATCACCAATTCCGTGACCATCAAGTGGATATTTCCCTGCGAGATGGTCATCTCCGGTTTTCGCCCCATTTTTTCAACAACGGCGATGATTTGGATCGCTTGGAATCCGTTTTGACCCAACTCAAATTCTAGGAATAAACGATGAAACCTGTTGCAACCATAATTTTAGCGGCGGGTAAAGGCACCCGTATGAAATCAGACCTCCCAAAAGTGCTGATACCCGTTGGCGGCAAGCCTATGATCCACCATGTGTTAGAGACGGTTAAGCAATTGCAGTTTCAGCCGGTCGTAATCGTGGTCGGGTATCGCGCCGAGGTCGTACAGGCGGAAATTGCCGGGGTATCTGCCACATTTGTACGGCAAGAGCCGCAAAATGGGACGGGTCATGCTGTCCAGCAGGCAGAACCGGTATTGCGCCAGTTTACCGGCGATACGGTTGTGCTTTATGGTGATGTTCCATTTATTCGCCCCGAAACCCTCCACCGGTTGGTCGATGTTCATCAAAAAGAAAACGCCACCGCGACCATTTTAACTGTCGATATGCCCGACCCGACTCGCTACGGGCGGATTGTGCGCCTGCCGAATGGTCATGTTGCCCGAATTGTAGAACATGCCGATGCCTCCCCAGAGGAACTGGCCATCACCGAAATCAATACCGGTATTATCTGCTTTCGGACCCCAGAGTTGTTTGAGGCACTCCAACACATCAATGCTCAAAATCAGCAAGGTGAAATGTATCTGACCGATACCATCGAGATTTTTTCCCGAGCCGGAAAGTCGATTCGTGCGGTCAAAATTGAGGATCCATTTGAAGTGATGGGGCTTGATAATCGGGCAAAAGTGCAAGCTGCCGAGGCACAACTTCGGGCGCGGAAAGTTTGGAAAGATACTCCTTAAAATAAGTAGTGTTCTGGCTTAGGTATAGTTTTTTGTTAGAATGTAAATTACTTCCTTGATACTGGATACGGTAAAAATCTCATTGACAACATCTGCAAAAAATGTTATTTTGCAACAACATACGAAAGATAATCACTGGAGATAAAACATATCTGAGACCTCAGATGTGTTTTTTTTGCGGGTTCATTTGCATGGCTCTTTTTATTGTGGGATGTCGCATTTTACCTTCTCCGATGGTGGTCCCGCAAACGAACTCGGGGGAGGTATCTCCCGGTGTTTGGTCTAATTTTCAATGTGACCCAGCACATACGGGTAGCATTGAGGCGACGCTTCTACCTCCATTAGAAATATCATGGGTTGTCAAAGGTGGGGGTAAAGTGATCTCCTCTCCGGCGGTGGCTGGCGATGTTATTTACTGGGCAACGCTGGGTCGATTCATATATGCCACGAACCGCTTTACCGGTGAGACGATTTGGCGCAACCGGTATGCCGGCATTATTACCGGTTCTCCCGTTGTCCAAGATAATATCGTATATATTGGCATTCAGACCCCTGAAAATACATTTTATGCGCTTGATGCGGCAACCGGCGAGCATTTATGGGGGGTAGAGATGCCGGATGTGCAATCCAGTGCGGCAATTGGAGGTTCGCGTGTTGTAACCGGTGATGAACATGGGCTAGTTTCGTGTTTCACCACGCAAACCGGTGATTTAAAATGGACATTTCAGGCAGATGACGCCATTCGGGCACCGGTGGTCATCGATCGTGATCTGGTTTGTGTAGGTTCTTTGGATAATCGATTGTATGTGTTGAATCTTGCCGACGGGATGTTACGTTGGTCCTACGAAACTGAGGGAAGTATTTATAGTGCCCCCGCTGTGACGGATTCCTTAATTTATATCAGCAGTTATGATAAAACGGTTCGGGCATTAGCCCGCCAGAACGGGGAACTTCGCTGGCGTGTTGATTTGGGCGATCGGATATTTTCAACACCTACGGTTTTTGACGAGGCACTTTACGTTGGGTGTAATGATGGGGCGGTTTACGCCTTTAACCGGTTTACAGGAATGTTGTTGTGGTCGTTCCAAACCGGTGGGATTATCACCAGTTCCCCGGCAGTAACCGCAACTCATCTGTTCATTGGGTCTTACGATCATCATTTATATGTGCTGGATCGACAGCGGGGGGAACTTATGGATTCCATCACATTAGGAGGTCCCATTGAAGCATCACCGGTCATCATTCAAAACCGGTTATATCTCGGGTGCGATGACCAGAAATTATATGCGTTCTCTTCGCAAATGCCGGAAGATTAGACCCGGCGACACTAATTTTTATGGAAACATTTGGCTATGGAGGAAAAAATGAATCTAACAAAAAAGGATATCGCAGAAGCCATTGCCGAAGAGTGCAATCTGAAAAAGTACGAGGCAAAGCGAGCCGTAGATGCCATTATCGATGTCTTGAAACGATCGGTTGTCAACGCTGAAGACATTGAGTTACGCGGATTGGGTACGTTTAAAGTAAAAGATACCCCCCAGCGTAAAGGGCGGAATATTCAAAAAGGCACGTTGGTGGATATCCCCGCTACAAAAATGATCAAGTTTAAATGTAGTAAATCTTTAATTAAAACCCATCAAGAGGAATAATCTCACCTTCCATATTCACCATAGGTCTGTTTAGAGCCTTCTTCAAAGGTGTTTCTTGTGGAAATTATCACCACCCATACAAAGATTGACTTTGATGGAATGGCATCGATGATTGCCGCCCACAAGCTTTACCCCGATGCCATTCCGGTACGACTCCGCTCGTTCCAACCGAATGTTAAAAAATTCCTTTCCTTACACCGCGATATATTCCGGTTTCAACCCATTCAGCGAATTCCCGTGGATCGCATTCACCGCATTATTTTGGTGGATACGAGTACGCTCTCCATCGTGGAAAATTTAGCCCCGATCCTGACAAAGAGGGATGTCGATGTTATTATTTACGATCACCATCCTCGCCCGGAACATGCCATCCAAGCAAATGAAGCGATCATTCGTAACGTCGGTGCCACAACCACAATCCTAGTCCAGTTGCTGAAGGAAAAAAATATCCCGCTTACTCCGATTGAAGCCACGGCAATGGCGCTAGGAATTTATGCCGACACCGGTAACTTGACCTACAACCGCACCACTGCCGAAGATGTGGAAGCCGTCGCTTATCTATTCCGCCAAGGCGCAGATGTGACGGCGATCCGACGCTTCCTGAAAGTCATTTTTACGCAGGATCAAAAACGAATACTTTATCGTTTGATTCGTTCCGCCGTTAAGTTTTCAGTCAACAATAACAAAATCATGATTGGGGCTGTTGAAATTGAACATTATATCGATGACCTGACGTTGGTCACACAACGGTTAGCCGATATCGAAGAGGCGGATGCTGTTTTTTGTTTTTATTATGACCAGCAACGCGATATTGTTTACATCATCGCCAAAAGTCAGACCGATAATATCGATGTGGGTAAACTGATGACGGGCTTTGGGGGCGGCGGGCATGCCCGAGCGGCATCCGCCCAAATCCCCAAAGGAACGTTGACTGCCCTAAAAGCCCGGCTGTACCAGCAGCTCAAAAAAGTGACGGTTAGCCCACTTACGGTTGGGGAAATTATGACCTCTCCGGTCTCTCGTATCTCGATAGATACACCCATTTCGGAAGTTGAAAATTTCATGGAAAAAAACCAGATTCACGGGTTGCCGATCACGAATGATCAAGGAGAATTGGTGGGTATTATCTCCAAGACGGATGTGGAAAAAGCCCGAGTCAACCAATTGATGCATGCTCCCGTGAAAGGGTTTATGACGAAACAGATCAAAACGATTTCCCCGCAGGATACGCTGGATAAAGCGGAAGCCCTGATGATCATGCATAACATCGGACGCCTCCCCGTCCTAGATGCCGGCCAATTAGTCGGGATCATCACTCGCACGGATGTGTTGAAACACTTGTACAACAAAACCACCGGATAAAACATCTTATTTTATCACCCCCAGATTAGATTGGATGGAACAATGGCAACGCATAAAGACCCTGGTATCCAACCGTATGTGTCCCCCCATGAAAGCCCGAAAGAATTCACCCCTACGGCGTTAATTGTGGGGTTGTTGCTGGCGGTGGTATTTGGTGCCGCCAATGCCTATCTTGGCTTAAAAGTGGGGATGACCGTCAGTGCCTCGATTCCGGCGGCCGTGATTTCAATGGCGATTATTCGCGGGTTCCTCCGCCGGGATTCTATCCTTGAAAACAACATGGTACAAACCATTGGTTCTGCCGGGGAATCACTTGCCGCCGGGATCATCTTCACCGTACCCGCCTTATTCCTCTGGCATTTTGACCCCGGCTTGACGCGCATTGCCCTGATCGGACTCACCGGTGGGCTTATTGGTGTCCTGATGATGGTACCCTTGCGCCGGTTTTTGATCATCCAAGAACATCACCGGTTACCCTACCCAGAAGGTACGGCTTGTGCGGAAGTGCTCCTCGCCGGGGAAAAAGGCGGCGTGAGTGCCAAAACCGTATTTGTCGGATTAGGGGTGGGGATGTTTTATAAGTTTTTGACCGGCATCAAACTGATTCACTCAGAGGTGGATCAGGCGTTACCGATTCCCCAGTACGAGAAAGCGGTTGTTGGCGGCGATTTGATTCCGGCATTATTAGGCGTTGGTTATATCATCGGTGCCCGGATCAGTGCATATCTACTTTCGGGGGCGGTATTGGGGTGGCTGGTACTCATTCCCGCCATTCATTATTTGGGGCAGTATGTACCAGAAGCCATTTACCCCGCGACCGAGCCACTCGGCCAACTGGATCATTGGAGTATCTGGAATTATTACATTCGGTATATTGGGGCGGGTGCGGTGGCATTCGGGGGGATTATCAGCCTAATTAAAGCCCTGCCCATCATTATTAATGCCTTTCAAACCGCATTGGGGGGTATCAAGCAGGGATTTGCCCAAAGTGATTCGCTCCGCACCGATAGCGATATGCCCATGATTTGGGTTATCATCGGTACGGGTTTGATTATCGCTTTGATTGCTATTGCACCGGTGTTCCCCATCGGGTTTTGGGGTGCGGCAATGGTGGCATTGTTTGGTTTCTTCTTTGTGACGGTTTCTTCCGAGTTAGTCGGGATTGTCGGTGGCTCCTCTCTACCGGTTTCGGGAATGACCATTGCAACATTGTTGTTTTCGACCATTATCTTCAAGATGACCGGCTTAACGGGCATGGAATGTATGGTCGCCTCGCTCAGTGTGGGTGCGATCATCTGTGTAGCGGCTTCTATCGCCGGAGATACTTCACAAGATTTGAAAACGGGATTTTTGGTCGGTGCAACACCCCATCGCCAGCAAGTGGGTGAGGTCATTGGGGTGATCGTTTCCGCATTGACGATTGGCTGGGTGCTACATCTGCTCCATTCCACCTACGGCTTTGGTTCCAAAGAATTGGCGGCACCGCAAGCCACCTTGATGAAACTGGTTGTGGAAGGCATCGTCAACGGCAATCTACCGTGGGCACTGGTCTTTATCGGGGTGTTCATCGGATTAGTCGTCGAATTGCTGGGTATCCCGGTGCTACCTTTTGCGGTCGGGTTGTATTTGCCCATCCACCTCAGTACACCGATCATGATTGGTGGGTTGGTCAAATGGGTGCTCCATCGCAAAAATGATCAGGATGACGCGGAGGAAACAGAAGACCTGACTGAAAAAGGCATCTTGTATAGCTCCGGGTTAATCGCGGGCGAAGGCTTGATGGGCGTATTAATTGCGCTGATTGCTTGGATGCAAAATGAACAGTGGCTGGGTGCGTTCAATTTGGAATTTGCCGATGGCTGGATTGCCCATTTAGGGGCAATCGTTGGGCTGGAAGCAGAAGTCACCGCAAAATTGTTCTCAGTATTCGCGTTTACCATCTTAACCTTCTCGCTTTGGCGGATTGCGAAAAGTAGTCTAAATTCTACTGAGACATAGGCGTGGCGCGGGAGACAAACCCGCGCCGAAACACCTGCCATCCCCCCGCTAACAGGCGGGGTCATTGAGATTTTTGAGGTTCTCAAATATGGATGCGACCTATAAAACGTACTATGCGTCACCCATCGGGCTGATTGAATTGGAAGGTAATGAATATGCCCTGCAGGCGCTGAATTTTGTCCAGAGCAAATATGTAGACCATACCCAACAGCACCCCAGTTTGGAACCGTATGTGTTGCAATTAGACGAATATTTTCAGGGGAAACGGCGCGAATTTGAGATGAATCTTGTCCTGAATGGTACTAAGTTTCAGCAGAAGGTGTGGGAAATTGTGCGCCAAATCCCTTATGGAGAAACCCGAACCTATAAAGATATTGCCTTGCAATTCGGAAATCTCAAAGCGATTCGTGCCGTGGGAGCGGCAAACGGCAAAAACAAAATTTCAATTGTCATCCCTTGCCATCGCGTTATTGGTAGCAACGGCAAACTGACCGGTTATGCGGGTGGCTTGTGGCGCAAAGAGTGGCTATTACGCCACGAAGGTGCTTTGTTAATTTGAGTTTACCATCCAAATGAGGAATAGCTTTTATGAAAAACGCGTCGAAGTCAGCATACCCCCAACCCAAGCGGCATCAAATGGATGTCGCGTCGCTCAAACAGTCCTTTATCAATCGCCTCACCTTTTCCATCGCGAAAGATGAGTACTCTGCGACCGCCTTAGATCGCTATCAGAGTGTGGCGCTTGCGGTGCGAGACCTGTTGGTGGAACGCTGGATTAAAACCCAACAAGCCTATTACGATCAAGATGTAAAACGGGTTTACTATCTATCCTTAGAATTCTTAATCGGGCGATTGTTGGGTAATAATTTGATCAATTTAGGGATTTTTAAACAGGTCGAACAGGCATTGCAGGAGTTAGGCTACCGGTTAGAAGACATTCGCCAGATGGAAAACGACGCCGGGCTTGGAAATGGTGGTTTGGGACGGCTCGCCGCCTGTTTTTTGGACTCCATGGCAACCTTAGAACTGCCCGCATACGGCTACACCATCCGCTACGAATACGGGATTTTCAACCAGCATATCGAAAATGGGTACCAAACCGAATCCCCCGATAATTGGCTACGCTATGGCAATGTCTGGGAATTTCCACGCCCGGAATATCTGTATCCCGTACAATTTTACGGGCGAGTTCACCAGTACAGCGATGCTCATGGGCGGATACATAACCAATGGGTCGATACCGAAAATGTCATGGCAATGGCATACGATGTGCCCATTGCCGGCTATGGCTGTAACACGGTCAATACCATGCGACTGTGGGCGGCAAAATCAACACGAGAGTTTGATTTCAGCGATTTTAACGCCGGGGATTATGTGGGCGCTGTAGAACACAAAAACGAGACGGAGAACATTACCCGCGTATTGTACCCCAATGATACCGTTTTGCGAGGGAAAGAGTTACGCCTCAAGCAAGAATATTTCTTTGTTTCGGCAACATTGCAAGACATCATCCGGCGTTACCGGAAAAAATACGACACCTTTGATAAATTTCCAGAAAAAATATCCGTCCAACTGAACGATACTCATCCCGCATTAGCCATCCCGGAACTGATGCGGCGTCTCGTCGATGGGGAAGCGGTGCCGTGGGATAAAGCATGGGACATTACCACCCGCACCTTTGGCTACACCAATCACACCGTATTGCCGGAAGCCCTCGAACGGTGGCGCGTGCCGCTCATTGAGCGAATGCTTCCCCGCCACCTGCAAATTATTTATGAAATCAACCAGCGCTTCTTGGATCGTATCAATGTCCGTTATCCGGGCGATGTGGACCGCTTGCGGGAGATGTCCATCATTGAAGAAGGGGACGAAAAACGGGTGCGGATGGCGAATCTCTGCATTATCGGTAGCCATTCCGTCAATGGTGTGGCAGAACTGCATACCCAGATCATCAAAAATGAGGTATTCCCCTATTTTCATGAATTTTTTCCGGCAAAATTCAATAATAAAACCAACGGAATTACCCACCGGCGTTGGTTGCTCCTCGCCAATCCACGCTTATCTGCCTTAATTACGGATACTATCGGCGATGGATGGATTCGTGACTTGAATAAACTGAAAGAGTTGATCCCGTATGCCGATGATGTCGAATTTCAGCAGGCGTGGCGTCAGGTGAAATACCAAAATAAGGTGGATTTAGCAAAACATATCCAACTGAAATGCGCCGTGCAGGTCGATCCGGCATCCATGTTTGACATTCAAATTAAGCGGATGCACGAGTATAAACGCCAACTGCTGAACGTACTTCATGTGATCACGCTCTATCACCGCCTCAAAGCGAACCCGCAAGCCCCGTTTCAACCGCGTACGGTTATTTTCGGGGGTAAAGCCGCTCCCGGTTACTATATGGCAAAATTGATCATCAAATTGATAAATTCGGTAGCGGAAGTGGTCAACCGCGACCCCGATACCCTCGGCAAATTACGGGTGGCGTTTGTGCCCAATTATAACGTCTCCCAAGCGCAGATTCTCTTCCCGGGCGCGGACCTCTCCGAACAGATTTCCACCGCCGGCATGGAAGCTTCCGGCACGGGGAACATGAAATTCATGCTCAACGGAGCGGTCACCATTGGGACGCTGGATGGTGCAAATGTGGAAATTCTGGAGGAAGTCGGGGAGGATAATATGTTCATCTTCGGCTTAAAAGCAAACGAAGTGCGGGAACTCCGTAACAATGGTTACAATCCTTGGGAATATTATCAGTCCAATCCAGAACTCAAAAGGGTGATTGATAGCATCGCAGACGGGATGTTTTGCACCCAACAGCGCGATCTGTTCCATCCGATTGTCAATTCCCTGTTGCACGATGGCGATTATTATTGCTTATTGGCAGATTACGCCGCGTATGTGGCATGTCAGGCAGAGGTGGAAAAGGCATATCAGGATGAACCGCGCTGGACTCGTATGTCGATTTTGAATGTGGCAAACTCCGGCAAATTCACCACCGACCGCACCATCCGGCAATATGCGGCGGAAATTTGGGGAATTAAACCTTGTCCGATTCAATTCGATTAAAAGCTAGAGGAAAATCATGACCTACGAAGAAGCCATGCATGCCTTGGAAGCCGCCGGTACCGCCCAAAACCGTAAAGTTTATCAGCGGCACGGTGTACCTGAACCGGTGTTCGGGGTCAGTTACGCCAATCTGGATAAACTGAAAAAGCAGATTAAGGTCGATCATGCCTTAGCTACGGCATTGTGGGCAAGTGGTAATCATGATGCCCGAGTATTGGCAACCAAAATCGCCGATCCCCAACAAGCCGATGACACATTACTGGACCAGTGGGTGACGGATTTGAACAATTACGTTATCTGTGATGCCTTATCAGCGTATGTTGCTAAAACGGCGTTGGCACAAACCAAAATGGAACAGTGGGTTTTGGCGGAAGAGGAATGGATTGGCTCAACCGGTTGGAATGTGCTGGCACATTTGGCAATGAAAGACAAAAAATTACCCGATGCGTATTTTGAAGCGTATCTTCCGCAGATCGAAGCACGCATTCATCAGAGCAAAAACCGGATACGTTACGCGATGAACGGCGCCTTGATTGCCCTCGGGCTGCGGAGTGATGCCTTAGCAGAGAAAGCTATTGCTGTGGCAGAACGTATCGGTACCGTCGCAGTAGATCACGGAGAGACCGGCTGTAAAACGCCATCAGCGGTGGAATATATCCAAAAAGGACGTGCCCGAAAGAAAAAATGAGCATTGAGAACCTCCTCTCAATACTCAATCCCAGATACTCCGGGGTTATCGCCTCTCGGCGAATGGCTTCGGAGTTTTTATTTCAAGCTGAACGCTTACAATCTGAATTTTTCGCCGAGATAAATCTTGCGGGTTTCGGGGTCATTCGCTAAAAATTCCGCTGTGCCGCTACGCCGAATTTGTCCTTCCGATAAAATGTAAGCTCGATCCGTGATCGAGAGCGTTTCGCGCACGTTATGATCTGTGATCAAAATCCCCAACCCTTTCCCTGCCAGTTCGGAGACGATCTGCTGAATATCTTCCACGGCGATGGGGTCAATGCCCGCAAAAGGTTCATCCAGCAGGATAAATTTAGGCTTGGTTGCCAGTACCCGGGTGATTTCCACCCGGCGGCGTTCTCCCCCAGAGAGCGTGTATGCTTTACTATTGACCAGATGTCCAATGGAAAGCTCTTCCAGCAATTCTTCCAGCCGTTGTTTTCGCTCGGAACGGGAGAGCGGCATCGTCTCCAAAATCGCCAAAATGTTATCTTTGACCGTCATTTTGCGGAAAATGGAGGATTCTTGGGCTAAATAACCAATCCCCAGCCGTGCCCGTCGGTACATGGGCAATTTGGTGATGTCTGTTTCATCGAGGAGTACTTTACCCCGGTTGGGGCGAATCATACCGACAATCATGTAAAAGGTGGTGGTTTTACCGGCGCCGTTGGGACCGAGCAGCCCCACAATTTCACCTTGCTTGACCTCTATACTGACCTCGCGCACTACCGTCCGTTTACGGTAAACTTTAACCAGCTTTTCACAACGGAGATTTGCCGTTTCGTTCATGATTACCTTTTTCCAAAAACTGATAAGTTCCTGCCGCACCTCCCTCAATTTTGATCCGCTCTGGCTTGCCGTCTTGCATGAGCAAGCGGATGTGTTCACCTTGGGAGCGATTCCAATTGCCCCGCTGATCCGGATCATCCGGGAAATAGACACTCAGAGCATGTCCGGCAATGTCAATCTGCTGAATTTGATCATTTTCAAATAAAATTCCGATGGAATCTCCGGCAACCGTACTGGGTGGAATCTCCCCCGCCAATGAATCCGCCGGTAGATAAAATGCTTGACTGTTCCCCTGTAATTCCACGCGTTTTAGATGTCGATCCGCAAAAAAGAAACGGATTTCATCCGCCGCCATCTCGTTTTGTCCCTGTTTTGCCTGTGGTTTGCCAGCCAGCACCAGCCGTTCGTCAGTATCATAGTATGTGGCGACCAGACATGTCGCTGTCATCTCATCCCGCTCAATGACGACATTCCCCGTGGCGACGGCTTTGCGCTCAGTTTGAAATAACTCCATTTTTTCAGCCGTGATCGTGATCGTGCTGGTATCTTCTGGCGCGTGCCGTACTAATTTGGGAGAGCCCGTCATGACCGCATATTGCAAGGTACGTTCGTAACGCAACCGGTCACCGGTGAGGGTGATATGATTTTGGGTATCCGTCAACTGCACCTGTTTATCCGCCACAGCCACCTGAGAGGGCTGATCATACGTGGCAAACTGAGATGTTATCGAGTAAACCGAATCAGCGGCGTGAACATTGCCACGTAGCCGGGCAAACCGTTTCGCCCGATCATACGTCCCATAGTCGGCGGTAATTTCTCCCCGCTCATCGATGATGTGCACATTGCCTTCTAATAACGTTCGTTCTGCTTTATGGTAAATCCACGCTTTATCGGCTTTGAGGGTTAAATCACCTTGCACTAACCGGACATTACCAACTAATGTTGTCAGCCGTTCTTGATTCCACTGCTCGCGGGAATCCAGCGAATCCGCAAAAATATGATAGGGTTCATTCCGGTTCTGGAAGTATTCTAGCTCATCCCATGTCTCCTCTTCGGGTTGGGCGTAGAGCAGACGCGCCGCAAAAAGGAGCATCACCAGAAAAAACTGCGAAAAATGAGAACGATAAAGCGCCATGTGTCTCGCAATGGTTGAATGTGGCTGATATTTTCCCGTGAATATACCGTTTGAATAGGCAGAGCGTCAATAGAGAAACCCCGTCGCCCCGCTTTGATCAGGATTTCGGACTCGGTTTCGTACCGGTGGGTTACCAAGTTGATTGTTCGCATCACCCGGGCAGAGAGCAACCGGTAGCCGGATTGGCTGTCCCGGATGCGCTGTTTCGCTACCAGAGATAAGATCAGTGAGGTAATGCTGTTGGAAAGGTAACGATGAAACGGGGTACTTTTCAGGGTATGTTCCCGGGTACCGATGACGAGGTCTGCGGATGAATGCTTCAAAAATTGCGGCAGTTCCTGCGGGTCGTGTTGACCGTCGGCATCTAGGGTAATTACTGCTCGGGCACCGTGGCGTAGGGCGTAGTCCATCCCCGTACGGAGTGCCGCGCCTTTTCCTTGATTTTGTGGGTGGGAGAGAACTACCACGCCGTAATGTTGAAGGACTGTGGCGGTGTTATCCGTCGAACCATCATCCACAACAATGAGTTGGTGGGGGGAGACCACTTGTGAGAGGCGATCTATCACATCGGGCAGTGTTTTCGCCGCATTGTACGCCGGAATAAGAATAAAAATGTTCACAGTTTAAGGGGGGGGTAAAAGAGCAACGTCCGGTTTAAGGTTAGGAAACGTCGTTACTTAAATCTCGCTTCAGATGCTGTTGGGAAGGCATTTTCAACAGCCAATTCTCACCATCAACGGTCATTGTTTTCGGTTTTTTCGGGGAACGGAAGTGCAAGTGCAAATCTCCTGTTTCAATCCAGACCCGTTCGGCGATGTTCGGATCGATTTTCACATCCAGCGGCATCTTAAAATAGGGCGGGTCTTGGTGGATGACCACCTCAATTTGATATTGTCCGTCTTGCTTCGTCACTTGCGTGGAATCGATCTCCAGTGCTAACGCGCCGGGTTGGTAAAGCCATTGCTCAAAAAACCAATTCAGGGAATCCCCATAAACCGTCTCGCACGTTGTGCGGAAATCGGCTACCCCCACATTTTGGAAGGTATGTCGGTCGGCGAAGGTACGCATGACCTCAAAAAAGGTTTTGTCTCCCATCACAAAGCGCAACATATCCAGCACCTTAGCCCCTTTGTAATAGACAATTGGCTGGTAAGCGGGGTTGCCCCATTTGCAAGTGGCAATGGGTTCATCTTCCTGAAATTTGATTGCCTTGAAATAAACCGCAGTCAATTCATCCAATTTTTGAACGAGGTCATCCCGGTCTCCCTGCGATTCCAAGTAAAGGGCATCGGAATAGGTGGCAAAGCCTTCGTTCAACCACGGAATACTATCGTCAGTCATGGTGATGGAAACCTTGTTGCCCCACCATTGATGCGCGATCTCGTGCGCCAGCAGTGGAATCGCGTCGTCCCCCTTTTTGACTGACTTTTCGGTGATCATCACCATTGAAGGCGGTCCATACCCGCCAGGGAAAAATGGGATTTCCACCACATCAAACTTTGCAAAGGGATAATCCCCAAATGTTTCCGTATAAAACCGGAAAATACGTTTGGTATGCTGCAGATAATCGCCAAGCTTATCTTTATCCTCCTTAAACAGATAGACCGTGAGGGGCGTACCGGCAAAATTCCCTTTTTGAATCTCATATTCCGCCGCTGCCACCACAATGGCAAAGACCGGCTGGTCCATTTGCCAGATGCTGGTATGCGTGCCGTCCGTATTTGTTTCACTGATTTTGCGTCCAATACTGACGCCGGTGTACGGTTGCGGCACGGAAAGGGTCAAATTCACGGTGAACAGGTCTCCCCAATGGCTTTGGGGGTACCACTTGGACTCAAAGCGCAAATAACTTCCGTGGGGGTCGATCTGATCCCCAGACCAACTGGGGGCGTCATTTTCCACACCGCTGTAATTAAATTCCAGCGTTAAGGTTTCTCCGGGGGGTAGGGGTACCGGCAGGTTGATGGCAACTTTATCGTATTCGTGTTCAAAATCCAGCAATTGGTCACCGTTCCGGATCGACAATATCGTGATGCCTTGACAAAATTTAAGGCTGATCTCGTCCTTTTCGTCACCCTGATTTTGCAATGTAACCCTTGCGGTACCGTGCAGGGAATTGGCATTGGGGTCGAGTTTAATATCGAGGTCATAGGCCAACACATCCAATTTTTGGGCGGCAATAATTTCATTTCGCAGGACTTCGGCGGCTTCCATCTGGTGCATAAAGTCGAAGGGCATTCTACCGCCACCACCTCCCCGGCTGGGATGGGTAGTGTGGGTGGCATCTTCGATTACTTTCCGGCTCAGTTCATCCTTTTTTTGCTGAGCGGTCTTTGCCAGATCACTGTTCGGGTGTTCTTTCGCCAGTTTGCCGTATTCATCTGCGGCTCGTTCCGCATCTGCCTTGTGTAACTCGTAGATGCGGGCTTTTGCCAGTTGGGCATCATCTGCCCATTCGGAATCTGGGTAATCGTCCAACACTCGCTGATACCACTCCAAGGCGGCATCGGCTTCGTCAATGGTTTCGTAAATCCGGCCGATGTCGTAGGTGGCGTCGTCTGCTAGTCCGGAATCGGGGAAGGTCTGGATCAATGTCTTTAAGTCTTCGATCGCCTCTAATTTTAAGCGATCATCTTCACGCCGGAATGCTTTGATCCGCGCGATGTTGAGGAGGGCGTCATCATGGGAATTACTGCCCGCGTACTGCTCAATGATCTGCTGGTAGGCATCTTGGGCTGCCGTTGGGTCATCCAGTTGATCCGCATAAAAATCACCAATCGCCAGTTGCGCCTCATCTCCCAAATTGGACTCTGGGAAGCGAGTCTGCACGTGTTGGTATTCCGTGATAATTTTCTGGTACACCTCGTCTTTGGTGGCTTCAAATCGTTCGGGGTCTTGGACCTCCCACACGGCAAGTTCCGCCATTTTTTTTTGCTGATAGGCGGTGGCACGGGCAAGTTGTTCTGCCGCCGAATGAGGGGTGGAAAACCACCAATACACCCCAACACCGAGCAATGCCAGCACTCCCCCGAATGCCATAAGTAAACTTTTGTTCATGGGTCAACATCCTTGCAAAAGAAGACAAATATTGTTGATCGTGTTTCTGAGGGTATATGTCCGGTAGCCAATTGTCAAGATAAAAGCCCTAATTCTACAGCATTTACAATACTGGGGGCGGCATGAGGCGGGTTGTCTCCCTCAAACGGAGACATATCTTCTTGATTCCAGACCGGAAACCCCCGCAAAATTGCCGCGACATTGGTAGCGGCTAACGTTGCCATCCCTTCCCGAGCCCAGCGGGAAGCAGAGGCAATGTGCGGAACTATGGTCACATTGGGTAACTCGGCGAGACCGGGGGTCAATCGGGGTTCATCTTCAAACACGTCTAACCCCACCCGAAAATCCGGGTGGCACCGGCAATGGTTCACCAAGGCACGTTCATCAATCACGGCACCCCGGCTGGTATTGATCAGGATCGCATTTGGCTTCATTTGTGCCAACCGTTCCGCATTGAGAAGGTGGTGTGTGGCATCATTAAGCGGGCAATGTAAGCTAATCACATCTGCTTGTGCGAGTACCTCATCAATGCTACCGGCATAACGAAAGGTCGGGTAATCATCACCTTGAGCGTGACGAAAATCCGTGTAGTGTTTTAGATAAGCTTCGAGTGCTGCGTTGGGCGCTGGATTGTGGTAAATCAAATTCATTTTGAACCCTTCCACCATCATTTTGGCGTATGCCGAGCCGATTCTGCCTGCACCGATCACCCCCACCGTTTTCCGGTACAATCGCTTCCCTAAAAATAGGTCAGGTTGCCAGCCGGTAAATTGCCCCGAGCGTACGTACGAGTCCGCTTCCACGACTCGCCGGGCTGCGGCAAAGGTCAAGGCGACTGCCATTTCCGCCGTGGTTTCGGTTAGCACACCGGGGGTGTTGCCTACCGCAATACCATATTTTGTAGCAGATGCGACGTCCACGTTGTTATAGCCAACGGCGTAATTGCTATATACAACGCCACCCGCGTTTTTGAGGGCAGAAAAGAGCACTTCCCCCCACAACTCCGTCAGTTGCCCAATTGCCCCATCACAGCGATTTCCAATGTGCTGCCGGATTTCCATTTCAGAGAGAATATTGCGCGATTGGCAGACCTCGATCCGGCAATCCGCCGCGCGGAGGATTTCGCGCCAACGTTCACCGGGCAATTCTTTGGTCACAATGACACGTCTTTTCCCGGTGGGGTGATCGATTTTCCACATCGTGTTCTCCGATCCAATTAAGTTGTAATGTTTGGCAAAATCTCTGGTATTGACATGGTTTCATAGGGATGATACTATACCAAGATAGTAGAGGCAAGCATTTTTCCCAATGCCGGGGAAGTGACATTATCCGTTCTTTCATAATGGAGTCAATATCATGCATAACCAACGCTTCATGGGGGAGGTTGGGCGGTTATGGGTTAGTTGGATTCTACTGGCTATAGTATCAACAAGCAAGGCACAAACAGGAGGGAACTCTTCTCAAATATCCGAAATTCCGGTTGAACGGCTGATCGATCTACTGACGTTTATCTTTCATCGCTATGAAGATTTGATGTGGGATGTTATTGGCGTGTTTTTGGTCTTTATGTTGATGATTCTGGCCCTACTGTACAATATCTATCATCGCCGGCAAGCGGAGGAAGAACTACGGCAACAACATCGTCACCTTGAAAACCTTGTAGAAGAGCGGACACGTACGCTCCAGCAACTGAACGAAAATTTAGAGCAGGAACTTCGGGAACGCCAGCAGATCGAAGCCTCTTTGCGGGAAGCAAAAGCCGCCGCGGAAGCCGCCACCAAAGCGAAATCCAGCTTTTTAGCCACAATGAGTCATGAAATCCGCACCCCCATGAACGGGGTGATCGGCATGACCAGTCTGTTACGGGGGACTCCCCTCACGGCGGAACAGCAAGAATATGTGGAGGCTATCCGGGTGAGTGGTGAAACCTTGCTGGCGATCATCAACGATATTCTTGATTTTTCCAAGATCGAATCCGGCAAAATGGAATTGGAGCATGTGCCCTTCGATCTGCACCAGTGCATTGAAGAGACATTCGATCTCCTCTCTACCAAAGCCTTAGAAAAACGGCTTGATCTGCTGTATCTGATCGATTCGGATGTTCCGACCGGTATTACAGGTGACATTACCCGGCTACGGCAAGTGTTGGTCAATTTGGTGGGGAATGCGATTAAATTCACAGAAAAAGGGGAAGTGTTTGTTTCAGTCACGGTTGCTTCCCGTACCGAAACGGGTGTCGTGCTTCAATTTGCCGTGCGAGATACTGGAATCGGTATTCCAGAAGACCGGCTTGACCGGTTGTTTCAGTCCTTTTCGCAAGTGGATTCCTCCATCACCCGTAAATTTGGCGGCACTGGTTTGGGGCTGGCCATTTGTTCCCGTTTGGTTCAACTGATGGGGGGCACCATCTGGGTGGAGAGCCGTCTGGGTAGTGGATCAACCTTCTATTTTACCCTTCCCACACAATCCGCCGAGGTCAAAGCTTCCCGGTTTCCGGTGGATGATGCCCCCGAATTGGCGGGTAAACGCATTCTGATCGTGGATGATAACCCCACCAATTGCCGGATTTTAACACGCCAATTTGAACGGTGGAAGATGCGTCCCCATGCGGTGGCATCCGGTGAAAAGGCGATTCAAGCCCTTCAGGATGCGGTATTTGACCTCGCAATTCTTGATTTACACATGCCGGGAATGGACGGGTTAGAGCTTGCCCACCACATCCGGGAGACGTTCCCTCGACATCGCCTTCCGCTGATCCTCCTCAGTTCGACGACACTTACTAGTGGTATGCGTGAGCTATTTCAGGCGGCAATCACGAAACCGGTGAAATTATCACACTATTTGATACCATTATTGCTGTCTTTGCGGATACCCGCATTTTCCGCCCCCAACCGCAAAAGGTGGTCGAGACCCGATTTGACAAAACGTTGGCGAAACGCCTACCTATGCATATTCTATTGGCGGAAGATAATGCCGTCAACCAGCGATTGGTACAGCGAATGTTGGAAAAAATGGGTTATCGGGCAGATGTTGCCGGCAACGGCATCGAGGTTTTAGAGGCACTGCAGCGCCAACCCTATGACCTTATTTTTATGGATATGCAGATGCCCGAAATGGATGGTCTGGAAACAACGAAACGCATCCTTGAACAATATCCCCCAGAAAACCGACCTCACATTATTGCCATGACGGCGAATGCCATGCAGGGAGACCGGGAGCGCTGTTTAGCCGCCGGAATGGATGATTATCTTAGTAAGCCTATTCAACTGATGGAACTGGTGCAAGTTTTAGAACGCTGGGGACACCACGTCACTGAGAGCCACACCCATGCTACCGCCAAACCCCACCCCCCACGCGACCTGTTAGATTATCATATCCTAGATGACATCCTTTCCATGGGTAATGGTAGTCCTGATTTTTTGATCGAACTGCTCCAAATGTATTTGCCCGAAGCCGAAGAGTATCTAGTTAAAACTGAAAAAAGCCTAGCCGAAGGTGATCTCAAAACCGCCCGCCGGATGTTGCATTCCTTAAAAGGCTCCAGTTCCAATTTGGGGGTGAAGTGTCTAGCCATTTTATGCGAACAAACGGAACACATGGACGGTATCACGGAGATAAAAGCTCTTTTACCGCGTTTACAGGAATGCTACCAGCAAACGCAACATGCCATTACCGATTTTATGGCACATTTAGAAGCGCGTTGTGAACCGCGATGACCTAACTTTCCTCCTCAAAAAAACCACGTTAATTTTTTTGCGACTTTTCAAGGCTGTTCTTCGTCTAAAGAGTGAGTTCAGAAGCAACCGTTGATTCTCTTAACTCAAATCCGGATTTGAACCATGTCCCTTGTGGATCACTTTAGTGAGGCGTTAAAGCCACATTACTCCGAGGCATTAACTTATTGCCGTTCCTTGTGCGCCCGTTTTTCGGCGGAAGAAGCAGAAGATGTGCTCCAGCAAGCCCTACTCAAGGCGTACGAAAAGTTTAATACCTTACGAGACCCAACCCGATTTAAACCGTGGCTCTTTCAGATAATCACCAACGAGTTTCATTCGGTAGTACGACGTCACTTCTGGAAGCGATTTTTACCGCTGGAATTTCCGGCAACAGATGATGAGAATCTACCGAAGATGCCCCCAGTGTATGATCGGGCGGAATCCGATGAAACAAAACTGATGTTGCGGCAAGCCCTCAGTAGCTTGTCTGACAAAGAGCGTGCGGCAATTTTGCTGTTTGAGATCGCCGGATTTTCTATCGAGGAAATTCAGCATATTCAGCAGGAAAAGAGCGCCTCCACCATTAAATCACGGTTGAGCCGTGCCCGGCGAAAAATGCGGCGCCGGATGACGGCTCAAGAGTCCCAACGGTTGCATACCACAACGTTTAAACCCCTGATAGGAGACATTGAACATGAGACGCTTCAATTGGTGGCGAAAGTCAACATCGACGGGCGACTGGACTGATTCCAAATGGAGTTCGTACTGGTCTGCCTTGAAAAATGATGACCACCGTGCGTCCTTTGACCAAACGGATGCCTGGTTACGTCAGGTCAGTGCCTATCAGTCCCGAATGAACGAATCATCTCTTAAACGGAGGACATTCCCTATGATAACCTACATTAAATCCCACCGGTTGCGGTTTGCCAGTTTGGCAGTTCTGATGCTGATGATCTTGGTGGCGTGCACCATGCCGGTTGAACAGGAAGATATTGTTGGCTACGTCCTTTCATGGACGGTAAACGACACCCCAGAAGCGGCAAACCGGCTGGTAACACACTTTGACTGGATGGATGAATCCAATTTGTCGGTCTCACACAATATCAATAACGGTCAGCACTCCACAATGTATTTGATGAATGCCGTGGGGGTATCCGCCCAACAAGCGGAATTGTGGCGGCAGGATTTAGAATCGTTATCCCAAGTTAGTGAGGTAAAAATGCTCCCTTTACAAGAAACGGTTACGCGCCCGATGTATGCCGCCGCCCTGAAATCGGTATTCCGTATCGAAATCAACACACAACATATGAGCAGTAGCGATGTGGTGGCAGAGATGCAACGCCAATTAGAAGCGGCTGGTATTCATGAAGCTCACGTTGAATATGAGGAAGAAAACGGTGAGCGACGAATGCGGCTTTCGATTCCTCCTCAGCCTGAGCGTGAAGGTCAACAAACCATTGTGATGTCAATCACGGATGGGGAGTCTAACCCCAAACATGGGCAAAATGCGTATTCATTTTCACTCATGCTCCATGATGGGGACTTGGAAGGTAAATCCGAAGCGGAAGTTCAGGCGATTGTGGCAGAGCGGCTCAAAGCCCAATCGTTACAAAACGGTGGGGAGTGGACCGGTACGGAAGAAGGTCAAGCAGGAGAACCCCAAATTGTCGTCCGCAAAGGGGATCATGTGCAGATTGAAACCATTAGTTCCTCTACCGGTAATGAGGGTCAAACCGTCCACACTGAAGAAGTTCGGGTCTTTGTGGGGGCAGGGGCAGAAGATACCCCTGAGCCGGAGCTACACATCACCCAAGAGCTGATAGACCCCGCGGAATTGAAAGGAAAAACCGATGCGGAAATCAAAACCCTCATCGAACAACGCCTCCGCGATGCGGGGCAAAACCCGGATGACGCCCTCATTGAAGTTGATAACGGTAAAATTAAAGTAGAATTAAGGCAGGAAAAGATTATTCAGAAGTAGTTTTGTATGCCTTAGTCCCCTGATAATAAAACCCTTAGGTGTATTCAATTCTCCTAAGGGTTTTATTTATACGAGGGGATTATTGACACGTTGCGCCGGTGGCACGAAGCCCCCCGAAGCCGCAAGTCCGAAGGGGGGGGATTGATTATACCTTCACCGGTTTTTTCGTGTCGTAGTAATAGTAATGTTTTTGATAACCATATATCTCGTTGATGCGAACATTATTCAACACAGCTCCCATAATCCGGGCATTTACATTGTGCAATAAATCACGTGTGCGCTGGAGCGCATGACGGTCTGTTTTACCCGCGGATACCACTAATAATACCCCATCCACATTGGTACTCAACGCAACACTATCCGCAACCGGTATTACCGGTGGTGAATCGAATAAGATCATATCATAGTGCTCTTTAAGGGTGGTAATCAGGGATTTCAATTCTGGTGAACTCAGCAATTCGGAAGGGTTTGGTGGCTGGGTCCCGGAACATATAATATCTAAGCCCGGCACGGAGGTAGAATGAATGACCTCCTGCCATGTGTATCGGCCCAATAAGACATCGGTCAGACCGGGTTCACTGGGTGCCTCAAAGAGGTGATGAATAACCGGTTTACGCAGGTCTCCATCAATTAAAAGCGTTTTCCGGCCCACTTGAGCGGTAGTAATTGCTAAATTAGCACACGTTGTGGATTTTCCCTCTTCTGAAACGGCACTGGTGATCAAAATTGCTTCGGACTGGCGTGACAGATCAAAAAATTGAATATTCGTTCGAAGTGATCGGAACGCTTCAGACGGTATCGATTTTGGTGCTAGATGCGTAACCAGTGTTTCAAATCTTGCTTTTGCTTTATGAGTCCGCCGGCCATTTTTGATAGATTCTATTTGGGGGATCATACCGTAAACCGGTAATTGGATGTGGCGTTCAATCTCATCCGTTTCACGGATGGTATTATCCAGAAATTCCAGGAGAAATGCGACCCCTAACCCCACACCGATCCCCAATAGTGCCCCCAGTAAAATGGCTTTTTGGCGATTGGGTCCCCCACCAATCGGGGCGGTTGGGATACTGGCATAATCTAACACCTGAATATCATTAACAATCGCGGCTTCTGCCAGCCGGGTTTGTTCATGCTGGCGGGTGAGGAGGGAATAAATCTCCTCATTGAGTCGAAATTCGCGTTCCAACCGGGCGAGTTCAACCTCTTTCAACGGAAAGGTTTCCAGTTGCTGTTGGTACGGCAACAGTTGTAGCCGGAGGCTTTCTTCGCGGGAATCCAGCATCGTAAGCCGCGCATCAACTTGCTGTTGCAATCGCAACCGAACTTGTTGGATCTGATTTTTTAAGGCGATAATGTCGGGATGGTTTTCGGTCATTTCCTCTAACTTTAGCGGAAGTTGGATTTCAAGCTCCATCAATTGCGAGGTCAATTGGCTGAGTACATCCCAATATCCGTAACCTTCCTCATCTTGAAATGGGATCGCACTAATCAACAAATAATCTTCCGGTTGTAAGCCACTGGTAACTTTTTCCCGAAAGAGCTTAATTCGTTCTCGTTCGGCTTGAATTTGGCTGATTTCAGCTTCAATATCAAACACTTTATAGGTGACATCCCGAGCAATTGCATCCAATTCATAGATTCGATTTTGCTCTTTATAGGTCTGGAGTGCTTCTTCTGACGCCTTCAATTTTTGGGTATAAGTGTTCAACTGACGTTCGATATATTCCCGAGTTTTGGTATGTTCTAACCGTTTATCTTCGAGTTCGCGATGCCGGATCACGTCTGCCAGAGCATTGGCGATTTGGGTAGCCGTTTCGGGGTCTTGCCAATACACATCCACTTGAACAATGCCCGCATCCTGAATCGCCGCATCTTTACGGGAGCGCTTGGCACTGGCGGCTCCGGCGATTCCTCCGCCAGCAACATTATCCTGAATTGCCGCCCGTGTTGTTGCTTGGGCATGGGTGGCGGCTCTCACCGAATTGACCGCTCGCTGAAGCGGGTACAACGTAAAATAAAATTCACTTTGGGGCGGTCCCTCAATGTTGGAAATGGTAAACTCAAAAAATTCATGCTGAAAGGGTACCCCGCTGATGCCTCGCCCCAGTTCGCGATTGGCGGTATCGTAAACCACATAATGCTGATTATCTAAAATATGGACGCGATAGGTCCCCAACGGGGCATTGTGGCTCTGAATATTCGTCATCGAAAAGGATAAATTGGGCGAGATGGAATGCACGGCTTTATCCAAATCCAGCATTTGAACGACTTCTTCAATGACAGAAGTACTCAACACCTCCGCAATAATTTTTCCTTCCGGACTCCCCCAATAAATGGACTGTTGCCGCACCGAACTGAACTGCGGCAAAAGACGGATATTCGTCTCTTTTTCATCCACTTCGAGATAAACCGTCGATCGATACACCGGTGTTACTTTTTGGGTTAGTGCACGATAAGTACTAAACCCAAAAATAAGCACAAATAACAGCAATACGATGTACCGCCGTCGCCACAACATCCGTACATATTTGCGGACATCAAAATCCGCCTCAAGATATGACGATGTTGTGACTTCTACTGGATAATTCTTACCATTACCGAAATACAAAGCTAAAAATCCTCACGAAAAGCGTAACACATAAACGAACCGGTTTTATGATCATATATAATATTTGAGTTGAGGGGGATAATGCCCATCGCTTTAGGTCATGTGAATTGGGGTAAAACAACACGGACCCCAAAAACCGAAATCGGTCTGACCATCTCTCCAAAAAGAGCAATTGGTAGGGGGTAATGTCAAATCGATCTAACAACGTGTAAGTGGCTTTCCGTCCTTGTTGCTGGAGGTATCTCACCCCAAGCGATAGCCTCGCTGATTGGTCGATCGGCGGAATCTTACTTCCGAATACCACTTGCACATCTGTTAATGCGGCGGTGACCATCCGTTGTAATCCCCATTTTTCTGCTTTGCGGGCAACTTGATCCCAATCCATGACATATTGATCCACCAGCAGTGCGAGGTCTAAACGGCTCAAGTGCGCGCGAAAATTTGATTTTGCTTGGTGAATACATAGATGTATCAAAAAATTTTCGGGAGAAAGGGTTTCCATGTGCTGGGTATCCTTAGCCACACCGACTGCGTCCCAAAATGCGTCTGGAGGCAGTTGGGGGACAAGCCGTTGGCTTGCCGGACGCCAGTGGAGTTCCACCCAAACCCGCTCCATTCCAGAATCCACCGGCACAACCCGTTGATAAGCATGATTATACGTATGTATCTGATAAGATCGATAGTGCCAAACGTCGCGCGGTGCTCCCGCATACCCCCATCCGGCATTTATTAACAGATCGTGTGCCAGATGTATCTGGTCCTCCCGGATGAGGAGATCAACATCCATCATGGGCCGGAGGCGTATATCCCCGTAACATAACGAAGCCGCGGCAATTCCTTTTAACCAGAGAACATCTAACCCGGCGGATTTCAACGTGTCCGTCACCGCGTTTGCGGCATTCAGAAGCACCTTGCCCCGGTAGGCATTCCAGACATATTGGTCACGAATATATGCCAAAACGTCTGCTGGTATTGCTTTCTCCAGACCATATCCTGCAAATTGATGACCACACCATGCGGCATACCGTAACACCTCGACCTGCCGTAAAAAACGCTGCCAATTTAATCCCACTTGTACGTATTGAACAAGCTGTTGATAGGTCTCTTCACGGCGTTGGGGTTGAGCCAGCAAAAAGATCGTTGCTAATTCTGGGTTTTGGGCAAGACCAGACATCCAACCCCCGGCGGAAAAGGCGCGGTAAAAATCACGGGTATAGACCCCCAACAAGAGTTATTAGGGCAAAAATCCCCTACCGGTTTCGAGTTGTTCGATCTGCTCCACGGCATGGTTCAAATCAACCTGTGTTAATCGAAATGCCGGGGTCTGTTGGGCGAGACCGGCTACCACATCCAGCGGTGGTTGCCGGTAGAGATAATGGTTGCGCCAATTTTGAAACCACAACCCGGCAGCCTCCGCTAGGGAGACCGGTTTTAGTTGCGTTTCCCCTTCCATTGCCCGTTCGACAAAAATCACACGGGAAATCGGATAAGCCGCCGGTTCGGCACAGGGAATCCCGTGATTCAACTGGAGAAACGGCATTTTCGTTTTCAGACCGGCAAATGACGGAAATCGTTCCAGAGTGTGCTTTTCCACCGGCAAACCGACTAAAAGGGGTTCTACCTGAGTGGTTTCAGGGTTTAACGCGACAATATCATCACTAAAAAAGCGATAGCCTCGCTCCACAAGCCCTAATACGAGAGATGTTTTCCCTTGTTCTTCATCGCCCACACACATGATCACCTGTTCGTCCGGGGTTACTATCGCCGAACTGTGAAACAAGCACCGGGACACACAGGTATTAATCAAGTTATAGCTTAATTGATGGTTTAATAACCCAAAAATATCATCAAAAGAGACCCACGGGCTAGGCTCATTCTCCTCAACTTGTAGAGCATAGCGTGTTCGTCCGTCGGATGAATCCGTTTGGAGATGGTAGGTTAGTGTCGTCACACCGGACTGCAACACGGTTTTTTGATACATTCCCCACAGTGCCACCAGAAAGGGTTTCAGGTGGTTATCCCCCAAACAGAGGCGTAGTTGTAAATCCCAAAACCGGAAATACAGATTCACCATGACGGTTGCCACTAATTCGAGGCACAAACTGGGCTACATGAATCCGGGCTACAAATCACCTGTGGAGAGCAGCCGCCGCCCGGGGCATCAGAGGGGCAGGAAACATAATATCCGCATTGTGTGGGGCAAAAGTTCACCGACAAACACTGCGGCGGACACGGAACCTGCCAATCACCCGCGTGACTGGCACAGTAAACACTGCACCGGATATCACCTTCACCGCGTTTGGGACCGCTATACCGCCGTACCGTTGGTTTTTCGTAACGGGGGCGGCCTCCGGGACGGGGTTCTGCTTCCCGCTCCAACGGCTCTGGGGTTACGTTTCGTTCCAAAGCCGGGTGTTGTCTGGGGTCACGCGGGACATCTTGATCCTGCCAATCCGGCAGATAATCCCGGCGAGGGTTGGTGTCGTGTTCGCGTTTGCGGATATACTCCCGGCGGGGGGGGCGCCGTTCCTCCTCACGGCGATGTAAGCGCGGGTCACGCTCTAGCGATTTTTGCTCCGGGGGGGCAGGGGTTTGCCGATCCCGCGGACGATCTGCTGGAGCGCGTGATTTTTCAACGCGACCTAACCGATCATCAGGTCGTTTTTCATCAGACATGCCTACCTCAAATTTAGGGTGGTTACAGCCCGTTACAATGTTGAAATATCCGATAACATACCAATTTCGGCAAGGTCTGCTAAAATTTCACCGACATCTGCCTCGATCACATCTCGGGACATCTCTGGATAGAAGGAACACATTTCATCGATGATTGCCTCCCGAGGATAGCCTTGTTCGACCAATTGGTGTACCTGAGCCGCTGTGGGGTTTAGCAAAAACACATCATCTTCTTCCAAAGAAACCATAATCCGGTGGTTTGCCAGTTCCAGAATGCGGTCTTTAGTCAATTCCCGGTTCATTTGGCAGCGGTATTCTGAAGTGCGTTTGTGATAATCCCCCGTTGTTTTGACCACTTTAACCACACAATCTCCAGCGCAGTGCCATTTGGCAAAGCAGCCGTCACAATATTCGACCTGATCGACCGTAAACGTGCGCAAGCGATCCAGTTTATCGGTATGGATCACAAATGTCTTTTTTTCTGGGTCGTACTCCCCATAAATAAACAGATTGGCTTTGGGGTCGGTGGCTTTATTGACTTCGTGACAGGCGCTGATATAGCCATCCGGCGTGATCGAGAAATTTTTGCCCGGCGCACCACAAAACGTGTTGGAGATACGTTCGATCATATTCCCGGAATAGGCGAGATTTCGTCCCAGTTCTTTCGCGCGTTCCCGTGCCCGCCGAAACTCCCGAATAAACACCTCTTCAAACGGTTCGGGGGAACCGGTGACTAACGCCCGACCGGCGGCAAACATGGGTTCAAAATTCCATTGAGTGGCTTTGAATGTCGCCGCGAAGAATTCCACCATTTCGGTCATTCGCTCCACATTGTAATGGGTGATGGTTGCTCGGATGCCATAGTTAAAATCATGGGTATCAAAAAACTTAAGGATGCTCACCACGCGCTCAAATGAGCCGTTTCCGGCAACTGTTGGGCGTTGTAAGTCCTGAATGTCTTGCATTCCATCCATCGAAACGGTCATGGAGTGGACATGTTCTACAATCCATTGTGCCTGTTTGTGGTTGATCATTACGTTCGATGCCAATGATACATCCAGCTTTAGCCCATACTTTTGGGTTTCCGCTTCGGCATATTCCACACTCCGCGTGAGTACATCCCAACAGAGGGTTGGTTCACCCCCGCCATGAAAATCGAGCAAAATTTTATCTTTTTCCGTGGCTCGTGCATTTTCAATTACCCAATCAATGGCGGCTTTGGCGATATCCCACGATAAAAACAGCTTTTGTACACCGGCATTGGCATAACAGTACACACAACCCAGATTACATTCCGATGTGAGAAAGAGCGTTACGGTCGTAGGACGAAACTCACTCCCCGGTGGGGCGGCATGAGCGGGTCGTTGGTCTGGCTCACCGTTCAGAATCCCAATCTCTTCAAAAAACGTGAGGGTTTTTTGCACCGACGGCGTTTGTGGAAGTTCTTCCTGCCGTTGAATACGCACTAACAGGTCAATTGTCGCCTCGTTGACCCGAAATGCCACCCGCTTGAGGGGGGAATAGAGTAAAAACGTATCCTCATGGGGAATTTGAAACAGTTCCGTGGTGATTTGATACGGGTAATTTGCCATGCCTATCCTTTCAATTAACGGAGTAACATCATGGTTTTTGTCGATTGAAACTGCGGTGTTTCCAAGCGATAAATGTACATACCCGATGAAAGCGGGCGGTGACGGTCATCCGTTCCATCCCATTGTAACCGATAGTAGCCCGCCTCCTGAACTTCGCGTTCCAACAACCGGCGCACCAGCCGCCCGGCAATATCGTACACATGCAACGTGACCACATCATTCTGCGGGAGTTGGTACCGGATTGTTGTCACCGGATTGAATGGGTTCGGGTAATTTTGGGCGAGACCATACTGTTGGGGGATTGCCGGTTTTAGCGGCTCACCGGCATTACCCTGTAAGCGATAGCTTTGCAGGTTTAGCGATTGAAAATCCGCATTTACTGCATTTACCGCTTGGACCTCTAATGACCATTCGCCGCCACGTAACACGTCAAAGGTGACCCGTGCCAACGTGCCTGTTCCCGGCTTGCCGCTCACATTCCCCAACCGAGCGACATCGATTTGAATGACACCATTTTCTGCCTGCTGGTAAAAGAAGGTTGGGACACCCTCTGCCTGCAAGAAATCCCCTTCTGTGACCTGCACCACGCGCAATTGCTCCGCTGGGTAGTGGAGGTTGAGGCTTGCTCCATACAGGTCTGTAACTGCCGCCACATCCAGATCCACGCTCATGCGGTTGGGGGAGACCCGCTGGGGTTGCAGATTCAGATGCGGGAGCGCGCTTTTCGTTGTACCGGCATGTTTTGCCGGCATCATTTCGGGCGCCATGTGCCACACCAACGGCGCATTATCACACATCCCATAGTAACTGGCAAAGCGGAGTAAATCCGCAAAGCCCACTTGGGCATCACGCCCGATAACATCATATACACCGGCGACCCCAATATCTACCTGCGAATTCCAATTGTCATCTGCCGGTTGCGAGCCGTAAGCGTAAAGCAAGGTCAGCAAATCTGTGCTTTCCACACAGCCATCCCCGTTGAAATCCGCAATTTGAAATTCGTTCTCGGCATCTAGGACAAAAATCCGAAAGTCAACTGTTTGGGGTGACAAATTCAGCCCAGCTATCTGAAATTCGCCTCGTAGGGTCACGTAGTCGGTTTCCGGCAAGCGAGGGTCATTCAAGTCATACATAAGGCAGATGGTGCTTAAACCATCCATCGTTGCCGGTGCGCTGACCGTCACCATATCCGTTACGTTCACGATAGAATCCGGTGAGACGTAGTAATTCACATCGACAACCGGGTCGGTGATGGTAGTTTCATAGATAATGCCTTGTTGATCAACCTCAACGGCTAAACAATGCTCCACTTGACCGGACGATGGATGATCCAGCAAGGGTTCGGTATCGACCCTAATATCAAACATTGGCGGCTGATCCGCAACAGTAAATTCAGAAAACGAACAAACGGGTTGGAGCGTTTGGACATAATGTGACTGTCCGACGGTTTGCTCCGTGGAAGTCGGTAGGGGATACCAGATTTTACCGTGGCGGTGATAGATGGTAGGTGCGCCTTCAAATGCCGCGGAGGCATTCCTTGGATAATAAAATCGTAAATAGGCGCACGGCGATATTCGTAAGTGCTGATCGATCTCGACTCGCCAAAACCGCGCCACATGAGGGAGATACTCCGGCAACGGGGGGTCTTCCAATACTAATTCCACGTTGGCATCTATTGTTCCAGCCGTGGCGGCAATGGCTGATCCGGTACCGCGGATGAAATTTTCATCGAGTGAGGTGCCCAAGCCCTGTACTGACTGGGACCGGTCGGGAACAAACTCATACGAACCCATATCAACGCGGGGTTCTCCGCCGGGGGGTGGCACATCACCTTCAAAACCGGCATCAATACAGGGGGATTCTGCCACTAACGACCAATCGGCGGCTAAGCCATTATAATCAACACCTGCTCCGGCGGGTGGGCGGACAAACATGGGGTCGGCATCGATATTATCGGCGTGGCGTAAATGTCCTCCTCGTAATGTGGCTCGATTGGATTTGATCCGGCGTCCTTCGGGGTCAAAAATACCGCCTTGTACGTTGCAATTGATGAAGAGCGGATCGGAATCAAATTCGGCAATGTATGCCTCGTTACTATCCAGAGCGGCAGAGGTATTGCCCCATAGAATTGTATTGGTCAAAACGGGATCGGAATCGAAAAAGCACGCGAGACCGCCTCCATAAAAGGCATTGGCGACGTTATACCCGATTGTATTGTTGGTAATCGTTGCATTTGATCCGCTATGGCAGACAACACCACCTCCATGCCAATCTGCCGAATTATTGACAATCGTGTTATAGCTGAGAATTGGACTGGAGCGATAGCAAAAAATGCCACCCCCCATCGATCCAAAAAACGGCAGGGAACTGGTTGCTTGGTTGTTGCTAATCGTACAATTGCGAATAACAATGTTAGACGTATCACGCAACATGATTGCGCCGCCAAATTCAGCTTGATTATTCACAAACCGCGAGTATTCCACAATCAATTTTGAGAACCCTTTAACAAACAACGCACCGCCATGATCATCTTCTGTATCGGGATAATTCGGATTCCCATCGGTGGCATGACCGTACTCAAATTTGCAGTACTGAATGCGCGAGGTATCGTTGGTTGCGGGTGTTTGATCGAACCGGATACCGTGCCAACCGGTACTTTGCTGGGCTACCGGCACGGTAAAGGTGATCGAATCCGTCGCCGTACCGCTGGCTAAAAGTCGCCCTTGGACATTCAATTTATAATGATCCTGAAATTCCACGTATGTACCGGCGCCAATGGTCAATGTGACCCCATCCAATACCGTCACATCACAGGAGATACGCACGGTATCTGCAACCCAACTGGAATCTGCGGTCACATTCCCACAAATATTGACATTATAAATGTCTCGCACTACCAAAAATTGCCCAAAGGTGGTAATACCGCTAAACGTGACCTCATCGGTTGCCGCATTGACTTCTGTTCCGGTACCGACTAATGTCCACGCCCCATCTGAGGTGGCATCCCGCCGGTAAAGGCTAAGGCGTTCGGGGTAAGCGGCTTCCAGAGAGGTCAAATCTTCGGCAACGGTCAAGATCAAATCGGTATCAAATGTGCCGGATCCATAGCGATGGATCACCCAATATTGCGAATCATACACGGTGAACGTACCACTTGGAACGAGATTCGGTGTCCGATCAATTCGGGTCACCACAATTGGGTCAGAGGCGGTGTTTGTGGTGAATCGCATGGAAACACCCGTCCCAGTAAATGTGGTGGTACTGGCACCCGTTGCTGGTTGGGCGGTCGCACTGGCACCAGCGCCGGTGGCAACCGTAGAAGCTACCCAATCGGCGGCATCCATGTTATTGAGGGTACCATCGTTGCCGCTGATGGGGTCGCTTGTCGTGGAGCCGGTTCCTTCGTTAAACTGCCAGTAGCTAACCAAACCGGGTTCCGTCCCTACGAGGGTCAAGTGCATATTTTCGCGTAAATCTTGCACCGAGCGGGCGGTATTCCAAATACGAACTTCATCAATTTTCCCTTCAAAAGTGCTATTAGTGCCGCCATTATTGCCGATGTAGAGGTTACTGGTACTCGCACTTAGGGTTAATGCGGATTGTCCGCTACTGCTAAGTACCCCATTGACATAGAATTCCACCGAACTCCCATCGCAGATGACCGCCACATGTTGCCACTGGTTCCAATTAATCACATTGTTAAATGAGGTACGCACCGAACCGCCGGTTGTACTGCGCCACCATAAATTGCCATTGTTGCGAAGCATAAACCGGTACACATTTTTATCTACAATCCGTCCTCGATTATTTTCACCCCAACTGACCGGATTGATCCACGCTTCGACGGTGTACGTGCTGGTTAAATCGAGTGAATTATCGTCTGGGATTTGGACATTATCATCCACGCCATCAAAATCAAGCGCGTAACCGGGAAAATCATCGGGAGTCCCCACAATGGTGCGTGCACCGGCAGGAGCAGTGACCGTGGGGGTACGTGTACCGTTTAGTTCAAAGGCGGTACACTGCGCATCGATTTGATTCCCGATTGTTGCCCCAGCAGTAACATCATAGGTCAACCAGAAGTAGTTTGTCCCGTCGCTAAGTGCCTGAGACCCCGTAATAGTAAACGAACCGTTCGGTGCGGCAATGGTCGAGCCAAATTGGTTGGTGGTGGAAAAGGTGCTGGATGTACCGGTGTAATAGATTTTCGCATTGGCGATGTCCGCTGTATTCGTTGTACCGGTGGTGTTCAGGTCAAACTGGGTAACACTCAGGGGATTTGTTGTCCCATCCATCACAATTTCGATCCCAATGATCTGCTGATCGAGACTGTTTTGTAACACATTATTTGAATTTTGGGTTGTTGTGCTGCTGGCATAATACATATCTGTCGAACGGGTGATCACAAATTGCCGGTCAAATTGAGTTATCCCGTTAAAGGTGACCGTTTCGGTCAACTCATTGACTGCAGTGGCGTTGGCAACCAATGTCCATGTACCAAATTCACGGTTCCCCCGCGCAAACAGTTGGATACGGTTTGGATTGGCGGCATCGACGGCATTCAGATCATCTGCCAGCGTAAAATCCATGTTGGCGCTGAACGTGCCACTCCCAAAGCGATTGATCACCCAATACTGACTGCCAAAAACGGTATCCTGACCGGTTGGTGGGGCGTATGGCATCAGATTGATCCGGGTAGCAACGATGGGGTCGGCGGCAGAATTCGCCGTAAAATTTGCCACTATTCCTGTGCCGGTAAAGGTGATAGCACTGGCACCAGTCGGGGGTGTTTGGGTGTTGCTGGTACCGCCACCCGTTGCAACTGTTGAGGTCACCCAATCCACATTGTTCATGTTGTTGAGCGTGCCATCCTGTGCATTTTTTACATCGCGGGCAGTGGAACCGGAGGCATCATTCAACTGCCAATAGGAAACTAAACCGGTCTCGAAGCCACCCAACGTCAGATGCATGTTTTCGCGAATCTCACTTTGTGTGCGGGCGGTGTTAAACAACCGGACTTCCTCAATTTGCCCGCTAAAGGGATAACTGGCATCATTCAATTGGGCACCGATATTCAATCCTCCGGCACTGTTCCGTGCCGTTATCGCGGTACTGTTCGAGGCATCCAATGTACCGTTCAAGTAGATAGACATCCCGCTGGCATCCCACGTTGCTGCGACATGATACCACTGGTTCGCCGTCAATGTGGAGGTGGAAAATAGGGTTTGGCTGGTACCACCGGAATTGACAATCGCAAACGCTACCCGGTCATCATTCCATAGTTGTAAGGTATAGGCTTCATCGCTAAAATCGGGTTGATCCCCTTTATGAATGATCCCGCCATAATTATTGGTGACAGTGGGATAAATCCAGGCTTCTAATGTTCCGCTGGAACTTAAATCGAGCACATTGTTATCTGCCACCGTGACCACATCATCGATCCCATCAAAATCGAGGGCAGTCCCGGGTTGCGGGTCGATGTAACGGAGGTCGAGGGCAAATATGGTTAGTGTACCCCCATCCAAGTTGTATTGGTCGGTAATTTCTAGTGTCCAATCCCCGGTAATAGATTCCCCATCTAGCGCACTCAACGCACCTTCTGGCCGGAAGGTGCCGGTAAAGGGTGGCGATCCGCTGGTAATCGGCGTGCTTGCTTCATCATCAAATTCAGTGCTGAGATAGTCATTACCACTCCCGCCATTATCGGTGGAGAGTTCCACGCGCGTACCGGCAGGGCTAATCAGATAAATATCGAGGTCGGCATCATAGCTGTGGGTCAAACTGATGGT
>RFFQ01000137.1 GCA_003697105.1 Gemmatimonadota bacterium | reverse complement strand
TGTTTTGTATTTACTCTAAGAATTTCTAGGTTTCCTCCCCCTCGCCTTGAACGTCCACCGAAACCCCCAAAGTATATAGCACACCAAAAAGCTGACAGAGCTTGAATCAAAGCATCTGAACTAGCCGATTTTATTACAATCTTAAATTGATATCCTACATCAATAAACTCGTTTTTGTTTAAATCCATAGAATAAAGCAAATATCCAATGCCTGCATGATCACCTTTTAATTTCCCTTTAAAGCACCAATTTAATTTATAGTAATTTTTAAAGTCGCTCCTGATATTTGGAGGATTGTTATATTGAACTCGAATTATAACATTACTCTTTCTTCCATTGTTACCTCCACCTCCAAAAATCTCCGTTTCTTGTTTTCTCAGTTCGTCCAAACTCAGATGGGCATTCATGGCACGCCACCAGAAGCGCATAGCGCCTTTAATGCTGGGAGCGCGTAGTTCCACATCTTTGGGGTCGGCACTGCCCATAAACATGGGGGTAATGGTTTCACATTCAAAGGTTATGCTATGCATCACTTGTTCTCCGTTAAAGTGTTACAAATTCAGCTTGTTTTCTCATTTCATTCAAATTGGGTAACAGCGTTTCCGCTAAGGTGCAAACTTTTTCATAAAATTTTTCAAAATCGTCTTTGGATATGGGTGTTAAACCATGCGCCAAAATGGAATTATTTCGTTGATTGAGCAAACCTTGCATTTTCGGGTCATCCAGATAGATGGCGGCGAGTTCTTCTTCCCCCAAATCCCGCAATAATTCATAATTTTTCGCCAGTCCGATTTGCACTTTTTTTGTGCGAGGCGAGCGCATCGCTTCATATTTGGCTTTCAAGGTCTCATCCTCAAATCGGTTCACATCGATGTCGCCGGTGTCAAATCCATATTCCGCTAGTTTCATTTGCCCGATCAGTTCCATCAAGCGGTATAAACGAGCAACAGCATCGTCATATTTTCCTTCCTGAGCGCGTCGGTAGGCGTTTTCCAGCAAATCCGGGATGAGTTCCGGGATAGAGCGCTGGGTCGCCGGCAAAGATTCCGCTGGGGACTGTTTTATTGTTTCTTGTTTCCCGACGATTCGTTTGAGAAAACCGACATTCTGGGTCAATCCCCACGTTTCCAAGACCTCGCGAGAGACCTTATCAAAGTTCTGTTTTGCCTCTTGATGATCGAATTTATCCCAGTGGGCATAGCCGGCGATGATCCACTTGAGAGTTTCAAACGGTTGGCGAACCGCCGGATTGGGTACCGTCTGCAACACATTATCCACCAGTTGGGTAGCGGCTTCAAATTGGTAGTGATTGAACATCTGCTTGAGTAGTTTTTCCTTATAGCCGGCAAAAACAATGGTGGGGGTAAAACTCATGATCGTTTCCGAGCCGGTAATCACACGCCCGTTTTCATCCCGATCAAACCCGCCGATATAGACCATCTGCGGGCATTCGCGCATAAACGCCGCGAGGCTGATCCCCACGGACATCGCTTTCGTGCCGCTGGTGAAATCAATATAGATTTCATGGGGAGAATAGTCCTCGTGCAACGCCTCATCAATGGCGGCAATACTCTGGCGGTAGGTTAAATTTACGTCAGATTCCCGCTCCAGCATCACCGGTTCGACCACCTGCGGCATCTCCAACTGATACAAGGTTTGTAATGCTTCTGCCACTTTGGGGATGGTTTCCTTACCCTGATGGGTGGTGATAAAGCGTACCACATCCGGGTTGAAGGTCTGGATGCACTTGGCAATGCCATTTTCAACGCCGCGACCGGTGCCCAACGTCATGATTAAAATTCGTTTCGCCATGTTGTTCTCATGTTGTTTTCAGGTGTTGAGTGTGATGGAATCTGTCACATTGCGCTGAGCTTAACGTGCTCAAGTGACAAATCCGGTCACTTATTTTTATAAAAGTTGATATCGTTCTGCTGACTGTCGAATGCGAGCGATAAACGCCTCTCGCACAGACAACGGCTCCAACACTTCGGCATAACCATCATATTTGCGCAACCAGTTACACAGTTCCTCCGGGACGGCAACCGTGACCGTTAAGGTCATACTGCCGTCGTTATGGTCCTGAAATTCCGGATCGAGCCGACTCCAATTTCGACAGCGGATATGAGTCGCCACTGTCGCATCAAATTTAATGCTGAGGCGTACCGGATCCGCACTGCCGAGCATCCCGAAGGCATAGGCATAAAACTGATTCACCTGCGCCCGGATTTCGGCGTCCGATTTTTCATCCAACGGTTGAAACTGGTCTATATTTGCCAGCGAAAATGTGCGTGGAGCTTCCCGACGGTACGAATACGCCCACAGATAGAGGGAATCATTAAAGGTGCAGAGCCGGACGGGAGCTACTTTGTGAATCTTGGTCTCATTTTGACGGGTATTAAAATATCGGATTTGGACGCATCGATTCTGAGTCATGGCGTCAATCAATTCCGGTAAAAACGGTGAGGGATGTTCAAGTGACGTGTGCGTCACGCGCGGATGGGTTAATAACTGCTCACTCAAGCGGTTGATCCGTTGGATGGTTTCGGGAGAGAGTCGCTCTTCAATTTTGGCGAGTGCCTGACGGGTCGTCGTGGGAAAGACCGCCTGTTGCAGAAAAAATCGACCGTTACACCACAGCGCGAGCCATTCCAGATCGGTGAAGACCCCGGGAACTCGCTTCATTTCGGGATCAATTCGCCAGCGTGTTTGCCGCGTTGCTTTATCAGTATCTTGGAGCAAGGGCAGGTGGGTTTGCAGGGCTTTAAAATCGCGGTAAAGGGTGCGGGTACTCACTTCAAAACCATCTTGATGTAAGTGGTGACGTACTTCTTCGTAGGTGACCCCATAGTGGTTTGTCAATAAGAGGTGAATGATTCGTTGTTTTCGGAGATAGGCTTCGTCGCGCATAACTTTAAACCTTGAAGTATTCGATTAAAGGCATACTATCATAAATTATGCTTGCATGTCAAGCAGATTTTTGATAAAATTTGAAAAAAAAATTTATGGGACTAATTTAATCCCTTAGAACCTGTTTTAAAAGTTCATTGAGTTGCTAAAATTCGGGTTTCACCACATTTTCCTTGTGGACAATTTTCATTTTAATTTACAAGGAGGATGTTGTG